>JAFSLH010000022.1 GCA_017448545.1 Clostridia bacterium
CGCGCCGACGTCCGCGGCTTTCGTGTAGATGCCGCCGCCGACGCGCGCAAACAGCGCCATGAACGAAGCGCCCATGCCGTTCATGACCATGATGTTGCCGATGTACATCGGGATGTTCGTGACCGTTTCGGGGATCGGGAACACGTACCGGAGCAGCACGTACCACAGCGTAACGTCCAGGATGCCGAGCGAAACGACCGTGAAGCCCATGACCGAGCCGGCCGAGAACGCGACGCGCAGACCGCGGTTCAGGCCCTCCGACGCCGCCTGCGCCGTGCGCGAATTCGCGTGCGTGGCGATCTTCATGCCGATAAATCCGGCGAGCAGCGACCAGACGCCGCCGGTCAGAAACGCGAACGGCGTAAACTCGGACAGCATTTTTCCGCCCGACGCGAACGCCATCACGCACAGCACGACGAAAATCACCGCGAACACCGGCAGCACCGTCCGGTACTGGCGCTTCAGGTACGCGCCCGCGCCCTCACGGATCGCCCCGGCGATCTGCTTCATGCGCTCGGTTCCCTCGGAAAACGACATGACTTTTTTCGTTTGCAGCAGCGCGTAGACGCCGGCCAGCGCCGCGCCGACAAACCCGATCCAGAATAAATGTTCCATACTGACCCTCTCTTTTCCGTAATGGTTCTTCCCCGGCATAAAAGCCGGACGTCTGATTTTGAAACTTTTGAAGCCCTGCGTACCGATGTACGCCGTTTTCTTTGCTTCGTAAACGTTTACGATGTCAAGCAAATCGTGCCTCCCCGGAGGAAAGAACGGAGGAAGGAGTCATTTGCGGTCCGGCAGCAAAGCAGCGCCGGAGTGCAAACGTTTACGAACAACGGAAAAAAGGAGAGCGCCGTTTTGTCATGCGGAGGATGCCTCTCCCCCGGGCAAAGCCGGTTCGCCTGCTGCCCGCCCGCCCCCGCAGAGCGGTTTCGGTGCGGCGGGTGATCCGCGCCGATCGGGCAATTCGTAAACGTTTACGAAACAAAGAAGAAGAAAACCGGCGCCTGCGTTTTCTGCGACGAAGCGCAGACGCCGAGAATCATACGATACGGAGAACCTCCGCGGGCGGATCAGTCTTTTTTCCTGCGTTTCAAAAGCAGCGGCGTGACCACGATCACCGCGATCGCCGCGACGCAGACGCCGATCCACAGCCAGGCGTTGCCGGACGAGCCGGGCTCCGCCGCTGCCGCCGCGGGCGCTTCGGTCGCCGGTGCGGGCTCGACTGCTTTGGGCGGTTCGGCTGCCGGTTCAACCGGCACAGCCGGCGCTTCCGTCGGCGCTTCGACCGGCGCGGGCTCCGCTGCGGACTGCCCGGCCGGGAGGCGGACCGAGTCGATCACCTCATACTCGGTGCAGTTCTTTTTCGTGACCGCCTTGTCGGACACGCGGCGGTAGACCGTCACGGTGACGCCCTCTGCATCGACCGAAACGTAGGCAAAGTAGTGGCGCGTATCCTTGGAACTGCCGGTCTGGAAGCCGAGCAGATCGTCGATCTCGCCGCCGTAGTCGTCAAACTTCTCGCCCAGCGGGGAGACGGTCATAAACGTCGTCGCTTCGCCGACTTCGGCCTTTTGGCCGTCGCCGGTCACGGTCGCGCGGAAGTAATCGTGGATGTGGCCGTTGAAGAACAGATCGACGTGCAGTTCTTCGCACATGGCTTCGAGGAACGCGGTCGCCTCCGGATCCTTCTGCACAAGGCCTGCGTGCGCGAGAACGATGCGGCGCGAGCAGCCGGACGCTTCGAACACCGACTTCGCCCATTCCTTCTGTGCTTCGTAGTAGCGTACCTTGTCCGCCGCCGCGTCCGTGCCGTCGATACCGGAATACGGCTCGGTGCAGAGGATCACGAAGCAGACGTCGCCGACCGTGAACGCGCCGGTCATTTCGGCCAGCATTTCGTCGTCCACGCCCTGCGGCAGATTCGTGCGGCCCTTGAACTGCGAATAGATCACGTCGCCCTTCGACTCATGGTTGCCCGGCGTATAGGCCGTCAGCGTCGTGGCCTGCAGCTCGCCGAGCGTGCCGAACAGGTAGCTCCACTGCGCCATCGTATCGTCCTCGGTCAGGTCGCCGAGGTTCACGACGAAGTTCGGCTGCAGCGTTTCCTGCACGAATCCGGTGTAGGTATACAGGTACGGGAGGTAGCCCTCCTCGTTCGTGGACTGCAGGTCGGAAACGACGATGAACGAGAACGCGTCCCCCGCCGGCAGCGTCCTGAACGTGTAGGTCGGGCTGAAATAATCCTTTGTGCCGTCGTTCGTCGCAGCGCGGTATTCATATTCGGTATCCGGTTCGAGACCGGTAAGGTCAACCGAGAAGCTCGTAAACGTACCGCGGTCGCCGCGAACATTCACGCGTTCCGGCGCGGAAACCGGGATCGTCTGCGCCCAATCGGCGGCGCCGACCTTGCGCAGCAGCACATAGCCGGTGAGCCCGTCCGCCCGGGTGATCCAGTTCAGGCCGACCTCGGACACCGTTGCGCCCGGCGAGATCGTGAGCTGATCCGGCAGATACTTCGCGTCGGCGGAAACGACGTCGACGCGCAGCGTGCCCTCGCTCGGGAACAGGCAGCGGTTGCCGTCCACGGTTGCCGAGACGTAATAGTACATCGTGCCGACCGTTTCGGCCACGAGTTCGGCGGACAGTCTGCCGCCCTCCACCGTCATCGGCAGCACGTTCACGCAGGCGGACTTCGCCTTTTTATCGCCGTAATTGATCGACGCTTCGGTCACGGCGGCGCCTTCCGGCAGCGCAACGTTCGCGGTAAAGGCGATCGCATCGCCGCTGTAAACGGACAGCGGCATCGGTTCCGCCATCTTAAGGACCGGTTCGGTCACGGCAAGATCGCTTGCCAGCCGAGCCGCAAAATCGGTCGCTTCGGCAAACGGCTGCAGCATCGGGTAGCCGTTTTCGGGATCGCCGATCCAGGTCCAGACCGTGCCGAAATCCCAGCCGAGCTTGTCTTCATACAACGACCGGGAACGGATTTCCGCCGCGCTCGTTTCGGTAAACGCCGCCGCCGCGGGGTGATCCTCGCCGACGCCGCCGAGCACGCGCGTGCCTTCCCAGACGTAATTGTTGTGCAGGTGCGAGCCGCTCTCGCCGCTGTAGCTGCCGCACAGCAGGCCGACGTCGGCGCTCGCGTCACCGCCGTCGATTTTGGTCAGCAGCATGACGTTGTTGTCGATCGCGACGCCGCCCTTCAGGTTGCCGACGACGCCGCCGACGCTCTCGGCGTCCTCGCCGAGCACGCGGATCGAACCGCCGATATAACAGTTCACGATCTGCCCGCCCTTTGAGTTGGAGCCGGAAACGCCGCCCGCCGCGCCGTTTTCCACGCCCTGCCCGCGCACGATACTGTCAACGTAGACGAAGCAGTTCTGCGCAAGGCCGAGATAGCCGTTTTCGTTGCGCTTGATCTTGCCGGCGATCCCGCCCGCGGTCTTTTCGAGGCAGTCGATCGTTCCGGTGCAGACGATGTTGTGGACGTCGCCGTACAGCGAGCCGCACAAAATGCCGCAGGTCGCGCGCCCGACGATCGTCGCGTCTAAGATTGCGAGGTTATCGACGAAGCCTTCGCCGAAATCGTGACCGATGTTGCCGAACAGGCCGCAGTACTTATCGCCCATGCGCTCGACGCGCAGGTTCTTGATCGCGTGGCCCTGTCCGTCGAACCGGCCGAAGAATGCGCAGTGCACGCCCTCCTCCTCTTTCTCGTCGGCCAGCGCGGCGATCGGGGGCATGTAGCCCGGCCGTTCCCTGCCGGTCTTTTCGGAAAGAACCGCGCCGATCTCAGCCAAAAGCCCGCTCATATCGAGGTCGGCGGTCAGAACGTACGTCCCGCTGCAGGGCGCGTCCGGCGCGCCGTCGCCGTTCCGGTCGTCGGTCTTCCAGGTACCGGACAGGAACAGCAGCTGCTCCGGCGTCGAGATCTCGTACCGCTGCGTTTCCGCATGGTAGACCGGGAAATCCGCGCCCAGTTCCAGAAGCGTTTCTTCCGACCATACGTCCTGCTCCCACCAGTTTGCTTCCTCCGCAGCCGTGCCGATCGGCAGCACCGACAGCGCCAGCAGCAGGGACAAAAGAATCAACAGCGCGCGTTTTTGCATGGCCCTGCTCCTTTCCGTCCGATTGCCCTAATACCAATTACAATGCAGCAAAAGCGGAATGCGGAGGCGGCCGTTATCGGGCCGCGCTCCGCGTATGATTCATAGCTTATCCGATCGGTGCGAACTCCACGCCGTCGGTCGAAACGCCGGCCGCCGCGACTGCGTCCATCGCCGCTCTGTCTTCTGCGTCGTCGCTGACCTTCTGCTTGAATTCATCCGCCTTGACGGTGAACACGGTGTAGTCCTCCAGCGGCTTCAGCTCGAAGTCCTGCTCGGTCTCGTCCGCATAGCGAACGCGCAGCGTCATTGCGCCGAGCTTTTCGGTCTCGCGGAAGACGTACGCAAACACCTCGTGCGGCTTGCCTTCTGCGGTCTCATCCTCGGTCGGGATGTTGCCTTCGAGCACGGTCTTGAAGATGTTCTTGCCCTTGTCTTCGCCGTTCGGGAACAGGTAAACCTTGTAGATTTCCTTGCCGGACTTGTTCTTCAACATCAGGTGGAGGCCGGTGTAGCCCGCCGGAACCGCCGCGGCTTCGGCTGCCGGTTCTTCGCCCGCGATCGGTGCGAACTCCACGCCGTCGGTCGAAACGCCGGCCGCCGCGACTGCGTCCATCGCCGCTCTGTCTTCTGCGTCGTCGCTGACTTTCTGCTTGAATTCATCCGCCTTGACGGTGAACACGGTGTAGTCCTCCAGCGGCTTCAGCTCGAAGTCCTGTTCGGTCTCGTCCGCATAGCGAACGCGCAGCGTCATTGCGCCGAGCTTTTCGGTCTCGCGGAAGACGTACGCAAACACCTCGTGCGGCTTGCCTTCGACGGTCTCATCCTCGGTCGGGATGTTGCCTTCGAGCACGGTCTTGAAGATGTTCTTGCCCTTGTCTTCGCCGGTCGGGAACAGGTAAACCTTGTAGATTTCCTTGCCGGACTTGTTCTTCAGCATCAGGTGGAGGCCGGTGTAGCCCGCCGGAACTTCGCCCGCCGGAACGACCGCAACGGGTTCGGGTTCGGGCTCTGCCGCCGCTTCGCCTGCGAACGGAACCGCCGCCTTGACGAGCTCAACGAGCGCCGCTTCGGCTTCCGCCGGATCGACTTCGGGCACACCCGGATAGGTCGGATACCAGCCGTCCGCCGGGACGCCGACGACTTCCATTTCGTACGCAAGACGCTCGTCCATCAGCATGCCGTAGTCGTCGTCGGTACCGTCGTCGTACTCGATCTTCCACGCGGTGTCGTCCGCAGCGTCCTTCATGGAGATTTCGTTCTTCAGGTTGCCGTCGCCGTTCGGCTTCCACCAATCGTCGATCAGCGCGCCTTCGAGGGACGTGCCGTCGTCATAGACGAGGTCGATGTAGTAGTTCTGGGTCTCCGGACGGAGGAAGAAGCTGAACACATAGCGGCCGCCTTCCTTCGCCTTGCCGGGCGTCCAGGACACGAACTTTTCGCCCGCGGCATTGTAGAGGTAATCGATCAGGTTGTTGTACGCCTTGGGATCGCCGCCCTCTTCATAGAGGTACAGTTCAACGATGTTCTTGCCGGTCTTGTTCTTCATTTCGGCAGCCACCTTGACGTAGCCCGGATATACGTTGTCGGCCGTCTTGCCGGTCGCCACGACGAGCGCGATCGCGGCCTGATCCGCCGGATCGTCCTCGACTTCGTATTCAAAGCCGGTCTCCTCGAGCTTGACTTCGCCGTACATTTCGATCTTGCCGAGGTCCAACGAAGTGGTGGAACCGTCCTCGAACACGGCGAGCGCGGTCATATCGGCGTCAGCGGGACGGACGATATAGATGTTCTGCTCATACTTTTCGCCGTCGGCCTTCTTGGTCGGCCAACCCTTTGCGACAACGCTTACGCCCTTGTCGCCGCCGGTCGGATAGATGTAAAGCTCATCCACCGTCTTGCCGGACTTGTTCTTGATCGTCAGACCGAGCGCCACATACTGCGCTTCCTGCGCGGGCTCGGGCTCCGGCTCGGCAACGGGTTCAGGCTCCGCCGCCTTCGGGGCTTCGGTCACAACCGGTTCCGTCTTCGGTGCGTCGGTCGGCGTCGTCGCCGCCGGTTCCGGCGTCGTGCATGCGATTGCGCCGAGCAGCATCGTCAGCGCGAGCACGATGGAAAGTACCTTTTTCATGTTGTTCCTCCTCATGTTTTTGTGATATCCGCTTCGCCGTGCGGCGAAGGAGTAACCTTATTCGGTGCGGCAGCCGATCGTGCCGTCCTCCGTAATCGTGACGCACACGCCGTTATACGACGCGGCGGGCAGCGTCGGCATCTCGCGGTTCTCCGTGCAGAGCACGGTCGCCGCCGCAGCCTGCGTCAGCGCGAGCGCTTCCGCGTTCGGCCGGTCCTTACCGGCGCGCGGGTCGCTCTGGCACGAAACGATCGCGATCATCGGCGCGATCCGCTTCAGCGCCTTTTTCGTGACCGACTTGCCGTCCCCGTGGTGCGGGAGTTTGAATACGTCGCACGGCGGGATCGCTTCGTCCTCCCACTCGGACGCGTACCGGTCGCCGGTCAGCAGCACGCTGCGGCCCGCGTACGAGAAGCGGTGCATCAGACTGCACTGGTTCCGCTCCTTCGACACGCGAAAACTGTCTTCGTCGTTCACCGGTTCCCCGGCGTAGAGCTTTTTGAACAGGTCGGCCTGCCGCCGGACGAACCCGATTTTCGGCAGGATCGTCGTCATACTGAGCCGGTCGGTCAGCCGTTCGGTTCCGGCCGCAGCCTGTTCAAGCGCGCAGCCGGTTTCCCGCGCGGCCGATGCGATCGAATCCAGCAGGTTCAGCATGTGCCTTAGGCCGTTCTGCGTCTTGTCCCCCGACGTGAACGACGGACTGATCCAGACGGGATGCTCGGGCGGCAGCGTCAGCATCGTGAGCCGCTTCGTCGGGATCGCGCGCAGGATCCGCTCCGCGCCGCCGACGTGGTCGATGTGCGGATGCGAAAGGATCATGCGGTCGAGCGACCGCACCCCGCGCGCTTTCAGAAAGTACAGCGCTTCCTTGCGGAGCGAGCCCTCGCCCGGCTCGACGTACGGCCGGCCCGCGTCGACCAGCACCGTATAGTCCGGCGCGCCTTCGCGCCGCTCGGTGAGCAGGATCGCGTCGCCGTCGCCGACGTTGCAAACGAAAACTTCCAGCATATCAGGTATTGTAATACGACGGCCGCGTCGGCGCTTTTTGCGCCTCCGCCGCCTGCCGCCTGAGCGCCCTGCGGTACAAGAGCGCCACCGGCACGCCGCCGAAAACGATCGACAGCAGCGACGGCAGCCCGAGCAGGACGAAGAACAGCGCATATTCGGTCGCCGCGTCCGACCAGTCGATCAGCACCAGCTCCGCAAGGCACATGGCCGCGAACAGCCCCGCCATCCACAGGAACGCGCACGGCACAAGCCGCTGCTGCTTTTTCAGCAGAAGCGCCAGCACGACCGGCACAACGCTCCCGACGATCGCGGGGATCGCGTACTCCGCGACGTTCCGAAGCCAGGTCGGCAGCGACGCGAACGCCGCTTCGAGCGGGTCCAAAAGCAGCAAATAGGCCGCTGCATACAGGCCGATGAACAGGACGGCAAGCAGAAACGAATACAGGACGGTCGCGCTTTTCGGCTTTCCGTTCTCATCGAGGAACAGAACCCGCAAAAAGCCGTCCAGCTTCTGCTGAAATTTCGATTTCGTCTTTGCCATGCCGTTCTCCGGCGCCCCGCGGGGATCGCTCCCCGCGGAACGCGATTGATTCTTTTTCTGCGGTTACCGCATGTTCGCCCAAAGCGTCCAGTACGCCTTGACGTTCGGGTAGTTCGCGTAGACCTGTTCGTAGTCCGGGGCCTTCAGGCCGACGTCCTCGAACCCGATGCCGGACTTCTCATACACGACGTCGTCGCGCACCGACCAGTGACCGAGCTTGTCGAACGTTGTGTAGCAGCCGCTCTGTCCGTCGTCGCCGCCCATCATGTAGTTGATGAACAGGCGCGCGCCGGCCGGGTTGTCGCAGCCGTTGACCACATAGGAGTAGGCCGCGGCGTTCTGCGCGGTGTACGGCTTGAGGCCGGTGACCCACGCAATGTTCATGCCCATCGCGGCGTTGTCGAGCTTGGAGGCCGAGCAAAGGCCGAGCGTCGGGCCGTTGATCGAATTGTCGACCGCTTCGACGACCGCGTCGCCGTCGGACAGCTCCGTCGTGAACATCTGCGAGAAGCGCCAGAACAGCTCGACGCCCGCGTTGTTCTCCGGCAGCTCCATGAAGCCGGGGCTGTTCTGCAGCTTGTCGTGGTACGTGATCACGAGGTCTTCGCCGTACTGCTCCTTATACTGCGCGAACAGCGCGTCGCTGTCGATAATCAGCTGCGCCCACAGCGCGGCGTACGACGGCGCGGTGATATCCTTCGTGTAGACCGTCCACTTCTGCGTGCTGTTGCCGTTCGCGTCGGTGTAGGACTTTGTATCGACGTTATAGCCCTCGACGATGTCCCACCAGCTCGTGATCGGCACGCCGTCCGGGAAGCCCTTTTCGGCGCTCGTGTTGTAGAACCACGGGTTGAACGTGGAATACAGCGGCATGCCGTACTTCAAAAGGTCCGGATCCATGTGCGCGCAGATCGTCGCCGGATAGTAGACCGAAAGGACGTCCCAGAGCACCAGCTCGTTGTAGATTTCACCGGAGGAGTCCTTGACCATCAGCACGTCCGCGTTGACGTTGCCGGTGTCGTATTCCTGCTCGATCTTGCCCTTGACGGTGTTCGTATCGCAGGAAATGTACTCGAACTGCAGATCGGGATAATCCTTCTTGATCTTCTTGATCGCCGTGTTCGCGTCCGAAGTCGTGGAGTACACGGTAATCACGCCGCCCTCTTCCTTGGCCTTGGCGTACAGTTCGTCCATCGTCATGTGGTTCCAGTCGATGCCGTCTTCCCCGACGGCGTCGATCGCTTCCGAACCGGTCTTGGCCGGCTGATCCGGCGTTCCGGTCTGGGCGGCGGTTCCGGGCTCCGTTCCGCTGCCCGTGCAGGCCAGCGCAAGAAGCATACATACTGCCAGTAAAACGGCGAACAGTTTTTTCATCGTTGCTCCCTCCTTGGAATCTTTCGATTGGGATCAGTCGTCCACGCCCGCCTTGTGCTTCGTCTTGGCGTACTTGATCAGCCGTCCCGTCTCTTTATTATACACGTTCATGCGGCCCGGATGCAAGACCACAAAGACATTTTGGTTCATGTCATAATCCACCAATCCGACCTGGATCGCGAGGAACTCGACGCCGCCGACGGTCAGCGTGACGAGCGTTTCGCTGCCGGCGGGCTGGTTGGCGTAGACCGTCGCGGGCACGGTGTTGCGGTGCTGCGGATCCTCGGTGAAGATATCGACCATCTCGGGACGGAGGCCCAGCACGCAGTCGAACTCGGTGTTCACCGGAATCTCCTCGTCGGTCTTGACCGTCTCGTGCGGATAGACGTAAACGCCGAACTCGCTCGTCACGCGCAGCGTGTCGCCGTCGTAATAACCCTTCGCGTCGATGAAGTTGATGCGCGGGTTGCCGATAAAGTCCGCGGCCTGCAGGTCGATCGGGTTCGTATAAATGCCGAGCGGCGTGTCGATCTGCGAAATCTCGCCTTCCTTGAACAGCGCGATCCGCGTGGACATCGTCAGCGCTTCGACCTGGTCGTGCGTGACGTAGATGATCGTCGTGCCGGTTTCCTTGTGCAGGCGCTTGAGCTCGGCGCGCATGTCGATTCTGAGGCGCGCGTCGAGGTTGCTGAGCGGTTCGTCGAGCAGCAGCAGCTTCGGGCTCGAAGCGATGGCGCGGGCGATGGCCACGCGCTGCTGCTGACCGCCGCTCAGTTCGTTCGGGTAGCGGCCGCGGTATTCCTCGATCCGCATCGTCTTCAGCGCGCGCATGACGGTTTCTTCGATCTCCGCCTTCTTCATCTTCTTGATCTTCAGGCCGAACGCGACGTTCTGGAACACGGTCATGTGCGGCCACAGCGCGTAGCTCTGGAACACGAGGTTCAGGCCGCGCTTACTGGGCGCTTCGTAGAACGCCTTATCCGCGTCGATGATCACGCGGTCGTCGATCGTCATCGTGCCGTGCTGCGGCTTCTCGAGGCCGGAGACCACGCGCAGCGTCGTCGTTTTGCCGCAGCCGGACGGCCCGAGCAGCGTCATGAAATCGCCGTCCTCGATCGTGAGGTTGATATCGCGCAAAACATGGTTATCACCGTAGAATTTATCAATGTGACTCAATACGATTTTACTCATTGTCGGATTCCTTTCTTCATTCAATCGTGGGACGTGGGATCACATGCTCTTAGAGACGTTGCCGCCGAACCGATCCGCGATCCGGTTGGTAATCAGGATGAACGCGATGATGACGATACAGATCGCGTCCGCGACCTGCGGCATCGCTTCCTTCGAATAGTCGAACGACAGGAAGGACAGCGTGTAGTTCGCGGGGGTCATCAGAATGGCGATCAGGTCGAGCTCTTTTGCAATACTGATGAACGAGAGCAAGAAGCCCGAGAGGAAGCCGTTCTTGGCGAGCGGGATGACGATGCTCCCGATCCGGCGCCAGAAGCCCGCGCCGTTGATCGTCGCCGCTTCCTCGAGCTCGACCGAAATCTGCATCATGTTCGACGAACCGGAACGGCTCGCAAACGGGAAGTGCTTGACGACCGAAACGAGCAGGATCAGCAGGAACGTGCCGTACAGCGACGGGATCAGGCCGCCGAGCCGCGGCTGGCTGAACATCGCAAAGTAGATGGCGGAAAACGCGACGCCCGGCATCAGGTACGGGATGAAGATCAGCTGCTCGACGGCGTTGCCGTACCACTTGCCTCTGCCGCGCGTCGTGATGTAGCCGAAGAACTGGCCGAACACGGCGGTGATGATCGACGCGATCAGACTGAGCTTGACGGTATTGCCGAGCGCGCGGAAGAATTCGGAGTTGCGGAACAGACCGTTTTGCGCGAACGCGGGGTTCGGCGCGTTTTCGAGCTCGCCGATCCAGGCGTACAGCGTCAGGTTATCGAGCCCGTAGCCGCCGCCCGGGACGATCTGGAACGATTCCATGACGAGGAAGAACGTCGGCAGAACCATCGCCGCGACGAGGAACACCGTGATGACGATCAGCATCGGCCACTTGGCGCCGCGCAGCGGGATCAGGTTGGAACGGGTTCCCTTGCCGCCGATCGTCGCATACGATTTGCGCGTGCCGATCAGGCGCTGGTTGACGATGATCGTGCCGGCGGCGAGCAGGATCATGAGGATGGACATCGCGTAGCCGACGCCCTTCGGGCTGTCGTTGATGAACTCCTTCATGCGCGTCGCAAGGACGTAATACTTGATCGTGTTGCCGAGACGCGCCGCCACGCCGTAGGAGCCGATCGACTTAGAGATCGTCATGATCGTTGCCGACAGGATCGACGGCAGAACGAGCGGCAGCGTAATGCTTTTCAGAATCTGGAGCTTGTTCGCGCCCTGGATCTCGCCCATCTCCTCGAGCTCGGAGTTGATCGAGCGCAGCGCGCCGGAGACCATGATGTACGCGAACGCATAGTAGTGCATCGTCATGACGATGATGATCGCGAACGGGCCGTACGCGAGCCAGTCCGGCACCGGGATGCCGAGACCGGTCAGCACGCCGTAGCTGCCGGACAGCTCGTTCCGGAACACGGACAGCCACGACAGCGCCTTGCACCACGACGGGATCATGTACGGAATCAGGATCAGCGCGGACAAAAGGCCCTTGGCCGGGATGTCGGTACGGACCATCAGCCACGCCATCAGCGCGCCGAGCGGAACCGAAATGACCGTGACAAAGAAACCGATGAGCAGCGAGTGGAGCAGCGGCTCCCAAAGGATCGTCTTGGTCAGCGGGCTTGCCAGCAGGTATCTCCAGTAATACAGCGTGTAGTCGCCGATCTTCGCGCCGGGGATGCTGCGCAGCTCCGCCTTCGCGACGATGAACGTGTTCTGCACCATCGACAGCAGCGGAATGATGATCAGCGCGAACAGGATGATCAGCGTGAAGAACACGATCATGTTGAACGGGTTGCCGATTACGTTCAGAACCTGGTTTTTGAGCCGTTCCTTGGTCATCGGCGGACGTTTCCAACCTTTCTTTGCCATGAATGTACCTCCCTCTTCGACGAATGTTCCAAAGTCCCTGCAAGGGAACTTACTTGCCTTCTTCGCGCTCCTTCTTCAGGATCGTGTAGACGTCGTAGATATCGGTGATCTGATAGTCCGGCTCGACGTCGTACTTGCCGAGGTCCTTCTGCGGCGTCAGGAACGAATTGATCTTGAACACGCGCCCAAAACCCATGCGGCGCGGCCCGACCACGTCGCGCGAGAGCGTGTCGCCGACAAAGGCGCATTCGCTCGGATCGAGGTTCGCCTGATTGAGAGCGACGCGGAAGATATCCGGATTCGGCTTGCGGAAGCCGGTGATCGAGGAAAGGGTGATGTCGTCGAAATACTGACGCACGCCGTACTTCTTCAGCGTCTCGAACACCTGATAGAGACTGCCCGTATTGCTGACGACCGCGATATACATGCCGAGGTCTTCCTTCAGCCCGCGCAGCATCTCCGCGCCGTGCTCGCGCAGCTTGCGATCATAGAACGTGGTCTCCCACATGTGCGCGATCTCCTCGCTGACGGCCGCGAGCTTTTCCTTATCGACCGGAATGTCCCGAAAGCCCCAGTCGCACCAGATCTGCTTCGGCTTCAATTCCTCCAGGGTTTTCTCCGACCACTTCTTGTACGCCTGGATTCCCTCGCCGACGATCTTCCAAAGCGGCTCCGCTTCGTAGGGAACCTCGATGCCGTACTTTTGCAGGATCGCGTAAAGACCGTACGCGGTGGCGCGGTCGTTTTTCTCGTCCGAATACAGATCCTCCAGCGTGCCGCCCATATCAAACATGACTGCCTTGATCATACCGTTCGTTTCCTTTCCGTTTTGATGCTGCGTGAAAACAGAAGCGGACTACGAGAACGCAAACGTTTTCGTAATCGTTGAGTAAATTCTACAACGATTTTTTCGGTTTGTCAATTGCTTTTCCGAAAAAAGATGCTGCGCGCTTCCGATAAATTTTACATTTCGCTGCAGAACCGAAAAAATGGGTGGGCAAAACCGAAAAAACGTGCTATACTGTTGGAAAAAGAATCCGGAGGTTTTGTATGGCTTTGGATACCATTCCCTATGCGCTGCGCGTGCGGCTCGGCAAGGACGTTCCGATCGACGGACAGACGCGCGTCATGAAGCGGCTGCCGGTCTTCGACGGGCCGGAGACCTTCAACCTGTTCCCCGCGCCCAAAATGAAGCCGGCTTCGATCCGCGCCGCGGTGTTCAACATGGAGCACGGGTACCGGATTCGGGAGATCGCGCCGTTTTTAACCGAATGCCCCGACCTTATGGGCGCCGACATTCTGTTTGGCAACGAGATGGACGACGGCACGGAGCGCAGCGGCAACATCGACACGGCGCGCGCGCTCGCGGACCTCTTGGGCTATAACTACGTCTACGCGCTTGAATTCATCGAGCTGGTGAACCCCCGCGATCGGAAGGGCTACGAAGGGAACGTGCTGTTTTCGAAATGGCCGATCGTGCGGGCGACGTCGTTCTATCCGCCGGCCGGCTACGACTGGTACTTTGACGAGCAGGTGCGCATCGGCGGCCGCGTTGCGGTGCTTGCCGAGCTCGATATTTGCGGCACGCGGGTCGGCACGGTCTGCGTCCACCTCGAAAACCGCACGACGCCGGAGTTCCGCGCCGTGCAGACGAAAGCGATCCTCGACGCGGCGGACGATTTCTTCGGCGAGATCCCGATCCTCGTCGGCGGCGACTTCAACTCGAACGCCTTTGAGGACAGCTACGCATCCGCGAAGGCGTACTACGACTGGCAGCGGGCGAACGGCGGCGCGATGCGCGACGTGGAACGGTTCGAGCCGCTGCTCCCGACCGCCGAGCGCGCGGGCTACGATTATAAGCGCTGCAACGGCGAAAAGCTCATCACAAGGCGCAAGCCGATGGACGGCGGCGACCTCGGGCTGCACCTCGACTGGATTTTCTCGAAGCGCGCGACCTGCACGGGCCACGGGCTCGTTTCGACCCTGCGCGAGGACTGCGGCTGGGCCGCCCCCGATTCGCCGGTGCGCGCGATGACCGAACGGCAGCTTTCCGACCACAACGCGGTCTGGGCCGACTTCCTTCTCGACTGATTCTTCCTTATATAAATAGGGGTGCGCTGCATGTATCTTCTGCTCTTCGGAATCTGGCTCCTTTTGAACGGGAGCGTTACGCCGGAAATCTGCCTGTTCGGCGCGGGACTCACCGCGGGACTGGGCCTTTTGGCGTACGCGCTGTTCGGCTATACGCCGAAGAAGGACCTGCAGTTCCTCTGCCGCGTGCCGCTGTTCCTCGTCTTTCTGCCCGTGCTGCTGTTCGAGATTCTGAAGGCGAACGGCGCGGTGATCCGGCTCGTCCTCAGGAAAAAGATTCCCGCGGCGCCGACGCTCGTCGTCGTGGACACGGGGCTGAAAACCCGCTTTGCGCAGTTCATGATGGCGAACGCGATCACGCTGACGCCCGGCACGATCACGGTACGCACGGCGGGCAGCCGCGTGACGGTACACTGTCTCAGGCGGGAATACGCCGAAGGGCTCGAAAGCGGTGTGCTGTGCCGTCTTTTGCATCGAATGGAGGCGTAACGCATGGAGCAGGCCTATACCGTTCTGTTTTTGATTCTGCTGTTCGGGCTCGGGCTCGGCATCCTCTTTGCGCTGATCCGCGCGATCCGCGGCCCGCGCACGGCCGACCGCATTATGGGCGTGAACATGATCGGCACGCTGTCGCTGCTGGCGATCACCGTGCTGGCCCTGTTTTTGAAGGAAAGCTGGCTGCTGGACGTTTCGCTGATCTACGGACTGATCAGCTTTCTGGCCGTGGCGGTGCTGGCGATGACGCGCATCCGTCGGCGCGGCGGCGTCGATCGGGAACCGGAGGACGACCGCTATGAGTGATTGGGTTCGCTTCGGGCTTTCCGCCCTGCTCGCCGCGATCGGCCTGTTCGTGATCGGCGTATCGCTGCTCGGCGTGTTCCGCTTCCGCTTCGTGCTGAACCGGATGCACTGCGCCGCGATCATCGACACGCTCGGCGCGCTGTTTCTGCTCGGCGCGCTGATGCTGGCCGCCGACGCGCCGGTCTATCTCTGGAAACTGCTGGCCGTGCTGCTGTTCCTCTGGATCGGCAGCCCGATCGCCGCGCATCTGCTCAGCCGGATGGAGCTTCTGACCGATCCCGACGCCAAACGGCACATGGTGATCGGCGCCGAAACGGAGGACGACGATGGAATACTTTGAACTGTTGCTGCTGGGGCTTTTGGTCGCCTGCGGCGCGGCGACGTGCCTGACGAAAAATCTGCTGTCGGCGGTCGTGATCTTCATGGCGTACAGTCTCGTCATGTCGATCCTGTGGGCGATCCTGCGCGCGCCGGATCTGGCCGTGACCGAAGCCGCCGTCGGCGCGGGCATTTCGAGCCTGCTGCTGTTTCTGACGCTGAAAAAGCTGCGCGATCTTCGCAGAAAGGCGCAAGAGGATGGAACGGAAAAGGAGTCTTAAGGAGCGGCTGCGCGATTGGGACGCGGACGCGTTCGACCTGACGAATGAAATCGCCGGGCCGATGCACCCTGCCCCCGCCGCCCTGCCGGAGCGGCCGAAGGACGCCGAACCGGAAGACGCACTCGCAGCGGAAGACTTCCGCGTCCTGCGCCGCGCGTATCCGATCCTGGCCGCGCTGCTCGGGCTGATGACGGTCGTGTTCCTGCTCGTCGCGGTATTCGACCTGCCGCCGTTCGGCGCGGCCGGCACGCCGACCGACAACGAAGTCGCGCTGCGCTACGTGCGCGACGGCATGACGGAAACCGGCGCGGTCAACCTCGTCGCCGGCGTGATCCTCGACTACCGCGCGTTCGACACGCTCGGCGAATCGCATGTTCTGTTCACGGCGCTCGTCGCGGTGCTGATCCTGCTTCTCAAGGCGGAGGACCCTGCGATCGACGACGAAGGCACGCTCACGCTGCGGCAGGACCGCATCGTAACGACGGCTGCGTCGATCCTCGTCCCGATCATCGTGCTGTTCGGGCTGTACGTGATTCTGAACGGCCATCTCGGCCCCGGCGGCGGGTTCTCCGGCGGCGCGATCATCGGCGCGGGGCTGATCCTGTACGCGGTCGCGTTCGGCTTTTCGCGGCTCGAAACGAAGCTGAACCTTGGCTCGTTCCGCATCATCTGCCTTGCGGCGCTGTGGTTTTACAGTCTTTCGAAATGCTACTCGTTCTTCTGCGGCGCGAACGGACTGCACACGGTCTTTTCGCCCGGCACGCCGGGCCGCATCCTGTCGGCCGGGCTGATCCTGCCGCTGAACGCGGCGGTCGGGATCGTCGTCGCCTGTACGATGTACGGGCTGTTTTCGCTGTTTCAAAGGGGGAAGATCTGATGCAGGGATTTTGGGAACAGGTCTGGAACGTCCGGATTCCGATCGCGGCGGTGCTGCTGTTTGCGGTCGGGTTCGTGACGCTGCTGCTGCATCGGAACCTGCTGAAAAAAATCATCGGTCTGAACATCATGGACACGGCGGCGTACCTTATGCTGACCTCGTTCGGGTATATCGAGGGGCGGCTCTCCCCGATCATACAGAATGGCAATACCGATCCGGCTCTGTACGGCAATCCGCTCCCGGCGGGCCTTGTGCTGACCGGCATCGTCGTTTCGGTTTCGGTGACCGCCGTGCTGCTCGCGCTGACCGTGCGGCTCTACGCCCGGTATCACAGTCTGAACCTCGATGAAATTTACGCGATGGCGCAGAAGGAGCACGGACTGGGATGATCGCGTTTTTCGTCAATTTTCCGCTGTTTTCGATCGTGCTGTGCCTGCTCTGCGCCGTGCTCTGCGCACTTTTGAAGGGCAAAGCCGCGCGCATCGTTTCGCTTTCGCTCTGCGGCGTCGTTGCCGTCCTTGCGTTCTGCGTTCTTGTGTACGGACTGCAGACCGGCGCGGCGACGGAGTATCCGATGGGGCATTACCCGCACCCGTGGGGCAACGAGCTAAGGTTCGGGATCGCGGAGCCGCTCGTCGCGCTCGTCTTTGCGGTCGTCATGCTGCTATGCCTGATCGGCGGCAAGCAGCAGCTGGACGTTGACCTCGAACCGGGCAAGCGCAATCTCTACTATGTGATGTGCGATCTTGTGCTGGTTTCGCTGCTCGCGCTCGCGTACACGAACGACGTGTTCACCGGCTACGTGTTCATCGAAATCTGCACGATCGCGTCCTGCGGGCTCCTCATGATCCGGCAGATCGGGCGCACGACGCTCGCGGCGACGCGGTACATGATCTTTTCGCTGATCGGCTCCGGCCTGTTTCTGCTCGGTGTGATCCTGCTCTACGGCGTCACGGGGCAGCTGCTGATGCCGAGTCTGAAGGCCGCGATCGCCGCGCTGTGGGAAGGCGGGCAGTACCGGACGGCGCTGCTTTCGGCGATGACGCTGATGACGGTCGGGCTTGCGATCAAAAGCGGCCTGTTCCCGTTCCACCTCTGGATGCCGGATACCTACGCGTATTCGACGCCGGCTTCGGCGGGCATCCTGTCCGGCCTGGTTTCGAAGGGGTATTCCTTCCTGTTGATCAAGCTCGTGTTCGGCGTGTTCGGGACGGACGTGTTTTACGGCAGCGGCGTTTCGAACGTGCTGTACGTATTCGGCGCGCTGGGCATCATCGTCGGCAGCATCAGCGCCGCGCGGGAAAAGGACGTGTTCCGCATGATCGCGTTCTCGTCCGCCGCGCAGATCGGCTACCTGTATTTCGGGATCGGGCTGACGCCCGCGCTCGGGATGCTCGCCGCGATCTTCCACCTTCTGACGCACGCGGTGACCAAGCCGCTGCTGTTCCTCGCCGCCGGTCAGCTCGGCGAAGCGGCGGGCGGACGGCTCCGCCATACCTGGCGCGGCGCGGCGCACCGTAACCGCACGGCGGGGCTTATGTTCTCGCTCGGCGCGTTTTCGATGATCGGCATTCCGCTGACGATGGGCTTCGTCTCGAAATACCGGTTCGCGCTTGCGGCGTTTGAACGGCCGACGCTGCTCGTCGTGACGCTGATCGTGCTGGCCGTCAGCACGGTTCTGAATGCTATGTACTTTATGCGCGTGATCATCGGGATCTATACGCCCGTGCCGGAGCGCCGGACGCGCATGACCCTGCGGGAGCAGCGGCCGTTCGCCGTTTCTTCCCTGCTTCTGGCGCTGCTGAACCTTTCCGCCGGCGTCGCCGCCCAACCGCTTGTGCTCCTTTTAGAGCGCGGGCTATCCCTGCTTTGAGGAGATCGTTATGAACCAAGTACTGCTGCTTTCGATCGTACTGCTGCCGCTGCTCGGCGGCGTCCTGCTCGCTTTGATGCGCCGCGCCGAAAAACGCGCGGCGGATACGGCGTTCCTTTCCGTGCTCGCGCTCGAAGCCGCCGCCGTGACCGCGTACCTCTGTTTGCCGGACGCGACGGTGCGCCTGTTCTCGATGACCGACGCGCTGACCGTTTCGCTCGCAAGCGACGGGATCAGCCGCGTCTTCCTCGCGGTCGGCGCGTACGGGTTCCTGCTCTCGGGCGTTTACGCGACGCGCTATATGGCGCGCGGCGAGCGGCAGGCGAGCTTTTACGGCTGGATGCTGTTCTCGCTCGGCGCGCTCTGCGGGATGGACCTTTCGCAGAACCTGATCACGATGTACCTCTTTTTCGAAGCCGCGACGCTGCTTTCGATGCCGCTCGTTCTGCACGACCGGACGGAGGAATCGATCCGGGCCGCGCTGAAGTACCTCTTTTATTCGATCGCGGGCGCATTCCTCGCCCTTTTGGCGATCTTCGTCCTCGGCCGGTTCACGACGACGCTCGACTTTGCCGCGGGCGGCACGCTGACTGCCGACGCCGCCGCGCACCGGACGCTGCTCGAAATCGTCGTGTTCCTCGGCGTGATCGGGTTCGGCGCGAAGGCCGGTCTGTACCCGCTGCACGGCTGGCTGCCGACCGCGCACCCGGTCGCCCCCGCCCCCGCGAGCGCCGCGCTGTCCGGCATCATCGCCAAGGCCGGCGTGCTCGCGATCCTGCGGCTGGTGTTCTATATCGTCGGCGCGGACTTTTTGCGCGGGACGTGGGTGCAGATCGCATGGATGAGCCTTGCGCTGCTCACGGTGTTCATGGGCTCGATGATGGCGTACCGCGAAGACCTGTTCAAAAAGCGGCTCGCCTACTCCTCGGTCAGTCAGATTTCGTATGTGCTCGTCGGCCTGTTCACGCTGACGCCGAGCGGCGTGACCGGCGGGATTCTGCACGTGATCTTCCATGCCTGCATCAAGATCTGCCTGTTCCTCGTCGCCGGTTCGGTGATCGTGAACCTCGAAAAGACGCGCGTTTCCGACCTGGTCGGCGTCGGCAAGCAGATGCCGATCACGCTGTTTTCATTCACGATTGCGTCGCTCGGCCTGATCGGCATTCCGCCCGCGTCCGGGTTTGTCAGCAAATGGTACCTCGCGCTCGGCGCGCTCGATACGGGGATCCCGGTATTGAACTGGCTCGTGCCGATCGTGCTGCTCGTTTCCGCGCTGCTGACGGCAGGCTATCTGCTCCCGATCACGATCCGCGGCTTCTTCCCCGGCAAGGATTTTTCCGCCCCGCCGAAAACCGACGAAGGGACGGCGGTCATGTGGCTGCCGATCGCGATCCTCGGTGCGGCTTCGCTGCTGCTCGGCGTGTGCTCCGGGCCGCTCGTCGATTGGATTTTTACGCTCGTCGCCCCGCTCGTGTAAGGAGGACACATGGCCCCGATCTGGCTGCTCGGCTGCATCCTCTTCCCGTTTGCGGCGGGGATGCTGCTCTGCCTACTGCATCTGCGATCGTACCGGCTGCTCACCGGCCTGATGCTGCCCGTCATCCTCTTGACGAGTCTGTTTTGCTGGGCCGCGATCCTGTTCTGCCCGGCGGACGGCGCGGAGGTGATCCGGTTTGCGCCGAACCTCGTTCTGCTGCTGCGGCTCGACGGGCTGGGCCGGTTCTTCGTCGGGATCGTGGCGACGCTCTGGCCGCTGACCGCGCTCTACGCCGTGTCGTACATGCGCCGCGAACAGCACCCCGGCATGTTCTTCGGGTTCTTTACGGCCTCCTACGGCGCGACGCTCGGCGTTGCTGCGGCCGGGAACCTGTTCACGATGTACTGTTTCTATGAGCTTTTGACGCTGACGACCGTGCCGCTCGTGCTGCAGCCGATGACGCGCGCCGCGCGCAAGGCGACGCGGATGTATTTCCTGTACTCGATCGGCGGCGCGGCGTTCGCGTTCGCCGCGATGGTGTTTCTGATCTCGAGCGGCGCAGACGGCGCGTTCGGCGCGGGCGGGCTCCTCGGCGCGCACCCGTACGGCGAAAACATCACCTATCTCTTCTGGCTGTTCGGCTTCCTCGGCTTCGGCGTGAAGGCCGCGCTGTTCCCGCTGCACGCATGGCTGCCGAAGGCTGCCGTTGCGCCGACGCCGGTCACCGCTCTTTTGCACGCGGTCGCGGTCGTGAAAGCCGGCGCGTTCGCCGTGATCCGTCTGACCTACGGCTGCTTCGGCGCGGACCTTTTGCGCGGAAGCAGGGCGCAGACCGTCGCTCTCATGCTCGCCGCGGTCACGATCGTTTACGGCTCGGCGGCCGCGCTGAAGGAAACGAACTTCAAGCGGCGGCTCGCGTATTCGACCGTTGCGAACCTGTCCTACATTCTGTTCGGCGCGCTGCTTCTGACCCCGGCCGGGATCGCCGCCGCGCTGCTGCACATGGCGGCGCACGCCTGCATCAAGATCACGTCGTTCTTTGCGGCCGGCGCAGTCAGGCACGAAACGGGCCGCGAGAGCGTCTACGAACTCGACGGGCTCGGCAAGCGGATGCCGGTCACGTTCGTCTGCTTTACCGTTTCGGCGTTCGCGCTGACGGGGCTGCCGCCCTTCAACGGGTTCGTCAGCAAATGGTATCTTCTGACCGCTGCCGCCGAAGCGGGCGGCGTTGCCTGGGTCGGCGCGGGCGCGCTGCTGCTGTCCGCTCTGCTCACGGCGATCTATATGCTTACCGCGTGCCGCCGGGCGTGGTTCCCGGACAAAAACGCCAACTTATCCGCCCTGTCCGGCGTGCACGAAGCCGAGTGGCAGATGCTGTTGCCGATGCTCGTTCTGACCGTTGGGATGCTGGCGTGCGGCGTGTTTGCCGAACCGATTCTTGCCGCCGTCCGCGCGATCGCGGCGGGGCTGTGAAAGGGGGATCGCGATGTTGTACGGACTGATTTTCCTGCCGATGGCGGCGGCGCCGATGCTCCCGCTTGCCGGACGAAGGAGCAAGAAACTTCGAAACGCGCTCGCGATCGCAACGTGCGCGGTCGTGCTCGGCCTTGCCGTGCTGCTGCTGTTTTTGCCCGAGCAGACGGGCGCGCTCAAAGGCGTTGCGGGCCTCGGGCTTGCGCTCGAAACCGGCGGCTTCCGCAAGGTGTACCTGACCGTCATCGCGTTTTTGTGGCTTTTGACGACGCTGTTCGGCAGCGAATACTTTGCGCATTACCAAAACACGGATCGGTACTATTGCTGTAATCTTTTGACGCTCGGCGCGCTGAACGGCGTATTCTCAGCGTCCGACCTGTTTACCGCGCTCGTCTTTTTCGAGATCATGTCGTTTACGTCCTACGTGTGGGTGTTGCAGGAGGAGACGCCGGCGGCGCTGCGGGCGGCGAACACCTACCTTGCCGTTGCGGTGATCGGCGGGCTTGTCGCGCTGATGGGGCTGTTCCTGCTTTGGAAAACGCTCGGCACGACGACGATCTCCGCGCTGTACGAAGCGGCCGCGGCTTCCGATCAAAAAGCCGTGCTGTATGCGGCGGGCGGCTGCGTGCTGTTCGGGTTCGGCGCAAAGGCGGGCATGTTCCCGCTGCATATCTGGCTGCCGAAAGCGCATCCGGTCGCGCCCGCGCCGGCGAGCGCGCTGCTGTCGGGCCTATTGACCAAATCCGGCGTGTTCGGCGTGCTCGTGCTCTCCTGTGACCTGTTCCGCGACGATCCCGTCTGGGGAACCGTCGTTCTGACGCTCGGCGCGATCACGATGCTGCTCGGCGCGGTTCTTGCGCTGCTGTCCGTCGACCTCAAGCGCACGCTGGCGTGCTCGAGCGTTTCGCAGATCGGGTTCATCCTGACCGGCATCGGCACGATGGGCATCCTCGGCACGGAGAACGCGCTCGCGGCGCGCGGCGTGCTGCTGCACATGGTCAACCATTCGCTGTTCAAGCTCGTCTTGTTTCTCGCGGCGGGCGCGGTCTACTGCAAACTGCACAAGCTGAACCTGAACGACATCCGCGGGTTCGGTCGGAAAAAACCGGCGCTTTTGATTCCGTTCCTCCTTGCCGCGCTCGGCATCGGCGGCTTCCCGCTGCTGAACGGGTACGTCAGCAAAACGCTGCTGCACGAAGGCATCGTCGAAGCGATCGAACATCTTGCCGCGCACGGCGGGTTCGCGCTCGGGATGCGCGCGGTCGAATGGGTGTTCCTGCTGTCCGGCGGGATTACGGTCGCGTATATGACGAAGCTGTTCGTCGCACTGTTCCTGGAAAAGCACCCGACGCGGCAGGCCGAATTTGACGGGATGCGCGCGATGAACGCGCAGAGCGCCGCCGCGCTGTGGATCGGCGCACTCGTTCTGCCCGTGCTCGGGCTTACGATGAATCGGTCGATGAACGCGATCGCGGATTTCGGCACCGATTTTCTGCACGCCGCCGCGCTCGAACACGCGGTTCGCTACCTGTCGTGGGAGAACCTCAAAGGCGGGCTGATCTCAATCGGGATCGGCTTTGCGCTGTACTTCGGCGTCGTGCGCACCGTGCTGATGGGAACCGAAAGCGGCGTGCGCGTCTACCGGAACCGGCTGCCCGCGTGGCTCGACCTCGAAGAACTGCTCTACCGGCCGCTGCTCCTCCGATGGCTGCCCGGGCTTTTGTACCCGGTCGCGCGCCTGTTCGGCGAAAACCGCGTCACCGCGCCGCTTTGCCGGGGCGTGCTCTTCGGCGCGTCCGCCGTCGCGAAGGTGTTCGGCGAAAACCGCGTGAGTGCGCCGCTGTGCCGGGGCGTGCTCTTTGGCGCGTCCGCCGTTGCCGAAACGTTCGGGGAAAACCGCGTGAGTGCGCCGCTGTGCCGCGGCGTTCTCTTCGGCGCGTCCGCCGTTGCCGAAACGTTCGGGGAAAACCGCGTGAGTGCGCCGCTCTGCCGGGCCCTGCGACGCGGGGCGGAGGTCGTTTCCCACGCCGCGAGCGATTCGCTCGACGCGATCGTGCTGCTCCTGCGGCGCACCGTGTTCCGCGACAGCGTTCCGAAGCCGGACGATCGCGTGCAGAGCGCGCTCTCCTATCGGGCCGGCGCGATCGCCGACCGGCGCGCGATCCGGCGCGGCGTCGAGGAAGCCGGCGAAAACCGCCACGCGCTGCAGCAGTACCGGGCGCAGCGCGCGCTTCGCCAAAAGAGCCGCCGCGTCACTGCCAGCTTCTCGTTCGCGCTGCTGATGCTCGTGCTCGCCGTCTGCGCGATGTTCGGGTATATTCTGTTTATAAGGTGAATTGCGCCAAGGCGCATGAATTCTCGCTTCGCTCCGTGAATCGGCTTCGCCGTGAATTGCGCTGACGCGCGTAAAAGAATAGACTGTTCGTTCCCTTGTCGGGTTCGAACAGTCTTTGTTGCTTTGGGCTGTATGATTATTCAGGAGATTCCTTCTTTACAATCCTCCTGTCTCGGCTGCGCCGATCCACCCTCCTTTACACAAGGAGGGCTTTGCCGCCGCTCCGTTTACGCGACGAAGCCGCAATTCACGACAACGAAGTTGTCAATTCACGCCGCAGGCAATTCACGCGACGAAGTCGCAATTCACGACCTTCGGTCAATTCACGCCGCAGGCAATTCACTTTCCCATCCTTGCGAAGATCTCCTCCGCGTAGCCTTCCATGCCGTCGCGGTCGGACGGGGACAGGGACGGGATCGAGAGCCGCTCCATCAGGCAGCGCAGGATCGTGCCGCCCTGCAGGATGATGTTGTAACGCCGTTTCAGAAGCGGATGCTGCGCGCGCCGCTCCTCCCCCATCGCATACAGGAGCTCGAGCAGCGGCAAAAGCGCGGTGCGCGTGAGCGTCGCGTTTTTCAGCGCTTCCCGGTCGTAGACGCGCATGCCCGCAAGCAGCGCGGCGAGCGTCGTGATCGTGCCGCCGACGCCGGTGACCGGCAGTTCGGCGGGCTTGGGATCGGCAAGGTACCCGTCCGCCCACGGGCAGATGATTTGCCACAGCTCCTCCGGCGAACCGTTTGGACAGCGGTCGCGGAACCGCACCGCCCCGATCGGCGCGCTGAACGCGCCGGACGAAGTGACGACCTGGAAGCTGCCGCCGCCGATGTCGATCAGCGTTCCCCGCCCGCCGGTCGCGCCGCGGTAGGCCATGCGCCCCTCGTCCGCGCCGGACAGGATTTCGAGCGGCACCGCGTCGCCGACCAACGACAGCAGCGCGTCCCGATTGCTTGCCTCGCGCAGCGCGCTCGTCGCATACGCATAGGCCGGAACGCCGCGTTCTTTGGCCAGCTTCGCATACGACAGGATTGCGTCCGCGGTGCGGCGCACCGGTTCCGGCTGCAGCCGCCGCGCTTCGTCCTGTCCCTCGGCCAGCCGCGTCGTGTTCAAATCCTTGCCGAAAGAAAGCACACCCGTTTCGGTGTGCTCGGCTTCCATATAGCGGACGGAATTGCTTCCGATATCGATGATTGCGATGCGATTCATGGTTTCTCCGGTACGGTCGTGTCGTCCTCGATCAGCGTATCCTGCTTGTAGTGCCAGCCGTACTTCTGCAGTCCCTGCTGCACTTTGTACTCGTCGGTGCGCATATATTCCAGATTGCGGCGCTCCTGCTCGTAGGTCAGCTTGATGTCGGTCAGCTCCTGCTGCCGCGCGGCAAGCTCGTCCTTCGCCTCGCGGATACGGATGCGCTGCGGAATCACGAGCGCGGCAAGCGTAATCACGCACAGAATCACCAGCAGCACAAGCAGGCTCGGCCGCAGGCGGATCGTGCGAATCGTGATGGAATTGTTGCGCCCCTTCTCCATGCTGTCAGTATAACAGATTCCGCGCCGCTTGGGAACTCCCGATTGCGGATTTTTTGTGATTTTACGAAAAAGTCACTGCGTCGCCGTCCGAAAGCGCCGCATTGGCAGATTCCGCTTGCGCCGCCGTGCCGGATATGGTATGATAAAGAAACGGAAAACGGTAATAACGGAGGCACCGTATGCAAGTCGTCTGGATTGTTCTGCTCTCGATCGTCGGTCTGATCGTCGCCTACTTTTTGTTCCTGTTCATCGCGTCGCTGTTCGTGGACACGAAGCGCGAATACAAGGTCGTTTCGCGATTCTACCAGGCGCTCTGCGCCGGCATCGGGTACTGGCTGCTGTTCTTCGCCCGCGTGCATACGACCGTCGAGGGGCGCGAACTGCTCCCGGAGGGCCGCTTTCTGCTCGTCGGCAACCACAAATCGAATTTTGACCCGATCGTGACCTGGATCGCGCTGCGCAAGTGCGGTCTGGCCTACATTTCGAAGCCCGAAAACTTCAATATCCCGCTGCTCGGCCGGCTGATCCGTCCGTGCGGCTTTCTGCCGCTCGACCGCGAGAACGCGAAGAACGCGATTCAGACGATCAACGCCGCGGCAGACCTTCTGACGACCGATCAGGCGTCCGTCGGCATCTATCCCGAAGGCACCCGGAACAAGACCGACGAGCCGCTTCTGCCGTTCCACAACGGCGCGTTCAAGATCGCGCAGAAGGCCAAGGTGCCGATCGTCGTCGCCGCGCTGACGAATACGGCGGACGTTGCGAAGAACTGGCCGTGGCACCGCACGAACGTTTCGCTGAAGATCCTCGCCGTGTTCACGCCGGAGCAGGTCCAGGCGCTGCGCACCGCCGACATCGGCGATCAGGTGCGGACGATGCTCTTGGAGGCTATTACGGAAAAATGAATACGGAAAACCGAAAAATGCATTGATCATTCTTCATTTCTTCATTCCTTCATTCTTCATTTCTTCATTTCTTCATTTTATTCCGGGGTGTGCATGAAAACGATTCTATTTACCGACATCGGCGGCAGCGCGGAGCTTTTGCAGGAGCTTTGGGACACCGTAACCTCGCTGAACACAAAACAATGGCTGATCGGGATCGGCATTTTTCTTCTGCTGCTCGTTGTGAGCCATTTTCTGGTGCGGCTGTTTGCGAAGCGGCTCGACAAGTCGCAGCGCATCAGCCGGACGCTGCACGGCATCCTGGTCATGTTCCTGCGGTTTCTGCTGATCCTCGTCAGCGCGATGATCGCCGCGAACGCGGTCGGGATTTCGGTTTCCGCATTCTTCGTGGTCTTTCTCGTTTTCGGCACCGCGATCGCGCTCGCCGCGCAGGGCGTGCTGAACAACATCGCCGGCTGCATCATTCTGCTGTCCGGCAAGCTGTTTGAGGTGGACGACTACATCGAAACGCCGTCCGGCTCCGGCACGGTCAAGGAAATCAACCTCTTGAACACAAAGCTGCTCAGCTATGAGGGGCACACGATCTATATCCCGAACAGCGTTCTGTACACAACGACCGTGACGAACATGACCTCGTACAAGAAGCGGCGTGCGAACCTCTCGTTCCGCGTTTCGGCCAAGTACGCGCCGGAGGACGTGCGAAAGGCCGCGCTGGCCGCCGCCGCTGCGGTTCCGTACGTGCTGGACGATCCCGCGCCGATCGTCGTTGTGAACGGCTACACGGCAGGACACGTGAACTATCTGCTGCTCGTCTGGGGCAAGGCGGACGAATACTGGCCGATGCGGAACGGCGTCAACGAGCAGCTTTATTCCGCGATCAAAGAAGCCGGCATGGAAATGACGGACAAGGAAATCTCCTTCGTCGTGGCGGATCAGTAACCGCCGCGCGAAATCTTACTACGCACGGGGCGAGTCCCCGGAAAGGACGAAACATGAAACGAATCGTGACCGCGCTGCTTGCGCTTTTGCTGCTGCTTGCGCCGACCGCCGCATTGGCAGACTCGAACATCAACGATTCCTGCACGATCGAAGTACACGCGCAGGACGTGCACATGAAGTACCTGACCGACAATACCTACTCTACGACCGTCACGTTCGTCGCGGAGGACTGGTTCACCGTGCGCTGGAAGGACACGACGCCGGTCGCCGCGGTCTATTGGGAATGGAACGTGATCCCGCAGCGCGCGCTCGTCGAGTGTCTCGACGGCGAAGGCAACGTGGTTTCCGAGCGCGAATACGGGAATGTGATCCGGTTTCTGACCGTGCCCGCTGAGGAGAACGTTCGCGAGATTCGCATGACCGTGCTGGAAGGCAGCGGCACGATGGCAGAGCTGTTCGTTTACAACGAACGGCAGCGGAAGGCGCAGTACAAGACCGTCGTTTGGGACGAGCCGCTTGACAAGGCGGATATCATGCTCGTCGAAGCGCGCGGCAACAGCGACGCGCAGGTATTCGGCGCGGTGCTGCCGACCTATACGGATCGCGGGTACAAGATAACCGTCGCGGATATCTGCTGCGACACGATCGGCCGCCAGCGCAAGAGCTCCGGCGGCTCCTACCTTTGCGGTCTGCGCAACTTCAAGACGTTCTTCGGCTTCTTCGATCTGCACGTCATCACGTATTCGCGCTACGCGAAACTGTGGCTGGAGGAAGATCCGCGCGACCCGGTCGCTATGCTGGTGGCGGAGATTCGCCGCGTGCGCCCGGAGGTCGTCATCACGCACGACCTCAAGGATGAGGACGGACGCAACGTGCTGACCGCGGAAATCACGATCCGGGCTGTCGAAGCGGCCGCCGACCCGGCGCAGTACCCGGAATCCGCCGCCGAATACGGCGCGTGGCAGGTGAAGAAGCTGTACAGCCACTGCTACCCGGAAAACGAGGTCTTTATCGACGTGGATACGCCGCTTGCGTCGTTCGACGGCATGACCGCGCGCGAGCTCGCCGTGGAAGCCATGACGATGTGGGATAAGTCCGACACCAAGACGATCCGAAACGTCCGAAACGGCAAGTACCGGCCCACGGATTACGGTCTCGTCTTCAGCACCGTCGGCGAGGACGTGGAAAAGAACGACTTTTTGGAGAACATCCCCGCGGAAGTGCTGAGCGATTACGTGCCGCCCACGCCGTCGCCGACGCCGGAACCGACCGCTACGCCGGAGCCGACGCCCGAACCGACGCCGGAGCCGACGCCGGAACCGACCGTGATTCCGACCGAAGAACCCACCGAAGCGCCGACTGCGGCGCCGACGTCCGAACCGGCGGCTGAACCGACAGCGGAACCGGCCAAGGCGGCCGCGCCTGAAACGACGATCGGTCTGTCCGTGCCCCTGCTGTTCTGGATCGGATGCGGCGTGCTCATCGCGCTGGCAGCGGGTCTGGTGCTCGTGCTGGTGCTCCGGAAGCGGAAATAATCCCGAACGCGCAGAAAGGAGCGACTCCATGATTCTGGTCAGCAAGATTCAGATTCCGACGCTGCCGACCGTAAAGCCGCGGCGGCTGTATGTGTACCTGCCGCACGACTATGCGTCGTCCGACCGCCGGTATCCGGTGCTGTACATGTTTGACGGGCACAACGTCTTTTACAACAGCCACGCGACCTTCGGCAAAAGCTGGGGCATGAAGGAATACCTGCAGAAAACGAAGCAGCCGGTCATCGTTGTCGCCGTCGAATGCAACCATGAGGGCAACCAGCGGCTTTCGGAATACGCGCCGTGGGATTTCCATGCGCCGAAGCCGTTCAACGCCGACGTGCAGGGCCGCGGCAGGATCACGATGGATTGGCTCACGCAAACGCTGAAGCCCGAAATCGACGCGACCTACCGCACGCTGCCGGATCGGGAGCACACGCTGATCGCCGGCAGCTCGATGGGCGGTCTGATGTCGATTTACGCGGTCACGGCGTACAATGACGTGTTTTCGCGCGCCGCGGCGCTGTCGCCGAGCCTCTGGGTGGATCGGGCGCGCATGGCGCAGCTGATCAAAGCGTCCCCGCTCGCCAAGCCGACGCAGATTTACCTCGACACGGGCAGCGCTGAAGCCGTGCGGTATAACAGAGATTGCGCGGAGCAGATGTTCCGCGCGGCAAGGCTGCTCACAAAGGCCGGCGCGTGCGTGGAAGCCCGCGTCTGCCCCGGCGCGCAGCACTGCGAAGCCGACTGGGAAAAGCGCATCCCGGTGTTTATGGAGTATTTGCTGGGCTGAATTGCCTACGGCGTGAATTGGCTGCGCCGTGAATTGACCGCAATGCGGTCGTAAATTGCGCCGATGGCGCGTGAAATCGATTCTCGATCCATAATCCTCCTTGTATAAAGGAGGTTTTATGCAAAAAAACAAGACGCTTTTTGAGCGTCTTGTTTTGGATTCCGGCAGCTGCCTATCTTCCCGGGCCGTCTCCAGCCAAGTATTGTCGGTGTATGTGAGCTTAACTTCTGTGTTCGGAATGGGAACAGGTGGGACCTCACAGCTTAACCACCGGAAAGGTGTGTTGCTTTCAAGCAACTTGA
>JAFSLH010000023.1 GCA_017448545.1 Clostridia bacterium
CCGCCCTACAAAATTCCGTGCGCTCGCAGTGCGAGATGCAGCACGGGATTTTGATATCCGCTGTCAGATAGCCTTCGGGCGGAGAAACCGGCTTCTGCCATCCTTTATCAACAGCGCCTCTCCGTACAGAAAGAGTTTTGAGACAGTCCCTTTGTTTTGTTAAGATCAATCCCCACTCCCCGTCTGCCGGCGAAAGAGAGAAGCGCCCCCGCTTTCGGGAGCGCTTCGCAGTTGTGTCCTATGCATCAAAGCTCGCTGAGCTTCTTGTAGTACTCGATCTTCTCGCCGGCTTCCTTCTCGGCGCGCGCGAACAGCTCGTCCGCAACGCCCGGGAACTGCTTCTTCAGCGAAGAATAACGGGTTTCGCCGAGGATGAACTCCTGGAAGCTCGCCTTCGGATCCTTGGAATCCAGCTGGAACGGGTTCTTGCCCTGCTCGCTGAGCTCCGGATTGTACCGATACAGCGGCCAGTAACCGGCCTCGACGGCCTTCTTCTCTTCGGCCTGGCTCTTGCCCATGTTGATACCGTGGTTGATGCAGGGCGCGTATGCGATGATCAGAGACGGTCCGTTGTACGCTTCGGCTTCGGTGACAGCCTTCAGAAGCTGCGCCGGGTTCGCGCCCATAGCAACCTTTGCGACGTACACATAGCCGTAGGACATCGCCATCATGCCGAGGTCCTTCTTCTTGGTGCGCTTGCCGGCAGCCGCGAATTTCGCGATCGGGCCGGTCGGGGTCGCCTTCGAGGACTGACCGCCGGTGTTGGAATACACCTCGGTATCCACGACCAGAACGTTGACGTCCTCATCCATGGCCAGAACGTGATCCAATCCGCCGTAGCCGATATCATACGCCCAACCGTCGCCGCCGAATACCCAGACGGACGGCTTCACGAGCTGATCCGCGTCCTCGATGACCTTGCGCGCCAGCACGCAAGCGTCGCACTCGCAGCCTTCCACGATCGCGTCCTTGCACGCGGCAACGAGCTTATCGCCGGCCTTGCGGGAGCCTTCCGCGCTGCTGAAGTTATCAAGCCATTCCTGACCGGCGGCCTTGATGTCCGCATCGGCCCACTCGACGGCGATCAGCTTTTCAACGGTCTCCTTCAGGTTCGCGCGACGCTGTTTCGAAGCGAGCAGCATGCCGTAACCGAACTCGGCGTTGTCCTCGAACAGGGAGTTCGCCCATGCCGGGCCCTGGCCCTTGTCGTTCTTCGTGTACGGAACCGTCGGAGCGGAACCGCCGTAGATCGAGGAGCAGCCCGTGGCGTTCGCGATAATCATGCGATCGCCGAAGAGCTGGGTCAGCAGCTTGACGTACGGGGTCTCGCCGCAGCCTGCGCATGCGCCGGAGAACTCGAACAGCGGACGGAGGAACTGGCTTCCCTTGACGGTGTTGCGTTTCACGTTCAGCTCCTTGTCAGGCAGCTTGATCGCGTAGTCCCAGTTCTTCTTGTCAGCATCGGAGGCCGCATACGGATGCATGGCCAGCGCCTTGGTCTTTGCCGGGCAGACGTCGACGCAGTTGCCGCAGCCGGTGCAGTCGAGCGGACTGATCTGCATGCGATAGGTGAGGCCGGGCATATCCTTGCCGGCGGGCTTCGTTGCAAAACCTTCGGGCTTGTTGGCTTCCTCTTCCGCGTTCAGAACGAACGGACGGATGCAGGCGTGCGGGCAGACGAGCGAGCACTGGCCGCACTGGATACAATTCTCGGGAATCCACTCCGGAACGTCGATCGCGATGCCGCGCTTCTCATACTGCGTGGTGCCGGTCGGGACCGTGCCGTCTGCGCTCATCGCAGAAACGGGCAGCTTGTCGCCTTCCTGTGCGAGGATCGGCTGGATGAAGGAATGGAAGTACGGATCGTCGGTCGTATGGACCACGGTCGCGCCCTCGGTCGTGGTCGCCCACGATTCGGGATACTTGATCTCGACAACCGCGCCAGCGCCCGCGTCGATCGCGTCATAGTTCTTCTGCACAACGGCGTCGCCCTTCTTGCCGTAGGACTTCTTGGCGGCGGCCTTCATGTAGTTGATCGCTTCTTCGGACGGAATGATGTTCGCGAGCTTGAAGAACGCGGACTGCATGATCGTATTGATGCGGCCGCCCATGCCGACTTCCTTCGCGAGCTTGACCGCGTCGATGTTGTAGAACTTCAGATGGTGCTGCGCAATCGCGTTCTTCATCTTCGCGGGCAGCTCCTTCTCCATCTCGTCCAGCGTCCACGGAGAGTTGAGCAGGAACGTACCGCCGTCCTTGATGCCCTCTGCAACCGCGTAACGGGTGACATAGGAGGAATTGTGGCAAGCCGCAAAGTCCGCCTGGTCGATCAGATACGGGCTCTGGATCGGCTTCTTGCCGAAGCGCAGATGCGACACCGTGAAGCCGCCGGACTTCTTGGAGTCATAGGAGAAGTAGCCCTGCGCATACATGTCGGTATGGTCGCCGATGATCTTGATGCTGTTCTTGTTCGCGCCGACCGTACCGTCGGAACCGAGACCGAAGAACTTGCAGGCGATCGTGCCTTCCGGCGCGGCGTTCACGAGCTCGCCGAGCGGGAGGCTCGTGCCGGTCACGTCGTCTTCGATGCCGACCGTGAAGTGATTCTTCGGCTGTGCGGCGTCGAGATTGTCGTAAACGGCCTTCACCATCGTCGGGGTGAATTCCTTGCTGCCGAGACCGTAACGGCCGCCGACAACGCAGACGTCCTTGCCCGCTTCACGCAGGGCGGTGACGACGTCCTCATACAGCGGCTCGCCCAGGGAGCCGGGCTCCTTCGTGCGATCGAGCACCGCGATGTGCTTGACGGTCTTCGGGAGCGCTTCGACGAACTTTTCGCTCGCCCACGGACGGTACAGACGAACCTTGACAAGACCGAGCTTGAAGCCCTTGGCGTTCAGGTAGTTGATCGTTTCTTCGACGACGTCCGCGCCGCTGCCCATGCAGACGATCACATTCTCCGCATCGGGCGCGCCGACGTAATCGAAGAGGTGATAGCTGCGGCCGGTGATCTTGCCGACTTCGTCCATGTAATGCTGGACGATCTCGGGGATCGCATCGTAGTACTTGTTCGCCGCTTCGCGCGCCTGGAAGTAGATATCCGGGTTCTGCGCGGTGCCGCCGACGTGCGGATGGTTCGGGTTCATCGCGCGGGCACGGAAGCGCGCCACGGCGTCACGATCCAGAAGCTTGTCCATGTCGGCATAGTCGATCATTTCGATCTTCTGAACTTCATGCGAGGTACGGAATCCATCGAAGAAATGGCAGAACGGGATGCTCGACTTGATCGTGGACAGATGCGAGACAAGCGCGAGGTCCATGACCTCCTGCACCGACGCCGATGCGAGGAACGCAAAACCGGTCTGACGGCAGGCCATCACGTCGCTGTGGTCACCGAAGATCGACAGCGCGTGCGCGGCCAGAGCGCGCGCGGAAACGTGGAACACGCCCGGGAGCAGCTCGCCGCTGATCTTGTACATGTTCGGGATCATCAGCAGAAGACCCTGCGAAGCGGTGAACGTCGTCGTCAGCGCGCCGGCCTTCAGGGAGCCGTGCACGGCGCCCGCGGCGCCCGCCTCAGACTGCATCTCCGCGATGCGGACCTTTTGCCCGAACAGGTTCAGACGGCCGTTTGCCGCCCACTCGTCTGCGACCTCCGCCATCGGAGACGACGGGGTGATCGGGTAGATCGCGGCAACGTCGGAAAACGCATACGCCACGTGGGCTGCAGCGGTATTGCCGTCAATCGTCATGGTTTTAGCCATTTGCAAAAATCCTCCTATTTATTTGATCGAGGGGTCTTTGACCCCTTATCCACCATGGATTATTATAACAGAAATCGGTTTCCTGTGTCAACGCGCAAAACGGGTTTTTTCGCGAATTGCAGCAGAAAGAATCGTATATCTTCCGCCCCTGTACGGGAACAGGGCGAGCCGTATTCGACTCGCCCCGAACGGTTTTCTTATTTGGCTTTCGATGCGATTTCCGCCAGCAGTTTTTGCAGGAATGCGTCCACGGTCTGCGTTCCGAGATCGCCTTCCCTGCGGGACCGCACGGCTACCGTGCCGTCCTCCGCCTCCTTGTCGCCGATGACGAGCATGTACGGAATCTTCTGCATCTGCGCTTCGCGGATCTTGAAGCCGATCTTCTCGTTTCTCGCGTCGACCTCTGCGCGCACGCCGTAGCTGTCCAGCTTTTCGGTAAGCTCGCGGGAGTACGGAACGGTGCGGTCGGTAATCGGCAGAATCTTGACCTGCGTCGGCATCATCCAGGTCGGCAGCGCGCCCGCATATTCCTCGATCAGGTACGCCAGTGTGCGCTCGTAGCAGCCGAGCGACGTCCGGTGCAGGATGTACGGCAGCGCCTTTTCGCCCTTTTCGTCGATATAGTACATGCCGAACCGCTGCGCAAGCAGCATGTCGATCTGGATCGTGACGAGCGTATCTTCCTTGCCGTACACGTTCCGGTACTGGATATCGAGCTTCGGGCCGTAGAACGCGGCTTCGTCGATACCGATTTCATACTTGACGCCGAGATGGTCGAGAATGCGCGCCATCGCAGCCTGCGCTTCTTCCCACTGCTCCGCCGTGCCTTCGTACTTGTTCTTCGGGTTCGCGGGATCCCACTGCGAGAAGCGGAACGTGCACTTATCCCACAGGCCGACCGTGCCGAGGAAGTACTTCGACAGTTCGAGGCAATCGCGGAATTCCGATTCGAGCTGATCCGGACGAACGACCAGATGGCCTTCGGAAATCGTAAACTGCCGCACGCGGATCAGGCCGTGCATTTCGCCGGAATCCTCGTTGCGGAACAGCGTCGAGGTTTCGCCGAGCCGCATCGGCAGGTCGCGATAACTGCGCTGCCGGTTCAGATACACCTGGTACTGGAACGGGCAGGTCATCGGACGCAGCGCGAAACATTCCTTCGTCTCGTCGTCCGCATCACCCATGATGAACATACCGTCGCGGTAGTGATCCCAGTGGCCGGAAATCTTATAGAACTCGCGCTTGGCGAAGTACGGCGTCTTGGTCAGCAGATAGCCGTGCTTTTGCTCAACGTCCTCAACCCAGCGCTGCATCAGCTGCACAACGCGCGCGCCTTTCGGCAGCAGCACCGGCAGGCCCTGGCCGATGTTATCGACCGTCGTGAAGTACTCGAGTTCGCGGCCGAGCTTGTTGTGATCGCGCTTCTTTGCTTCTTCGAGCCGGGTGATGTACTCGTTCAGGTCTTCTTTCTTCTCAAACGCCGTGCCGTAAATACGCTGCAGCATTTTGTTCTTTTCGCTGCCGCGCCAATATGCGCCGGCGGTGCTCAGCAGTTTGATGTTCTTCACGCGCGCAGTCGTCGCCGCATGGGTACCGGCGCAAAGGTCGACAAACTCGCCCTGCCGGTAGAAGCTGATGACCGCATCTTCCGGCAGATCGTTGATGAGCTCAACCTTATACGGCTCGCCCTTCTCTTCCATAAACCGGATCGCTTCTTCGCGCGGGAGTTCGAACCGTTCGAGCCGCAGGTTCTCGCGCTGAATCTGCTCCATCATCTTCTCGATCTTCTTGAAGTCTTCCGGCGAGAAGTTGAACGGCGCGTCAAAGTCATAGTAGAATCCTTCCTTCGTCGCGGGCCCGATGGCGAGCTTGACTTCCGGCCAAAGGCGCTTGACGGCCTGCGCCAGAATGTGCGACGCGGTATGGCGGTAGGTCCAGCGGCCGCCCTCGTCGGCAAACGTCAAAAGACGAAGCGTGCAGTCCTTTTCGATCGGCAAAAAGGCGTCGCTGCGAACGCCGTCGATCTCACAGCAGACGACCGCCTTGCGCAGGCCCTGCGACAGCGCGGCTGCGATATCGAGCGCGTTGGTTCCGTTTTCAAATTCGCGGGACGATCCGTCCGGGAATGTGATCAGCATAGGTATCTTTCCTCCTAAAATGTTTCTTGTTTCAAAATACAACAGCGTCCTTGCATAACACAAGGACGCCGCAATGCGTGGTTCCACCCTGTTTGGGACTCTTTGCGCTGTATCGGGCGCGCCCGCTTCAATCCTCCGGCGGTCTTCCCGCTGTACACGGCGCGACCCTTTGCACCACCCGGTCGCTCGCTCAGCCGTGCCGATAAACGGTACTGCTTCCGAAATCCTCTTGAAGCATTCGTATCATATCACCGATTGCGCTGCTTGTCAAGCCGCACAATCCGCCTTACGGAACTTTACGGCCGTATTAACCGCCGTTGTTCGCCGCTTCCCCTGCCGGGGCGTCACCGTTCTTCGCCGGGGCTTCGCCGCCGCTGCTGGATTCTTCTCCGCCGCCGCTGCCGGCTTCATTGTCGTCACGATTGCCGGTGTTCATCGAACCCATCGTCCCGGCGGTAGCTGAGATAATCCTTCATGTAGGTGGAGTCGGCGTAAATGTTGTTCAGACTCATCTTGTTCAGGCCGTGATACGTCTGATCGTCGACAAACTTGCCGAAATTGACCTTGAAGCTGTACTGGTCGCTGTTCGGATTCGACGCGATGGAGGAAAGGCTCGTGTTGCCTTTTCACAGTTTTTCGACCGAGAGTGTAATCTCTCTGCCGTTGATATTCCATGCCTTTTCGTAGCCGGCGAGCGACGGCTCCAACGCGTCGGCCAGCGTGTCTGCCATGATGCCGGTACGGTTCGCTGCCAGCAGTGCGGCGAGCGGAGACGCTTCATCGTAACCGATGCGGATATGGTCGGCAACCTCGAATCCGGCTTCCTTGCGCATCGTCTGCAGCTTGGACGTGATCTCACGCACGTTGCCTTCCTCGATCAGCGCGGGTGTCAGGTTCGTGTTCAGCACGACCGTCAGGCCGTTGTCGCTTTCGGAAACATAGCCCGCCTTTTGCTGCGCGGAAACCAGCACGTCGTCCTTTTCGAGCGAAACGGTCGTTCCGTCGCAATCGAACGTGTACGCCCGGCCCGCATTGTGCGCGGCGACCACCGCGTCTCCGACGCCCTCGGAAGCGAGATGTGCCGAGATTGCGCGGAGCAGTTTGCCGTAGCGCGGCCCGAGCGTGCGCAGCTGCGGCTTCGTCTGGTAGGAAATGAAACCGGATGCATCTGCGACGTATTCTACTTTCTTGATGTTCAGCTCGTCGGCAAGGATCGCCGTTTCGGCTTCGGTCAGCGCATCGCCCTGCACAAACATCTCAGCCAGCGGCTGCCGGATCTTGCAGGCAGCGTTGTTGCGCGCGGCGCGGCCGAGCGTAACGATCTCCAGCACGCGTTCCATGCCCCGCTCCAGTTCGGCGTCGATATAGCTCTCGTCCGCAACCGGGAAATCGCAAAGGTGTACCGATTCCGGCGCGTGGTCGTCCACGGTGCGCACCATGTTCTGATACATGGCCTCGCTCATGAACGGCACGAACGGCGCGGACAGCAGCGCCAGCGTCTTCAGTACCGTATACAGCGTCATGTATGCCGCTTCCTTGTCGTCGGTCATCTCGGAGCCCCAATAGCGCTCACGGCCGCGGCGGACGTACCAGTTGGAAAGCTCGTCGACAAAGTCCTGCAGCGCACGACCGGCTTCGGTGATGCGGATATGGTCCAGATGATCGTCCACGGTTCGGATCAGCGTATGCAGCCGCGACAGAATCCAGCGATCCATCAGCGACAGGTTCTCGCGCTTCAGCGCATGCTTTGTCGGATCGAATCCGTCGATGTCCGCGTACAGAATATAGAACGCATAGGTGTTCCACAGCGTGGACAGGAACTTGCGCTGATACTCCGACACGTTCTCGCCGGAGAACCGCGACGGCAGCCACGGCGCGGAAGCAGTATAGAAATACCAGCGAACCGCGTCGGCGCCCTGTTTGTCCAGCACGTCCTTCGGCGCGACGACGTTGCCGATGTGCTTCGACATCTTCTTTCCGTCCTTGTCGCAGACGAGACCGAGCACGAGGCAGTTTTCGAACGGCGCCTTGTCGAACAGACAGGTCGCGATCGCGAGCAGCGTATAGAACCAGCCGCGCGTCTGATCGACCGCTTCGGAGATGAACGCTGCCGGATAGCGGCGCTCGAACACCTCTTTGTTCTCAAAGGGGTAATGCCACTGTGCAAACGGCATCGAACCGCTGTCGAACCAGCAGTCGATCACGACCGGTTCGCGCTTCATGCGCTTGCCGCACTTCGGACAATAGACGTTCACCGCGTCGATGTACGGCTTATGCAGCTCGATATCGTCCGGGCAGTTGTCGGACATGGCTTTCAGTTCGGCTTTGCTGCCGATGACGTGCACATGACCGCAGTCGCACATCCACACGGGCAGCGGCGTGCCCCAATACCGCTCGCGGCTGACGCCCCAGTCGATGACGTTCTCGAGGAAGTTGCCCATGCGGCCTTCCTTGATCGTGTCCGGCATCCAGTTCACGGAACGGTTGAACGCGATCAGCTTGTCCTTGACCGCGGTCATCTTAATGAACCAGCTTTCGCGGGCGTAATAGATCAGCGGCGTATCGCAGCGCCAGCAGAACGGATAGCTGTGCTCAAACGGCAGCGCGGCGTAGAGCTTTCCGCTCTCTTTCAGCGCGGCCAGCACCGGTTTGTCCGCTTCCTTGACAAACAGACCGTCCCACGGCGTACCGCCGTAGAGATGGCCGCTTGCATTGACGAACTGCACGAACGGCAGATCCCACACCTTTCCGACGCGGTTGTCGTCTTCGCCGAACGCCGGCGCGATATGCACAACGCCGGTACCGTCGGTCAGCGTGACGTAATCGTCGGCTACGACACGGTAGCCCTTCTTGCCCTTGAACTGCACCGGCAGTTCGAACAGCGGCTCGTATTCGAGACCGACCAGGTCTTCACCGCTGCAGCGGGAGACGATTTCAGCGTTTTCGCCGATTACGCTCGGAACGAGCGCTTCGGCCAGGATGTAGGTTTCGTCGTCTTTTTTGACCTTCACATACGTCTCGTGCGCGTTGACGCACAGCGCAACGTTCGACGGGAGCGTCCAGGGCGTCGTCGTCCAGGCAAGGATCGCCGTGTTGCTGCCGTCCTTCAGGAAGAACTTCGCAATCGCGGACACTTCCTTGACGTCGTGATACCCCTGCGCGACTTCGTGGCTCGACAGCGCGGTGCCGCAGCGCGGGCAGTACGGAACGATCTTATGGCCCTTATACAGCAGGCCCTTTTCGTGGATCGTCTTCAGCGCCCACCATTCGGACTCGATATAATTGTCATGGTAGGTGACGTACGGGTCCTTCATGTCGCACCAGAACCCGACGCGGTCGGACATCTCCTCCCACTGGCTCTCGTACTTCCAGACCGACGCTTTGCAGGCCTTGATAAACGGCTCCACGCCGTACGCTTCGATCTGTTCCTTACCGTCCAGGCCGAGCTGCTTTTCGACTTCGAGCTCCACGGGCAACCCGTGCGTATCCCAGCCGGCTTTGCGCAGCACGTCGTAGCCCTTCATCGTCTTATAGCGCGGGATCAGGTCCTTGATGCTGCGGGTCAGAACGTGGCCGATATGCGGCTTGCCGTTCGCCGTCGGCGGGCCGTCGAAAAACGTATATGCCGGCGCGCCCTTCCGCAGCGCAACGCTCTTTTCGAAGATTTTGTTCTCTTTCCAAAACGCAAGCGTGTCCAGCTCGCGCGCAACAAAATTCATGTCAGTCGATACTTTTTGATACATTCGTAACTCCAAATTCCGCCGGTCGGTCGTTCGAGCGGCTTATTCGAGAAAATCTTTCAGTTTCTTGCTGCGCGAAGGATGGCGGAGTTTCCGCAGTGCCTTCGCTTCGATCTGCCGGATGCGCTCACGCGTGACGTTGAATTCGCGTCCGACTTCCTCGAGCGTGCGCGCTTTGCCGTCTTCCAGACCGTACCGCAGCTTCAGCACCTTTGCTTCACGCGGCGTCAGCGTGCTGAGCACCTCCGCAAGCTGCTCCTTCAGAAGCGAGGTCGCAACCGCATCTGCCGGCGCGGGCGCGTCGTCGTCCGGGATGAAGTCGCCGAGGTGCGAATCGTCTTCCTCGCCGATCGGCGTTTCGAGCGAAACCGGTTCCTGCGCGATTTTCAGAATCTCGCGAACCTTTTCTTCCGAAATGCCCATTTCCTTTGCAATCTCATCGGGGCGCGGATCGCGGCCGAATTCCTGCACAAGCTGCCGGTTCACGCGGATCAGCTTGTTGATCGTTTCGACCATGTGCACCGGAATCCGAATCGTGCGGGCCTGATCCGCGATCGCGCGGGTAATCGCCTGGCGAATCCACCAGGTCGCGTACGTCGAGAACTTATAGCCCTTGCGATAGTCGAACTTTTCGACCGCCTTGATCAGGCCGAGATTGCCCTCCTGAATCAGGTCGAGAAACAGCATGCCGCGTCCGACGTACCGCTTTGCAATCGAAACGACGAGACGCAGGTTCGCTTCCGCCAGCTGATGCTTTGCGTCGAGGTCGCCGGCCGCCATGCGCTTGGCGATTTCAATCTCTTCCTCCGCCGTCAAAAGCGGCACTTTGCCGATTTCCTTGAGGTACATGCGCACCGGGTCGTCAATATTGATGCCCTCGTTTGCGCCGAGCACGGTTTCGAGCTGTGCGATTTCTTCGTTGATGTCCTCCGGTACTTCGATTTCTTCAACGATGTCGATGTTGAGTTCTTCAAACTCGGAATAGATCTTTTCAATCTGTTCCTGATCCAGTTCCAGCTCGCTGAGCGCTTCCATGACCTCGCCATAGGTCAGCATGCCCTTCTGCTTGCCCGCATCCAGCAGCTTTTGGATTTCGACCGCCGGATCTTTGGGCGTTGTCTGTTGCTTTGTCATTTCCCGTCTCCTTATCGTTTCGCCTTGATTTGCTGTTGTATTTTCTGTAAAAGTTCCATACGCTCCTCTGCCGAAAGGTTCGGCTCCGAAAGCCGTTTCTGCAGCGCCGAAAGCTGTTCCTGTCCGCGTTCCGCGCGCAGCTTGCGGATGCAGTCCTCCGCGGTACGCAAGCCGTTCTGCACCGCGCCGTCGTCGCGCAGCAGCGTCGATACCGTTTCGGCAGCGGCCTGATCGAGCTCCGCGATGTATTGCGCAAGCTGCAGTTTCGGATCGCGATACAGCGCGACGAGCAGCGCTTTGAACGGTTCCGTTTCAATCAGCTCGTCCGCATGTTCGCGCCGTGCATACGCCGTCGCCGCCGGATCGATCAGGCAGGCGGCCAGCAGCGTGCGCTCGGTCACGGTTCGCGCTTCGTCCGGCGCATCGTTCCGCCGCCGGAACACGCCGCGCCTTGTCGGCGCATCGTTCACAATCATGCCGCCGCTCCGCGTGCCCTGCGCCTCGAGCGCTTCGACCGCATACCCGGTCATATCGGCGATCAGCTTATAGTACCGGCCCTGCTCGATCGGCTGCAGCGATGCGACAAAGGCGCAGGCCCGCATCGCAAACCGCTCGCGGTCGTTTTCGTCGGATAGATTCAGCCCGTTTGCATAGGTGCGCACCTTGAATTCGTTCAGCGTCTGCGCGTTTTCCTTGAGCCGGTCGAAGCCCGATTTGCCGTACAGCTGCACGTATTCGTCCGGATCGAGATCGTCCGGGAACGTAATCACGCGCACCTCGAGCCCCTCGCCCTTCAGAATGTCCAGACCGCGCACGGTGGCGTTCTGTCCCGCGGCGTCGCCGTCGTACGCGATGTAGACGGTTTCGACGTAGCGGCGCAAAAGACGCGCCTGCTGCTGCGTCAGCGCCGTACCGAGGCTTGCGACCGCGTTCGTTACGCCGGCTTTGTACAGCCCGATCACGTCCATATACCCCTCGACCATGATCAGGTCGGCGAGCTTTTCGTTCTTGTGCAGGTACAGACCGTACAGATTGTTCCGCTTGTTATAGATCGGCGTATCGCCGGTATTGATGTACTTCGGTTTGGAATCGTCCAGCACCCGCGCGCCGAATCCGAGCACCTGCCCGTTCACGCCGATGATCGGATAGATCATGCGGCCGCGATACGCATCGTAATCGGAATTCTTGTCCTCGTTGTGCACGAGAAGGCCGGCGTCGAGCAGTTCCTTTTTCGTGAATCCCTGCTTGGTCAGCCGATTCATCAGCCCGTCCCAGCTGTCGGGCGCATAACCGAGACCGAACCGCTTTACGATCTCCGCGGTCAGTCCGCGCTGCGCGGCATAGTCGCGCCCCGGCTTCCCGAGCGTCGGATCGGTAAAGCACTCGAAATAGTACCTTGCCGCCGCACGCGTCGCCTCATACAGCCGGTTCTTATGCGCGCGCATCAGCTGCAGCTCCCTGTCGTCCGTTTCTTTCGGCATCTCCATTCCGGCGCGTTCCGCAAGGTGCCGCACGGCCTCGCCGTAGGTCAGCCGCTCCATCGCCATGATGAACTGAATTACCGATCCGCCGGCGTGACAGCCGAAGCAGTAAAACACCTGCTTGTCCGGTGAAACGGAGAACGACGGCGTTTTCTCGCCGTGCAACGGACAACAGGCCCAAAGCCTGCGGCCCTTGGGCTTGAGATCAACGTATGACGAGACCACCGAAACGATCTCATTGCGGGAGAGCAGCTCGTCGAGCCACGCAGCAGGAAATGCCATGCAGTCCCTTTCTCAGATCCCGTCCCAGCCGGTCGGGACAAAAATGCGTTCATAATCCCGGATCGCGTAATTGTCGGTCATGCCGGAAAGAAAATCCGCCACGGCGCGTTCGCGTCCGTCCCGTTCCATAATGCTCCGATAATCCGCGGGCAGTTCGTCCGGATGATCGAAATAATGTCCGTAAAGACTTTTCACCAAAGCCCGCGCTTTGATTTCCTCATGCTTCGCGATCGGATTCAGATATACGTTCTCGAACATAAACGCGCGCAGCACTTCAAACTCGGCGGCAAAGTCGTCCGAAAAGCGGATGACCGGACTCTCCAGACTGTTTTCCACCAGGTTCAGAATCAGGTTGTTGATGCGGGCGGAATGCGTTTCCCCGAACAGCAGCTTGCATGACCGGGGAATCCTGTCCTCGGTCAGCACGCCGGCGCGGATCGCGTCGTCAATATCGTGATTCAGATAGGCAATGCGGTCGGCAAAGGAAACGACCTTCCCTTCGACCGTTGCGGGACGGCCGCTGCGCTTATGGTTCACAATCCCGTCGCGCACTTCCCAGGTCAGATTCAGACCCTTGCCGTCATATTCAAGCTTCTCCACGACGCGCAGACTCTGCACATTATGCTCAAACCCGCCGGGCACCAGCGCGTTCAAAACGTCCTCGCCCGCATGTCCGAACGGCGTATGCCCGAGATCGTGCCCCATCGCAATCGCTTCGGTCAGGTCTTCGTTCAGCCGCAGCGCGCGCGAAATCGTCCGGGCGATCTGCGTCACTTCAAGCGTGTGCGTCAGGCGCGTCCGGTAATGGTCGCCCGTCGGGGAAAGGAACACCTGCGTTTTGTGCTTCATGCGGCGGAACGCTTTGCAATGCAGAATCCGGTCGCGGTCGCGGATGAAATCCGTGCGCAGCGGACAGGGCTCCATCGGCGTTTCCCGCCCGCGCGTATTCACAACCAGCATCGCATACGGCGACAGCATCTGCCGTTCCCATTCCTCGCGCAGCTTGCGCAAGCTCCCGTCCTGCATGGCGCTCCTCCGATTCCCGAAAAGTCAGTACCTTCTTATTCACCGTTTCTTTCGAAAATCCTTTTTTTCGCCGAAAACAACGGAAACCGTTCAAATCTCGTCGCGATCCACCGGAAACAAGCCCGTTTCGTCCATGCGATAGACCGCCGTCGCGACCTCGCGCAGCATCTTTCGATCATGCGAGACGGCGATGATCGTACCCGGGAACGACGCGAACAGCGTCCGCACGGCCGGCGCGGAAAGGGGGCTGAAATTCCGCGTCGGCTCGTCGAGAATCCAGACGTTGTTTCGCTGCAGGATCAGCCGCAGCAGCAGGAGCTTTGCCCGCTGTCCGCCCGAAAGCGCGCGCACGGAATGCTCCATTTCGTCGGTCGTATACTTCATGCTGCCGAGATACAGCCGCGCCTTTGTGACCGACGCCTTGTCTCCGTTCGGCGCCAAAAAGGTGATCGGCGTATCGTCCGGTTCAAATGCGTCGTCATACGCTTGCGGCATGTACCCGACGGACAGATCGGTCCGTCCGATGAGTTCCCGCTCGATGCGCTTCAAAAACGTCGATTTGCCGCACCCGTTTTGTCCGATGATGCAGACCCGTTCCGGGCCGCGCACGTTCAGCCGGATCGGTTCCGCCAGCACGCGATCCCCGATGCAGAGCCTGTCCAGACGAAGGTCGAGTACGGTTCGCCCGTTCGGCACGAAAACGCCGTCCTCGATCTTCGGCAAAATCGCCCATTCGGCCTCGGGCGTTTCCGTCAGCGATTCCTGTTCCTTCTCGAGCCGCCTGCCGAGCGACTGTACCGTATGCATTTTCTTCTTCAGCAAGCGTCCTGTGGACGGGTCCCTGCGGGAAAGATTGCGCTGCGCCGCGTCGACCGCGTTGTAGATCGACAGGTAACGGTCTTTCTTTTCGCGAAACTCCTTCTGTTCGAACTGCGCGACCTGCGCCTGATGTGCAAACGACGCCGAGCGCTCCTCGATGTACTGCCGGTACGGCTTGCGGGAAAACGTCGCGCGCGAAATCGTTTTCCGCCGCACCTGTTCGAGATGGATCACGGCGCGCGCCGTCCGTTCGAGCAGCAGTTCGTCGTGCGAAACGTACAAAACCGTCTTATCCGTCCTTTGCAGAAAGGATTCCAGCCAGCGCACGGTCATCAGATCGAGGTCGTTGGACGGCTCGTCCAGCAGCAGAATGTCGCAGTCGCGCAGCAGCAGCGACGCCAGCTGCACCTTGATCCGTTCCCCGCCCGACAGCGAGCCGAGCGACCGCGTTTCCCAAAGCAGGGCGGGGTCGAGCGAAAGCATCTTTGCCGTCCGCGCAATCGCGGCGTAGGACGGCGATTCAACTCCGCACGCCGCATCGAGCCATTCGCAGACAGGGATTTCACGCTCTTCCTCGGCGAGTTCCTGTGAAAGATACCCGACAAGACCGGTGACCGTGCACGTACCGGACGCTTCCGCATACGATTCGATGTGCGCCGGATTCTCGATCCACCGGAGCAGCGACGACTTGCCGTCCCCTTCCTCGCCGATGATCGCGACCTTTTCGCCGTCGTTCACCACAAAGGAAAGGTCCTCTACAAGAACGCGGTTGTCCTTTCGCTGGATCAATTGAAAATGTTGTACCTGCAACATAAGGCCTCCCAATCAAAAAGTCGCTTCCACGCGGAAAGCGACTGCAAAAAAGCCCGATCAAAGCCGAACGTCCGCAACCGATTTCCGCAAAGAACATACCCACAGCGTGGGCATTCGTTTCGGAATTTTCGGATCAGTTGCGCATCGGCTTCCTCCCTGTTGTTTCTTGCTTTTATCATAACCGACACAGTCCGGCTTGTCAAGCGATTCGCTCATTCTTCCTCGGCGCCGAGCGCAGCGCGCAGCTTTGCCATCGCTTTGGACTCAATCCTGGAAACGTAGCTCCGGGAAATGCCGAGCACGTTTGCCGCCTCGCGCTGCGCCATCGCCGCGCCGCCGTTCAGTCCGAACCGCAGCGCCAGCACGGTCTGTTCCCGTTTTGAAAGGCAGCGGCGCATAGCACGATAGACGCGATCCGTGTCCAGCCGCCGCAATACCTGTTCGAAGATGGATTCTTCCTCCGTCGCGATCAGTTCGGCGAGCGGCAGGTCGTTGCCCTCTTTGTCGTGCCCGACGGCTTCGTCAAAGGAGATCGTCTGCACCAGTTTCCGGTCCCGCCGATAGCTCATCAGGATTTCGTTTTCGATGCAGCGCGACGCATACGCCGACAGCGCGCCCTTATCCTCGGAGAAGGTCGAAACGGCTTTGATCAATCCGATCGCACCGCAGGAAATCAAATCCTCCCGTTCGGAAGGATTGCGCTCGAATTTTCGGGCAATGTGCGCGACCAGCCGCAGGTTATGGACGATCAGCTGCTCCCGCGCCTCCTCGTCCCCCTGCGACAGTTTTTGAATCCAGAACGATTCCTCCTCTTTCGACAGCGGTTCCGGGAACGCGGCGCTGTCGCCGATCGCGCCGAAAAAGCACAGACCGTGCAGCAAAGCGGAAAGCAACGCAAGCATACAATTCACCTCCGTTTTCAGCGTATGCGGCGAAAATTCGATTCAGAACGACCGTTTCCCGAATTTATTCATAAAAACCCCCATTATATTTTATCGTTTGTTCACATTTTATTCAAGTCTTGTTCATAAATTTCTCTCGGATTTTATGAAATCGGTTTACAATATGCTGCTTGTTTCTTCATAATTCTTTGATATGATGTCGACGAACGAAAGAAGGAGAGGATGGTAGATTGGTATGCGTCGTAAAGAAGTGAATCGCCTGTATCGGAAAATTGAACGTGCCTCCGGCGTCTCGCGGTATTACCGCCGCCGCAGCATCGCGGAAATCTGGACCAAGCTGTTTGCGTAAGATTCCTCCCGGCAGAGGATCGATTCGCCGCACGGGAGCTTTATGCCCCTGCCGTCCGGCAAAAACGACATAACGAAGCACCGCTCTCGCAGGATCGAAAGCGGTGCCGTTTTTTTGCTTATGAATTTGTTTATTTGTTCGGATGGTAGGTGGAGACAAGCTCCATGATGCTGTCCCGGATGCTTTCGCGGTTTGCATACGCGATCTCCATGAGCCGTCGAAGGTCGCGAAAGAACGAATCGGGATCAAACGGAATCGGCTTTCCGATGTGAATCAGGTCGTTATCCGTGCGCTCAAGGCCTTCCTCCTCCATCAGCTTTTCTTCGTAGAGCTTTTCGCCCGGCCGCAGACCGGTATACTCAATCTCGATGTCGATATCCGGCCGCAGACCCGAAAGACGGATCATGTTCCGCGCAAGCGTATCGATCTTGACGGGACTGCCCATATCGAGCACGAAGATTTCGCCGCCCTTGGCGTACGTTCCGGCGAGCAGTACGAGGCTGACCGCTTCGGGAATCGTCATGAAATAGCGAATGATGTCCGGGTGCGTCACCTTGATCGGGCCGCCCTTTTCGATCATTTTCCGGAACAGCGGAACGACGGAGCCGTTGCTGCCGAGCACGTTTCCGAATCGCACGGCGACAAACTCGGTCGAAATCGCGGAAAAGTCAATGTCATTCCGCTTTTTCATTTCCGGCGTTCGGTGCGTGAACAGCTGCGGAATCTCCTCCGCCCTTCCCGCCTTGATCTTTGCGTCGAATGCCTGCACAATCATCTCGCAAAGCCGTTTCGAAGCGCCCATCACGTTCACGGGGTTCACGGCCTTATCCGACGAAATCAGCACGAACCGTTTGCAGCCGTGCACCATGGCGGCATACGCGGTCTTATACGTTCCGAACACGTTGTTCTTGATCGCCTCGTTCGGACTGACCTCCATGAGCGGCACATGCTTATGCGCCGCCGCATGATAGACGACCTCCGGACGATAGGTTTCAAAGACTTCATAGATGCGCCGGCTGTCGCGCACGGACCCGATCAGCGCAACGAAATTCAGTTCCGGGAAATCGTCCTGCAGCTGGTTCTGCACCTCGTACAGACTGTTCTCATAAATATCGAACAGCACCAGCAGCTTCGGCCCGTAGGCGGCAATCTGCCGCGCAAGCTCGCTGCCGATCGAACCGCCGGCGCCCGTCACAAGCACGACCTTGCCGGACAAAAAGCCGAGCAGCTCCTCCATGTCCGTGCGAATCGGTTCACGTCCGAGCAGGTCTTCCATAGAAACCTCTCTCAGACTTTCGGTCGTGACCTCGTCGCACAGGAACTGGTACACGCCGGGGAGAATCTTCAGCTCACAATCGGTTTCCTTGCAGATGTTCAGGATGTCGCGGCGATCCTGCGCCGACGCGCTCGGGATCGCTACATAGATTTTGGTGATGTCGTACCGTTCGACAACCTCTAAAATCCGTTCCCGTCCGCCGATAATCGGCACATCGTCCAGGACCTTGCCCCACTTTTTCGGATCGTCGTCAATGATGCAGGCAACACGGTCGGGAATGCGGCCGGAATGGTGCATATCGCTAAGAATAATCTGTCCGGCGGCGCCGGCGCCGATCAAAAGGACGTGCGCCTCCCCCTCATGCGCGGTGCGAAGATCTTTGGAATAGCCGATAAAGCGGCGGAAAAAGTGGATCAGAATAACGGCAATCGTTTGCAGAACTGCGCCGATCAAATAATATGAGATCGGCATACGGAGAAACAGCAGCGTAATGAAGACCACGTGCAGCATGACCGTAATCACGCTTGAAAGAACGATCCGAATCAAATCCGAATAGCCGGCATAGGTCCAAAGCGTTTTATGAAAGCGGAATCCGAAGAACGTCAAAAGGCACAGGACGGAATAGATCGGCGTAAACTTTGCCCAGGCAAAGAAATACGCCTGCGCAGCTCCGTTCAGCAGAACGGAAAGATTGCAATCAAACCGGAACCAGAGCGCAACCCCATATGCGAGATTAACGGCAACGATGTCCAGCAATGCATACACCAGATTGGACGATGAAATCCGTCCGCCGAAGAAAGATTTTTTCATAGAATTCCCTGTTAGATCAGTCTGTCGCACTCACGTTGTGCGCTCCGCATCCAAGCGCGTCATTTCCTTTTGAAACCGCTTACCGGCGATGCACCGGCACAGTACAAATCCGATCGCTGCCCCGAGCAAATCAATCCACACGTCGGATATCATCGGCCCGCGTCCGGAGAAGATCTGAATCGTTTCATCCAAAAACGCCGCAGCAAAACCTGTTCCGAACGTTTTCACCGCAGAACCGCGAAAGTCGCAGGTCAGCAGCACGGCGAGTACCGCGAACTCGGTAATATGCGCAAGCTTGCGTACGACGGTCATGTTCAGATCGGTATGAAAGATCGCATTCCAGATCGGATTGATGAACGAATCCGCCACCCAGCCGCTTTCCTCGCCCGACAGATCCGGCGGCAGCATCGAATGTACCCAGATGATCAGAAGGACGATCGCCGTCAGGGCGTACAGCACTTTTCGTTTCATCGTGTTTCTCCGCTTCGGGAATCCGTCTTTTGCACCGAGTCGAGCAGGTCGATGCCGCACCAGACGCGCTGCTTCTTCCCGTCGAAATCAAACTCGATCTCCGCCCGCTTACGCGCCCGGTCAAACCGGGTAATCACGCCCTCAAACGCGGAAAACGCCGAATCGGCAAGTTTGACCACGTCGCCCTCGCGATACGCTTTCAGGATGCCGATCGTCCCCTCCTGCTCCTCCAGCATCTGAGCGAACGCACGGTCGGCGCCGTACAGTTCGAACAAATCCTCTTCCGAGCCGAGCAGACGGTAGACGTCGTTCAGATTCCAGATCGGCTGAAAGTCCGAAACGGCTTCCTCGGTATACAGGAACACGTACCCCGGAAGATAGTCGTGCGTCTCCTCAAACGTCTTTCCCTTGATCCACTTCCGCTGCACGATTCTCGGCGTAACGCAGCGGCCGATCCCCATGCGTTCAATCAGGTCGGCAACCGTTTTGCTGCGGGCGGTGGAACAGTAAATACAGTAGTAATGCACGCGGGAGCCCTCAATACGACGGATAACGGATTTCCCCGGCCACCTGGGCGACCGCCTTCTCAAACACGGCGTAGTCCGACGCGCTGTGCGCATCGGAAGCCAGAAAATCGAGCCTGCCGAGCTGACGGATATACCGCATGACGCGTTTCTTCTCCGGGCGGTGCGACAGAACCGACGAGGCGTTGCACTGCAGCAGACAGCCGAGCTCCAAAAGCTCTTTCAGAACGCCAAGGTCGCGCTGCACCGGCAGATACCGCTCCGGATGGGCGATCACGATCTGCAGCCCGATCCGCTGCAGCCGCAGCAGAATCCGCTCCCACTCCGCCGGCCAGCTCTCGAACGGGAATTCGAGCAGCAGCGATTCGGTGTTTTCGAGCGTAAAATCCTTCGCTGCTTCAAACTGCAGAATATCCAGCGCGGCAAGGTTGTATTCATAACCGAGATGCAGCGCAATGCCGGCCTGTTCGGCATACGGCAGCAGCGCGCGGAAATTCCGCCGGATCCGTTCCCTGTCACCGTGCTTCGATTTCCAATGCGGCGTCGCGTAAATACAGCGGATGCCGGCATGCTTCGCCGCGTCCAGCATCTTTACGGACTTATCTATAGATTCGGCCCCGTCATCGACGCCGAACAGAATGTGGCTATGGATATCGAGCACGCGCGTCATTCCTTCCGACGCGTGGATTTCCGCTTCGTCTTATGATCTTTGCTGCTGTAATAATAATAGTAGTAATCGGAATGCTTCCGCTTTGCGCCGTTCAGAACCGCGCCGATCACGCGCGCATTGGATTTTTCGATCTGCGACAGCGTCGAGCGAACCGATTCCGGCGTGTCTTTTCCGGACCGGATAACGACCACAACGCCGTCCGTTTTCGGCGCGACCAGCGCTGCGTCGATGAACATCCCGAGCGGCGGCGTATCAACCACGATAAAGTCGAACACCTGCATCGCCGTACTCATAAGGCGCGCGTATTTCCGTGAGGACAGCACCTCAACAGGATCGCTTCTGCGCGTACCGACGTCGAGCACATACAGGTTCGGCGTTTTGGTCTCGAGGCAGAAATCCATGAAGTTTTCAACCTTGGCGTTTAGTACCTCGCCGAGCCGATGCGAACCGCGCACGTGCATCCGAGGCGCAATCTGCGGATTGCGGAAGTCGTTGTCGATCAGAAGCGTTTTCCGATCGGCAAGCGCTTCGGCCATGGCCAGCGCGCACGCGATAATCGTTTTGCCGTCGCCCTTTTCGGGGCTCGTGATCGTAATGCTGCGAATCGGCGTGTCGATGCCTGCAAAATCAATGTTGGAGCGGAGCGTTTTCGCGGATTCGGTCAGCTCGCGATCCGATAAGGAAACAATCTGCTTTGCCATATTTCCCCCTATTTCTTATCCGTTTCCACCAGCGCAATCATTGCAAGCACCGGAATGCCGAACTGGTTCTCGATGTCGTCGGGCGTCTTAACCGTGTTGTTGGCAAGCTCGATGACGATCAGCAGCACGACCGAAACCGCAAAGCCGATCGCGCCGACAATCATGGTATTCCGGAGCCGCGGCGGGCCCGACGGAGCGGACGGCACGACGGCTTCATCGATCACCGAAACGTTCCGGATGTCCATCAGCTCCACAACCACGTCGGAAAATACGTTCGCAATCGAGTTTGCAATCAACGCGACGGACTCCGGATACGGCCCCGAAACCGAAATGCGGATGAAGCGCGTATTGGAAATGCTGTTGACCGAGATCGAATAGCCGGCAAGGCTCGGCAAACCAAGCTCGTCGCAAACGCGCTTGGTCACCTGACGGCTCTGGATCAGCTGCTGATAGTCGCCGATCAGCGCGCTGCTGATGCTGAGCGCCGTCGTGCTGATCGTGCTGTCCCCTTCCTCGCGGTTGCCGATATAAATCAGCGTGCTGGAAGAATAGACGTCCTGCGTAAACACCGGCATGAAAAAGTACACGCCGCCGATCGCTGTGGCCAACACCGTCGCGATCAGGATTACATACCAGTGCGCCAGAAGGTTCTTCAGAATCTCAAGCAGGTCGAAGTCGCGTTGCGGCTGATCCGAAGTGCGCAGCGGATTGTTTTCATTCATAGCAAGAAAATCTCCGTTTCTCATTCCGAAATCGTACAACGGACGGTTTTTGATTCTGCGCATACGCATCCATTGTCGTATTTTCGATAGCATTTTAGCATAGATTTCAGGGAATTTCAAGCGCCAATCCGAAAAACCTCCGTCAAGAAACCGAGCCGAAGGCGTGGAGAATAACAAGAAAAGGCGAAACCGTTCGCCGTCGGAACGTCCGCCTTTTTCTTCAAAGTATTCTTTTCTGTAATCTTTTCCGCCGAAAACGGGCCGCGTCGCTGTCCGCCGGCTTTTCTGAGCCGGCCGCGCCGCCTCCCGCGGTTTTCAGTCTTTTGCCGCTGCGATCGCCGTGTGGCGAACGTTCCGCTGGAACAGCATTGCAATTCCCCAGATCGCCGCAATGCCGACCACGGAATAAACGATCCTGGCGAGAACCGTCCCCGCGCCGAACGCCCACGCGACGAGGTTGAATTGAAACAATCCGACAAGCAGCCAGTTCAAAGCGCCGACGATCATCAAAACCAAAGCAACCGTGTTCATGCGATCCCTCCTTTCATCGGCGTTAGTATAACCCCGATGAAAAGGAATCATGCGTTTTTTTTCTCCGGAAAGATTTCCAATTCCAACCGGTCAAATGAGACGGCGTCCATGAAATCCGACGCGCGAAAGACGGTGCGGTGGAACGAATCCAGTTCCCGGATGTGCTTGTTCAGAATGACCGGCCGTTCGACGTCGAGCAAACGGCAAAGCTTGCCGATGATCGGCGTCCACCCCAAAAGATCGGAAGGTCGTGCAAGAGCGAACTCCTGCACGACGCCCGAACGGATCTTGTGATCCGATATCAATTTTGCCCAGATGCGCATCTTACTTGCTCACGGCGAAGTAGATCGCGAACAGCGGCGACGAACCGTCCTCATACATGCCGAGGAAGTTGCCGTACAGATTGTACTTCTTCCCGACATTGGAAGCCGGCGACCATCTCTCGCCGTAGTTGATCGCATAAACGGTTTCGCCCGAGGTCAGCTTCAGCTTCACATAGGTCAGCCCGTCCGCGCCGGTTTCAACCGATTCGACGGAAGCGGTGATACGGAAGCCCCAGCTCGGCGACGCATAGGTGGATTCCTGTGCAACGATTGTTGAAATCGGGTTCTTGGTGCCGATCTCCTTATACGTCTTCGTCTTGTTGTATCCCTTCGTGAAGTCGTCCTTCGAGCTGTACGGACGATACACATAGAACGAAATCGAACCGCTCTCCGCGTCTTCCTTCTCGGCTTCCACCGTAATCTTCGAAACGCCGTAGAAGGAGGGATCCATCGTGATCAGGAACGTATAGCCGCCTTCGGCGTCCACGGTGACCGAACCGCAGACAACCTGCGACGGGTAATCGCTCGTGGCCTTCAGCGTCGCGCCCTTGATCGTCGTGCCGCGCACGGACACCGTATTGCTCTTGTCCGCCTTCAGACCGGAGACCGGATCGTTCGCAACGGTCAGAACCATCTTTTCCGGAACGAACACGTACGGGTTGACGACGATTTCCTTGGACGTCGAAACGTAGTTCGGCTTTTCGGCAGTGATCACAACCGTGGTCGGCTCCGTCGCCTCCATCACGTAATCCGCCATGAACAGGCCGCCTTCGTAAACGACGACGGATTCGCCGTCCACGGTGACCTCAACTTCGAAATCATCGACATGACCGGAAATCGCAACGCGATTCTCCTTGTCCGCCATGATGATGCCGTCCTCGTTTTCCACCGGGCGCTCAAGGTCGATCGTCAGCGTCGGGAACGTCAGCGTGAAGGACGGTACGGTCAGCTGATGCGTCGTGCCGTCGGACTCGGTGCGGTAGATGACCGGTGTTACTTCATAGGTCGACTCCGTCATCGCGACGTCCGGATTGAACGTGCTCTTGGGCGTCGCCAGCTGGAAGATCACGGTGTTGTCCGTATCGTTCGGCGTAACGGAATCGGCGCGGTTCGGAATCTGCAGCGTCACAACGCTGTGCGGCGGCGCAATAATGCTCAGCTTCACGCACGGGACGCCTTCGTCGTTCACATACTCTTCAAGGCCGACGACGTCGGGATCGTTCTGCTGCGTCTGCTGATCCGGCGCGGTGGAAGTACCCTGCTGCGTCTTATCCGGAACGGTCGCAGTCTGCTGCGCGGCCGGCTGCGCGCCCTGCTGCGCCGTCGCGCAGGAAAGCACGTTCGAAGACTGCAGCATCAGTACGCCGGCGACAATGATGCAGGCGATGACGATAATAATCGAGACCAGGAGAATCCAGAACAGCGGGCCGCTGCCTTTCTTTTCCTTGCGCTTCGGCGGCGTCGGCTCGTACTCATACGAATCGCTCCCGTCGGAATCGTCTTCCTGCTCGTCCTCGTCCTCCTGCAGGCGGACCGGGGGCGCCTTCTTGACCGGCTTGCGGGCGGGACGCTGATAGACGGGAACGTATTCTTCCTCTTCTTCGTCGTCCGATTCTTCCGGCTCGTCCAGATGCGCGTCGGGATCTTCCTCTTCCTCGTCCTCCTCCGGTTCGGGAGCACGCTTGCGGGCGAAGAAACCGCCCTTCTTCGGCTTTTGGGCCACGGGCTCTTCTTCGATTTCTTCATCGTCGAAATCGTCGTCGAAGTCCTCCTCGTCGTCTTCCTCCGGCTCCTCGATCTTCACCGGGGTGCGGGCGGGCGCGGCCTTCTTCTCCGCCTGTTCGGCGACGGATTCTTCCTCGTCGATATCGAACGGGGAATCGTCAAACTCCTGCTCTTCCTCCGGTTCCTGCTCCGGCTCCGGTTTCACTTTGGCTGCTTTATTGGAAGGAACGGTCCAGGAAGGACGAACGAACGTGCGCGTTGCGCGCAGTTCCTGTTCCTTCTCCTCCGCCGGGGCCGCGTCTTCGTGTAAATTGGCGGCACAGACCTTGCAATACGTCGCATGATCCGGATTGTAGGCGCCGCATTCTTTGCATATCATGTTCAGATACCTCCTGTCAGTATTCTTTTAGGTATACGCGCATATTATACTCCTTTTTTTTCGTCGATGCATGACGAATATGTAAATTTTTTGCGTGGATTCTGTAACCATTCCTTGTCAAAGTAAGGAATGTGTGTTATAAAGAGGTGCGGAATTCAGCTTGCCTGCATAGTATAAGGCAGTATTCCATGAAACGGACGGATAACAGATGATTTATTTTGACAACAGTGCAACCACGCGCGTTTTCGATCAGGCGGCGCAGCGAGCCGCGCTCGCCATGACCGAGCGTTTTTTTAATCCCGCCGCTGCATACGGCGCGGCGTTCTCAGTTGAAAAGGAAGTCAACGCCGCACGCGCTTACGCGGCACAGCTGCTCGGCGTTCGCCCGGAAGAAGTCTTCTTCACTTCCGGCGGAACCGAATCGAACAACATCGCCGTTTTCGGCGCGCTTGCCGCCGCCCGCGGCAAAAAGCGCGTTGTAACGACCATGGTCGAGCATGCCTCCGTTTACGAAACCGTGCTTGCCGCCGCCAAGCGGTACGACGCCGAAGTCGTCTATGCGCCGCTGAACGACGACGGAACCGTGAACGTCGACCGGCTCGGGGAGGTGCTCTCCCCCGATACCGCGCTCGTCAGCATCATGCACGTCAACAACGAGCTCGGCAGTGTGAACGATCTGGATCGCATCGCCGCCAAGGTGCGGACATACGCGCCGAACGCGCTGTTCCATTCCGACGGCGTGCAGGCGTTTTTGAAACTCCCGCAAACGCGCATCCCGTGTGACCTGTATTCGATTTCCGCGCACAAATTCCATGCGCCGAAGGGCGTCGGCATCCTGTATGTCCGCAGCGGTGCAAAGGTCGCGCCCGGGCAGATCGGCGGCGGTCAGGAGCGGAACTTCCGTTCCGGCACGAGCAATACCCCCGCCATCCTCGGCATGGACACGGCGATGCGGCTCTACAGCGAACACAAAGCGGAGTTTCACGCCAACCTTTCGGCGGTCAAGGAACGGCTGTATGCCGATCTTTCCACTCTGCCGGACGTCGTTTTGAACGGGCCGGAACTTTCCCACGGCGCAAAGCACATCCTGAACGTGTCGTTTCTCGGCGTGCGCGGCGAAGTCCTGCTCCATGCTTTGGAGCAGAAACAGATTTACGTTTCGACCGGCTCCGCCTGCGCGGCAAAGAAGATCGGCAAAAACCGGATTCTGCACGCGGTCGGAATCGACGGCGCGCGGCAGGAAGGCGCGATTCGCTTCAGCTTCTGCCCCTTCAACACGGTTGCGGAAGCGGACTATGTTGCGGAAACGATCGGGGAGCAGCTTGCGCTTCTCAGACGATATAGGAGACGATAAGATGAAACAGGTTTTATTGGTACGGTATGCGGAGATTCACCTGAAAGGACTGAACCGTCCGTATTTCGAGCGGATGCTCGTGGATCGGATGCGCGACGCGCTTTTGCCGCTTCGCGCGCGGATTGAGCGCGAACAGGGACGCGTGTTTGTCTACGATCTGCCGGAGGAGTCGATCGCGGAAGCGGCGGCGAAAATCTGCGGCGTGTTCGGCGTGCATTCGGTCAGCCCCGCGCTCTGCGTCGAAAAGAACTGGGATTCCATCCGGACGGCGGCGATTTCGCTCGTCGCGCCCGATGCGGACAAGCCCACGACGTTCAAGTGCTTCGCCAAGCGTTCGGACAAGCGGTTCCCGATGACCTCGGAGCAGATTTGCCGCGAGCTCGGCCATGTGCTGCTCGACGCGTATGAAACGCTCTCCGTGGACGTGCATCACCCGGCCCTGAAGGTCACGGTGGAAGTCCGGCAGCAGAGCGCGTTCGTCTTTACGAAAGAGATGCTCGGCGTGGGCGGCATGCCGGTCGGCACGAACGGCAAAGCGATGCTGCTGATTTCCGGCGGCATCGACAGCCCCGTCGCCGGTTATATGATCGCAAAACGCGGCGTCGCGCTTTCGGCCGTACATTTCTACAGTTATCCGTATACGAGCGAGCGCGCGCGGGACAAGGTCGTGGAGCTGACCAAGATCGTCGCGCGGTATGCCGGCGAGATCGACCTCTACCTGGTGCCGTTTACGGAAATCCAGCTTGCGATCTACGACCGCTGCCCGTCGTCGGAAACGACCGTTCTGATGCGCCGGCTGATGATGAAGATTGCGGAGCGGATCGCGAATCAGTGCGGCGCACAGGCGCTCGTCACCGGCGAAGCGATCGGACAGGTCGCGAGCCAGACGATGGACAGCCTCGCCTGCACGGACGACGCCGTTTCGCTGCCCGTGTTCCGTCCGCTGATCGGATTTGATAAGGAAGAAATTGTCGAACGCGCGCAGAAGATCGGCACGTTTGAAACGTCCATTCTGCCCTTTGAGGACTGCTGCACGGTGTTCGTCCCGCAGCATCCCGTGACGCGGCCGAAGGTCGAACAGCTGCGGCAAAGCGAAGCGCTCGTCGATTTCGAGCCGATGATCGAAAGCGCAATTGCGGCGACGGAGTGCATGAAAATTTCACAGTTTGTTTTGGATTGATTCCGATATTATGTGGTATACTGTGAAAAAGATGCAGAGATTACCGCAGAAAGGAGGGATCGGTGCATGAAGCATGTTTTTCGCGTCGTCGGATTTCTGGTCGTGATTGCAATCATCGCAGGTCTTGCGCTGTACACGCTGAACAGTTTCGGATACCTGCGCGGGCCGATCTCCACCTGGATCAACGATGTTGCCAATCATTGCCAGGGCGTTATCGTCGATACGCAGCAGTTCCTGGACGACGAAGGGATTCATATTACAATCCCGACGCTGGAACCGTCCAAGACCGACAGCGAAGCTTCGCCGGAAGCGACGCCGCTGCTTCGGACGCTTCTCCCGTAGCGCCGCCTTTGTGCCAGCCCGGGATCATGAACGAAATGCTTATAAAAACGAAAAAGCCCGCATTCGGGCTTTTTCGTTGTTTTGGTCTGGGTGAGAAGATTTGAACTTCCGGCCTCTTGAACCCCATTCAAGCACGCTACCAAACTGCGCTACACCCAGAGATCGGAACCGAATGATATGATACCATTCGGTATTGGGTTTGTCAAGTCCCCAATTCACGCCTGCTCTTCTGCCGCTCTGCGAAGCGCTTCGGTGCGGTTCGTCTGCTCCCACGGGAACGCCGGATTGCCGAAATGGCCGTTTTCGGCCGTCCTGCGATAGATCGGCCGCCGCAGATCGAGCGTTTCGATGATCGCCCCGGGCCGCAGATCGAATACCTTGCGGATCGCGTTGACCAGCGTTTCGTCACTGACGGTTCCGGTGCCGAACGTATCGACGCGGACGGAAACGGGCTGCGCAACGCCGATCGCGTAAGCAATCTGCAGCTCGCAGCGCTCGGCGAGCCCCGCCGCCACGACGTTCTTTGCGATATAACGCGCCATGTAGCACGCGCTGCGATCCACCTTTGTCGGGTCTTTGCCGGAGAACGCGCCGCCGCCGTGCCGCGCGTATCCGCCGTACGTGTCGACGATGATCTTTCGCCCGGTCAGGCCCGAGTCTCCCTGCGGGCCGCCGATCACGAACCGGCCGGTCGGGTTGATGAAGATGCGCGTCTGTTCGTCCAGCAATTCCGCGGGCAGGCTCGGCCGGATGACGTGCTCCAGCACGTCCCGTTCGAGCGTTTCATGCGTGACGGAATCGTCATGCTGCGTGGACAGAACGACTGCGTCGATCCGGACGGGCTTGCCGTTTGCATACTCGACCGTGACCTGCGATTTTCCGTCCGGCCGCAGATACGGCAACTCCTTGGAACGGCGTACCGCGGTCAGCCTGCGCGTCAGCTTATGCGCCAGGTCGATCGGCAGCGGCATCAGCGATTTCGTCTCGCTGCACGCATAGCCGAACACCATGCCCTGGTCGCCCGCGCCGGTGTCCTTGTCGTCGGTTTCCGTGCCGAGCTTGCTCTCGAGGCTGCGATCCACGCCGAGCGCGATGTCGCTCGACTGGCTGTCCAGCGCGACGATGACGCCGCAGGTGCTGCCGTCGAATCCGTACTTGGCCCGGTCGTAGCCGATCTCGCAGACCGTATTGCGCACGACGGACTGGATGTCCACATAGCACTCGGTCGTGATCTCGCCCATCACGAGCACAAGCCCGGTCGTACACGCGCACTCGCAGGCAACGCGCGCCTGCGGGTCCTGCTCCAGAATCGCGTCCAGCACGGCGTCGCTGAGCTGATCGCAGATCTTGTCCGGATGCCCGATGGTCACGGATTCACTGGTGAAATAGTCTTTTTGCATGATTTTCCTCTTTCTCTGCCCGATCACAGACAAACAAAAAACTCATCCGAAGATGAGCCGATGCGTCTCATCTTTCAGCTTTCGCTGCGGGAATTGGCACCTTGCCTTAGGCAGGTTGCCGGATTTCACAGGGCCCGTCCCTCCATCGCTCTTGATAAGGCAGTATTGAATTTTCGACGTATTCTAACACATGCTTTTGGAAAATGCAAGCGCTGTATTTCGTTTCTATTGTTTTTTACAGGGTTTTTTTAGCCGACGGAAAAGCAGGAAACGTTTTGCCGTCTCCTGCTTTTGGAATCGTTTCGATTACGCCGATTACTTTGCTTTCCGGATGGACAGCAGCGTATGAACGACGAGCGTTGCGGCGGTGCCGAGCAAGACAATGCAGAACACCGTCCAGGTGAACGGAACCGAACGGATGCACAGCACAAGAATGCCGAGCAGAAGGGACAAAAAGCCCCAAAGAATTTCCAACAGGCCTGTGCGGCGCGCATACGCGTTGTCCAGTTTTCCGCTGTGTCTGTCCTCAATGAAATGGTTGATCAGCGCATACTTGTTTTGGAATGCGATCATGTAACCCATCGCACCGAACGCACAGCCCAACAAGATCATCAGAATCCCGATGAAGATCATCTTGTTCCCCTCCCATACAGTTTTTACATTATAGTATTATATCCGGCTTGAATCCGTTCTTCAAGTGGTGCGGGACAAACTTCACGAAGCGTTCAAAATGTTTACGATTTCGATCCGATTTGTCAAAACCACTTTTTGATCGTTCCGAGGAGACCGCGCGCGACGGAACGCCCGACTTCCCTGCCGATCGTGTTCATCGTCGACGAAGCCGCCTTGGAAAGCGTGCTGCTCTTCTTCGAGGAGGTGCGGGACGACGTTGTTTTCTTCGTTGTCGCGGCCTTCTCTTTCTCTTTGGCAGCTTTTTCCTTTTCGGCCTGCTCCGCCTTTTCGGCCTGTTCCTTCTGCGCCTGCTCCTTTTGCGACTTCAGAATCTCATACGCGGATTCGTTGTCCACCGCTTTTTCGTAAACGCCGTACAGGTCGTCGGCTTCGATCTCCGCGCGGCGGCGATCGTCGTCGATCATGCCCATCATAGACTGCGGCGGCAGAATCGTCGCGCGCTCCACGACGCTCGGGATGCCTTTTTCGTTCAGGAAGCTGACCAGCGCTTCGCCGGTGCCGAGCGATTCGAGCACCTCCTCGGTGTTGAACGCCGGATTCGTTCGGAACGAGTTTGCGGCGGCCTTGATCGCCTTGCGCTCCGTCGGCGTATAGGCGCGCAGCGCGTGCTGCACGCGGTTGCCGAGCTGCGCCAGCACCGCATCCGGCATATCGGACGGCTGCTGCGAGATGAAGTAGACGCCGACGCCCTTGGAACGGATCAATTTGACCACCTGCTCCACCTTGTCGCAGAGGGTACGCGGCGCATCCTTGAACAGCAGATGCGCTTCATCGAAGAAGAACACGAGCTTCGGCATTTCGAGATCGCCGACCTCGGGCAGTTCCTCGAACAGTTCCGCGAGCAGCCAGAGCAAAAACGTCGAATACAGCAGCGGCGAACGGTACAGCTTTTCACAGTGCAGAATGTTGATGAAGCCGCGTCCGTCCTCATCGCACTGCATCCAGTCGTCCAGCCGGATCGCCGGTTCGCCGAAAAACTTCGTTCCGCCCGCATCTTCGAGCTGCAGCAGCGCGCGCTGAATGGCGCCGGCTGACTGCTTGGAAACGTTTCCGTACTCGTCCAGAAGCTCCGCCGAATGCTCGGAAACGTAGGCGACCATGGCCCGCAGATCCTTCAGGTCGGTCAGAAGCCAGCCCTTGTCGTCCGCAACGCGAAACACGATCGCGAGAACGCCGGTCTGCACGTCGGTCAGTCCGAGCAAACGCGCAAGCAGGGACGCTCCCATTTCGCTGACGGTCGTCCGCACCGGATGGCCGCCCTCGCCGAACACGTCCCAGAACCGAACCGGGAAGCGCGTATACGGGAATGTGTCCGGGTCGACGGACACTTTGCGAAGCCGCTTGTCCAGCGCTTCGCTCCGCTCGCCCGGTTTGCAGCAGCCGGAAAGGTCCCCCTTGACGTCCGCCAGAAATACCGGAACGCCGAGGGAAGAAAACGACTCTGCCATGACTTTGAGCGTGATCGTTTTTCCGGTGCCGGTTGCGCCCGAAATCAGTCCGTGGCGATTTGCCATCGACGGCAGAATGTATGCGGGCTGCTCTCCGAACCCGACGAAAACTTTTCCGTCCTGCTGCATGGTTTGTCCTCCGTGAATACAAAAATCGAAATCGTTACTTGGTCAGATCGCTCGTGCAGTGCGGGCAGCGCGTCGCTTCGTCATGAATCTCGCCGAAGCAGTACGGGCAAAGGCGCGGCTTCTTCGCGGGCTCGGGCGCGGGCTCTTCCTTTTTCTTGAGGTCTTCGACGCGCTTCTTCGCCGTGTTCATTGCCTTCACAACGAGGAAGATGCACAGCGCGACCAGCAGGAAATAGATGACCGTCGAGATCAGGTTGCCGTAGTTCAGAACGGCGGCGCCGGCTTCCGTCGCGGCTTCGAGGCTCTCATACTTTTCACCGTTGAGCGCAACAAACCACTTGGCGAAGTCCACCCGGATCAGAAGGCCGATCAGGGGCATCAGAACGTCGTTGATCAGAGACGTGACAATCGCGCCGAACGCGCCGCCGATAATAACGCCGACCGCCATATCCAGTACATTGCCCTTGAACGCAAACGTCTTGAATTCATTCCACAGTTTCTTCATGATATTCCTCTCCTTTTTACGGCTGAGCGCCGGTTTTGTTCAATGGTTGACGAGCTTTGCGATCGGACTGCGATGCACCTTCATCGCGCCCTTCGGGCAAAACTCCTGGCAGCAGAAGCAGCGGATGCACTGTTTGCGGTCGATGACCGGAATCCCCTTCTGCATCGTGATCGCCTTTGCGGGACAAATCTTTTCGCACTGACGGCAGCCGACGCATTCCGCACGCTTCACGACCGGTTTCGACCCGAGCGCCGCGGTGATGACGCGCCGTTTGAGCCGGCCCCATGCCGTATCGGTTTCCGCAAACAGCGTGCTGTTCCGGTTCAGAATCCGTTCGAACCGATCCGCCCGCAGCGATTCCCAGTCCCCGATCACGGTGATGTCCGAAAACCGGTCGGGCAGATACCCGCGCCGCTTTGCCGCCTGCAGCGTCGGAATATCGTCGACCGACAGCCCGAGCAGCTCCGCCGTGACCCGATCCAGAAGATGCGGATTTTTCGAGACCAGCAGCGCGCCGAGCGGATACGGCGTGCCGCGCGTCGGCCCGTTCCCCTGCATCGCGACGATCCCGTCCGCGATGTGCAGCACCGGCTTCCAGTAGTCCGCAATATCGACGATCATGTCGGCAAAATCGTTCGGGTTCGGATAGCGGTAATGGTACTCCGGTTTCAGAATCCCCGGCACGGTTCCGAACAGGTTTTTGACCGCGTTCGAAAGCGCCATCATGCCGTGCGACTTGACTTTACAGACGTTGATGATCGTGTCGCATCGGTCGAGCCAGCCGGTGTACCGGAACGATTTGGCCTGTACGGCTTCCGGGAACGACGCTTCCGCTTCCGAAAAGTCGCCGTTCATCTCTCCGCCCGCCGCAGTCACCGCTTCCATGCCGCTGACCGAATAAATATGGTTCATGTACGGCGCCGTCCACGGCCCGCCCGCGCTGTCGCCGACGACGACGGACGCGCCGCGCTCGATCAGCAGTTCGCACAGCGCCGCCAGAACGGCGGGATGCGTCGTAATCGCGGTCTCGGGCTTCCCCGCCGCAACGAGATTCGCTTTGATCCCGACGCGCATCCCGGGCCGAATCGCGGCAAAGCCGTCAATCTTCCCGATCAGGTCCGCCAAAACCGCCTTAACGGTCTGCACTTCATATTCCCTGCACGATGCTACGGCAACCGGTTCAGTCTTCATCCGCCAGCCTCCGCACAAGCGCAATCTCCTCGGCGTACTCCGCAAGCGATTCGTGCGGCGTTTCGAGGCAGAACGGCAGCGAACGCAGCGCCGGATGCTTTACGATGCGCCGGATTCCCTCACAGCCGATCATGCCCGCGCCGATCGCCGCGTGCCGGTCCTTATGGTTGCCGCACCCGAACATGCTGTCATTCAGATGCACGTACCGCAGCCGTTCCAGTCCGATCACACGGTCGAATTCCGTCAAGACCGCATCCGGGTCGGCGGCGATGTCGTACCCCGCCGCAAACACGTGACAGGTGTCGAGGCAAACGCCGAGCCGGTCTTTGCGCTCCACGCGGTCGATGATCGCGCGAATCTGCTCAAACGTTCCGCCGATTTCGCTCCCCTGCCCGGCCATCGTTTCCAAAAGCACGACGCCGGAAAACGATTCGGTCAGCAGCGCGTTCAGAAGCGCCGCCGTTTTTTCGACGCCGACGTCCGTTCCCTGCCCGACGTGGCTGCCGGGATGCAGGTTGTAAAGGTCGACGCCCATCAGGGCGAGCCGGTTCAGATCGTCCGCCATCGCCATGTGGGCAAACTCGACGACCTTCGGGTCCGCCGAACACGGGTTCAGCGTATACGGCGCATGCACCAGCACCGGCGCAAATCCGTTCTCCCGCAGCCGGGACGCCATCGCCGCGGCGTCGGCCGGATCAATCGCCTTGGCTTTGGAGCCGCGCGGATTCCGCGCAAAGAACTGGAACGTATCCGCGCCGATCGATACGGCGTTTTCCGCCATGCGCGCAAGGCCCGCCGACGGAGAAAGGTGGCAGCCGATATGCAGCATACTCACACCTTTCCCTTTTCCTGCGCTTCTCGCCATGCGCGCGCGCGTTCTTCCGCCTTGGCGGCCAGCGCGGCACGCTTTTCGGCCTTGAACTTGCGCAGGTCGGAAAGCTCTTTTTCGGGGATCGACGCCTCGAGCTTCAGTCTTAGGTCGTTGACGCGCTCCCGCATCAAATCGTTGATCGCCTGCACCTTGGCGGAATCGGGCGCGCCGTCGATCAGGGAAGCCACGTCGATCGGGTCGCCGACCGCCATATAAATCGGATGAAACAGCCGGTACAGTCCGTGAATGTAGACGGGATAGATCGGCGCGCCGGTCTGCATCGCCATCAGCGCCGTGCCGCCCTTGAACGGCTGCACTTCGTCGTCAAATACGAACCGCCCCTCCGGGAAGATCAGCAGGCAGCGGTCGTCCCGCAAAAGCTGCACGCAGCGGTTGAAGCTGCGGATATCGAGCTTGGTGCGATCCACGTCGACGAACAGAATCGAATTCCGGACGAATCGTGCGAAGCGGCTCGGGCCCAGAACCTCGACCGCCGCAAGCGAATACAGTCTGCGCCGCCAGAACGTAAGAATGACGGTGATCGGGTCCATCCACCAGGTGTGGTTGGAAACGATGATCGCGCGGCCCTTGATGCGGGGCATTTTGCCTTCCTTGTTGCAGAACAGGATTTTGGGCCGCTGCAGCAGGTACAGCGCCGGCGTCCATGTAAACCGAACAAAGTCGTAAATCCAGTATTTCGGATGAATCGCTTTGAAAAACGAGGATAGTTTCTGCATAGTTTCCCTTCCCTGTCGGAGAACGCGCAACCGACGCCGTTCCGCCGACTTCTTACCGCATACAGTATAACACCCTTCTTTCCGAAATGCAAGAACGGAGCTTCCGGCAAAAACGTCCCTGGTCTTCCGGCAAAAACGTCCCCGGATGTCGGATGTCGGTGTGCGCAAGTGTTTTTTTGAAGATGGGGCTGTTCAAAAAGTCCGTAAAAGAAAATCCAAGGGTAACATCAATACTCTGAAGATTCCTATCGTTTTGTAATAACACGGTTTATCTTCATGCGTTTTTTTCCTCGTAAGCATCGGGGTTACAATATGATTTACGTATCTTTTCTCAGTATATCCAGATACTCCTCATAGGCGAATACCAACGCTTTGCCGGATTTCGCAGAATACTTTAAGATATCCTTATTGCATAACGTGGCGATATATTTTGCGGTACCATTGCGGGAAAGCCCCAATGCAGCCGCCGTTTTTACCGTCTCAATGATTGGGTTGCGCTCGATATATGCAAACAGGTTCATGATATTCTGCCGAGAGCGCGTCGGGACGTCTGCCAGTTTTGCCTCGTTCTTTTGATGCAGATCATTCAGCCGATCGATGGTCTCCGTCGCATCTTCCGCAGTTTCTGCGACGCCGCGCAAGAAGAACTTCACCCATTGCTCGTAGTTCCCCACTCTGCGGATTTCGCTCATCCTGTCGTAGTATTCGATCCGGTTGGATTTCAGAAAACACGACAGGTACAGTACCGGCGATGAGATGACCTCTTTGCTCATCAGGAAGAGCGTGATCAGCAACCTCCCGACGCGGCCGTTGCCGTCGAGGAACGGATGGATCGTCTCAAACTGATAGTGCAGCAAGGCCGCCTTGATCAACGGATCCATCTCGTCGTCTTCGTTCATGAAACGCTCCAGCGCCGACATGCAGTCGATCATATCCTGCGGGTTGGGCGGGATGAAGCGGGCGTTCTTCAGCGTGCTGCCGATACCGCCGATCCAGTTCTGCGATACGCGGAACTCGCCGGGCGTTTTATCGCCGCCGCGGACACTGTTCATCAGCACCGCATGCGTCTCCCGGATCAGCCGGTTACACAGCGGCAGATCCTCCATGCGCTTGATGCCGAAATTGATCGCCCGGACATAATTCACCACGTCGGAAACATCGGCATTGGCATTTTCGTCGATCTCCGGGTTCAGTACATCTTCCAGTGTGCACTGTGTGCCCTCGATCTGGGAGGATACCAGCGCCTCCTTCCTGACGTACATGGATATGAACAGATCCTTGTTCGGGATCCGGTCAGACAGACCGTTCAGCAGCGCCAGCTTCTTATGCGCGTCGATCAACAGCTGCTGCATCTCTGCATCGACTTCTATATTAGGGTTTGGGGGTAACGGTTGCGGATAAAATGATGAGTATGCCATCTCTCCGCTGAAATTTTGCACCGTTTTTCCTGCACGATTCTTCATGCCTTAACCTCCCATTTGAATTTTCCAACGATAGTATAGCACATAAAACTCATAAAATCAACCGCTTATGAGTTTTTGGCAGCTTTCATTCTCAAACAATATCAAAGAAACAGCGATCATATGGGTTTTTCCGCGTGATCGCTGTTTCGTTTGCCGCCCGGGACTGTCCTTTGCGTTATCCTATCTCAACACTCCGACGCATGCTCTGACGAGGCGTCTTTTCCCGGGAAATGTAAAGGTTGTCTGCATGCTATGGACAGAATGCGGCGGGAATGGTATACTACTTGCGAAACAAGCGGAAAGGACGGGAATCCGATATGAAAGCGTTGCGCATGTTCCTTTTGGGCGGGGCGGTCTGCGCCGTTCTTTTGGGGTGCGTCGCCGTCGATCCCATGCAGTCTGCTCCGACCGAACCGCCCCTGGCGGCAACGCCGGCTGCATCGCAGTCGGTCACGATCGTGCTTGCAACGCCGGTCGCCACCGATGCGCCGACCCCGCCGCCGACGCCGTCCCCGACGCCGACCGCGTCTCCTACCCCGTCCCCGACGCCGAGCCCGACGCCGACGCCGGAGCCGCTCGGCGTGCTCGATTATACGCACGCGGATCTGTTTTCACCGGATCGCGTGACCGACACCGACGATACGTATCAGGACGACGCGCGCAAAATCACGCTGACCCGCTATGAAACGACGGAGCGCACCGGCAATACGCTGGTGTACTTCATTGCCGACATCTGGGTTCAGAACCCGGAGGACATTCGGCGCGGACAGGCCGGCGGATCGTTCCGGCTCGGATCGGTCGCGTCAATGAAGCAGATTGCTTCGGACTGCAACGCGATCGTTGCGCTTTCCGGCGATCACGTCACCAAAAAAGACAAAGCGTTCGTCGTGGTCAACGGCGAACTGGAGCTTGACAGCCGCAAATACAACCGCGATCTGTGCGTGCTGTACCGCGACGGTGTTCTGGAGACGTATTCTCCGAGTGAAATCAATGCGGATGCGATCCTGGCGCGCGATCCGTGGAACACGTGGAACTTCGGCCCGATGCTGCTGGACAAGGACGGACAGCCTCTTTCGAAGTTCAATCTGCCCGACACGATCGGCGGCCCGAACCCGCGCGCAGCCATCGGCTATTACGAGCCGGGGCACTACTGCCTGATCATCGTGGACGGACGGCAGAAGGGCTACTCGATGGGCCTGACGCTCGAAGAACTGGCCGATCTGATGTGCGAGCTCGGCTGCGCCGCCGCGTACAATCTGGACGGCGGCATCTCCGCGCGCATGACCTGGCACAACAAGCAGGTCAACACGACGGAAAAGCAGCGCACGATCCACGACATCGTTTACGTCGGGTATCCGGAGGATTAATGCATCATAAGGCCGATCAGCCAGTACACAAGGCCGCAGAGAACCGACGCGCCGATCCCGTAGACCAGAACGGGGCCCGCAATCGTAAACAGCTTTGCGCTTGTACCGAGGATCAAGCCTTCGCTTTTGAACTCCATGGCCGGCGCAACGACCGAGTTTGCAAAGCCGGTGATCGGGACGACGCTGCCCGCGCCGGCAAACGAACCGATCCGGTCGTAAACGCCGAGCCCGGTCAGTATCGCGGCAAGGCCGATCAGCGTGATCGACGTCCAGGAATCGGCCGCCGTCGTTTCCATGTGCAGCGCGAGCGTATAGAGGTCGTGGATCCCCTGCCCGACGCAGCAGATGACGCCGCCGACCGCAAACGCTTTGACGCACTGTGCGAGCGTTTTGCTTTTGGGCGAACGCTCCGAAACGAGGGCTTTGTATTCTTCCTTGGTCACGTTCATGCGCGTTCCTCCTTGGCTCCCCGTGCGGGATAACGGACTTCTCGGTCGGCCGGAAGCGCCGTTCCGCCCGGCCCGTGCAGCGGAATTGCGAGGTTTTTTCGATACGATTTCATAGCTTTTCACCGCCTGTTCGGATTACGGTCAGTATGTGCAAATTGTATGAAAAAATTCACGGATTCTCGGAAAAAAATGCTTGACACGGGCATATTCTTTTGTTAATATACTCGGTGTGCCATTGGGCGAAGTCTGTCACAGCCCCGACCGACCAAGTCTTCTGACAGCAACTTTGAAAATATCTTTATGGAGGGATCGCCATGAAATCCTATATGGCAAAGGGCGAAACCGTAGAGCGCAGCTGGTATGTTGTGGACGCGACCGATATGGTCCTCGGCCGTCTCTCGTCCCAAGTAGCAGCTATCCTCCGCGGAAAGCATAAGCCCACGTTCACACCGCATGTCGACTGCGGCGACCACGTTATCATCGTCAACGCCGAAAAGGTTCGCCTGACCGGCAAGAAGCTCGATGACAAAAAGTACATTCACCACACCGGATATCCGGGCGGACTCAAGGAGGTATCCTACCGTCATCTCCTCGAAGAAAAGCCGGAATTCGCAGTTTACGAGTCTATCCGCCGCATGATGCCGAAAGGCCCGCTCGGCCGTCAGATGCTGAAGAAGCTCCGCGTCTATGCAGGTCCGGATCACAACCATGAGGCGCAGCAGCCCCAGGCGCTGAAGCTCAAATAAGGAGGAAACAGATTTATGGCAAAGACAGCATATATCGGTACCGGCAGACGGAAAAAGTCCGTTGCCCGCGTTCGTCTCCTCCCCGGCTCCGGCAACATCACGGTCAATAAGCGCGACGTCGAAGATTACTTCGGTCTCGAAACGCTGAAGATGATCGTCCGCTCCCCCCTCGTTCTGACGAATACGCTCGAAAAGTTCGACGTTTCCGTGAACGTGTTCGGCGGCGGCACGACCGGCCAGGCGGGTGCAATCCGTCACGGCATTTCCCGCGCGCTGCTCAACGTTGATCCCGACTATCGCGCGGTTCTGAAGAAAGCAGGCTTTTTGACCCGCGATCCGAGAATGAAAGAGCGCAAAAAGTACGGTCTGCATGCAGCCCGCAGAGCGCCGCAGTTCTCGAAGAGATAATTGCTTCGCGTATCCAAAGCCCCATCCCCGATGGGGCTTTGTTCTTGCCCGAAGGACGGCGCTGCTTTTTTGAGAAAACGGCTCGCTTTTCCGAACGTTTTGCTTGCATTCGCCGCCTTGTCGTGGTATAATATCATCCGCAGTTATGTATGGAGGAAAGTTTATGGAAATTCTTTACGGCATTATCTTGGGATTGCTCGTCGTCGCTTCGATTCTGATGTGCGTTGCAGTGCTCCTGCAGAAGAGCAAGTCCACCGGCCTCGGCGCCGCATACGGCAGTGAGACGAAGACCTTCTCGCAGCGCGGCAAAGCAGCCAGCAAAGAAGCAAAGCTCCAGAAGATTACCATGATCCTTGCAATCGTTATTGCCGTTCTGGCAATCGCGCTGCCTGTGATTCAACTCTTCAAGTAAGCAGAGCGAATAGCAATCGACCGGGGCTATGTTGCCGACAGACGCAAAAAGGCGCGTCGTTCGGCCGCACGGCTCCTTTGTATTCTAAAGGGAAAGGAGTGACGCACTATGCCGGTGCATAAGGGAATCAAAATCGCAGCCGTGAACCGCAAGGCGCGTCACGACTATTTCATCGAGGATACGTACGAATGCGGGATTGAACTCGTCGGAACCGAGGTCAAATCGATTCGCGGCGGGCAGCTGAATCTGAAGGACAGCTATGCGCAGGTCAAGAACGAAGAACTGTTCCTCTACGGGATGCACATCAGCCCGTATGAGCAGGGTAATATCTTCAATCACGACCCGTTCCGCACGCGGAAACTGCTCGTGCACAAGCGCGAGATCCGCAAGCTCGCCTCGCTGCAGCAGGTTTCCGGCTACAGTCTGATTCCGCTGCAGGCGTACTTCAAAAACGGACGCGTGAAGATCGAGATTGCCGTGGCAAAGGGCAAAAAGCTGTACGACAAGCGCGCCAGCATCGCCGAGCGTGACGCGGAGCGCGACGTGGAGCGAAACTGGAAATCGCTGGCGAGGTAACCCATGCAGACCGAACCGATCCGTTTTGCCGTCGACTATGCGGCGCACGGCGCAGCGGCGCCGAAATCCGAATGCGTGCTTCTCCCCTACGCCCTGCCGGTCTATGACGAAACGATCCGGGCTCTGCGCCCTGCCGTTCTGCTCTTTCCGGGCGGTGCGTACCGTAAGATTTCCGCGCGCGAAGGCGAACCCGCTGCAACCGCGTTTCTCGCGGCCGGATTCTCGGTTTTTCTGCTGCGGTATACGGTTGCGGACGACGGATACTTCCCCTGCGCGCTGATCGAAGCGTTTGAGGCGATCCGGTTTCTGCGAGCGCACGCCGCAGAATACGGCATCGACCCGAACCGCATCTGGCTTTGCGGGTTCAGCGCCGGCGGACATGCAGCCGCTGCTGCGGGCGTGCTCTGGAACCATCCGTTTGCCGCTTCGATCGGCTATACGGGACGCGCGCATCGGGCGGACGGGATGATTCTCTGTTACCCGGTAATCTCTTCCGGCGAAGTTGCGCATCGGGAGTCGTTCCGGAATCTGCTCGGCGACCGGTACTGCGACGAGCTTTTGACGCTGACGTCGCTCGAGCGGCAGGTCAACGCCAAAACGCCGCCGACGTTCCTCTGGCACACGGCGACGGACGGCACGGTTCCGGTGCAGAATTCGCTGCTGTTTGCCAATGCGCTGATCGCGCACGGCGTGGAAACAGAACTGCATGTGTATCCGCGCGGCGACCACGGCCTTTCCACCGCGCGATTCGACGTCCTGTCGCCGCGATGGTATCACGATCCGGATCCATTCATTCCGGAAACGGTGTCAACCTGGCCGTGCGACGCGATCCGATTCATCAACGCCGCCCGGTAAGCGGGCGTATACAAGTTGTTCCCCATGGGGGCGAAATGGTTTCGACGGGGATCAGGAAAGTGGGATAAGCGAGCCGAAGCCCCGTGCTTCGTTAAAAACGGGAAATTGTCTAAAATAACTGACACCAATAACTACGCACTCGCCGCTGCATAAGCAGTGACGACGTCCGCCCGCGTAAACCTACCGATGCGGGATCGGGCGTCATCAGGGTAGGGAACGAACCTGCATAAGCTTTGCCGCAGGCCGGACTTTATGAAGCTACCGGAACCGGAATCCTGTCAATGGGAGTCCGCGGATGGGAATTTGAAAACATTGACTGCGCTCGGAGAAAGTTCTGCTTTCGGGTTTTCGGACGCGAGTTCGACTCTCGCCGCCTCCACCAGAAAAAAGCGTCTTTTGTCTATCGGACAAAGGACGCTTTTTGAGTGATGGGGCTGTCGCAAAAGGCGTCAGACCATTTGCAACAACGTCATCGCATCACTTTACGGCAGCGCCGCAAAACATCACAGTGCCGTAAGGCACGACATCTCTTGCACCATCGGCGCAATCTTCACATATGCAGCTTTACTTGATTCCGCGAATGCAATTTGGTATAATCATCCCGATCGATGTTTGCGGAGGTCATCGCATGGAATTCAGAAAGGTCTTTGATACGATCCCCGAGCAGTTCGACCGGTTCCGACCGCGGTACAGTGCGGAATTGTTCGAATACCTGATCGGCCGGACAGCGCTCGGCCCCGAAAAGTGCGTTCTGGAGATCGGCCCGGGAACCGGACAGGCGACGGACCCGATCCTCGAAACGGGATGCGACTATCGCGCGATCGAGCTCGGCGATCGCCTCTGTGCCAAGATGCGGGAAAAGTACGACAGGTTTCTGAACTTCCATCTCGTGAACGGCGACTTCATCCCCTATGATTTCGGGCAGCAGCGGTTTGATCTGATCTATTCCGCGGCGACCATCCAATGGATTCCGGAAGAAATCGCCTTTTCAAAAACGTTCTCTCTGCTGAAACCGGGCGGCACGCTCGCTATGATGCTGACAAGATCGGACTACAAAACGCCGAACGAGACGCTGTATCGGAAGATTCAGGAGCAGTACGACCTGTATTTCAAGCCTGCAACGCCTTATACCCACGGCGGGTTCCGATACGACAACGCGCCGAACTACGGATATACGGATTTCGAGCGGCATGACTTTTTCGGCCGCCGTGAAATGACCGCAGACGAATATGTTTCCTTCTGCGGCACGCATTGCGATCATCTCGTGATTCCCGAACCGTACAAAACACAATTGTTTGAGGGGCTTCGAAACACGGTCGAAGAAAACGGCGGCAAAGTGGTCTTCGAGGATACCTATCTCCTGTATCTGGCAAGAAAACCGATGCATCCGTAAATGCAGAACGACCGGTACTCTACCCCTATCCCGAACCGCGGAGGACAACCCATGATCGTGCTGACAAAACAACAGGCGCAGACCTTTCTTCTGGCCAAGCAGGGCTTGCTCGGCAGCTACCGTTTTGCCGGCAAGGACGGCGCCTTCGCCTATGTGCGGCAGGCAGGTTGCATTCAGTATGACCCGGTGGACGTCTGCGGAAAGAACGCGGAGCTGACGCTGCAGTCGCGCGTGAAGGGCTTTCGAAAGTCCATGCTGGCGGACCTTCTGTATAAAGAAACCGGTGCGAAAGGATCGGAAGAAAACCATGTTGGATCAAAACGGATTTGACTTTTGGGCGGACGGGTACGACAAAGCCGTCGGACTTTCCGATGCGGATAACGCCTACCCGTTTGCCGGATACAAAGACGTGCTGGGAACCGTCTATCGGATCGTTATGGCAAAGCCGAAGGCCATGGTTCTGGACGTCGGATTCGGCACGGGAACGCTGACGGCGAAGCTGTACGAAACCGGATGCACGATCTATGGGCAGGACTTTTCGGCAAGGATGATGGAACTGGCTTCCGAGAAGATGCCCGAAGCACACTTGTATCAGGGCGATTTTGCACAGGGATTGGTCGATCCGCTTTTGCGGCAGACCTATGATTTCATCGTGGCGACCTACGCCATGCACCATCTGCCCGACGAGCAGAAAAACCGCTTTTTGCGTGTGCTGCAGGGGCTTCTGAAGCCCGGCGGGCAGATTCTGATCGGCGACGTCGCCTTTGAAACCCGGGAGCAGCTTGAACAGTGCCGCAGAGACGCGGGCAATGAATGGGACGAGGACGAATTCTATTTTGTCGCGGACGAATTACGGAAGGTCTTCCCCACGCTCACTTTTACGAAAATCTCCTGCTGCGCCGGCATCCTGTCGCTGAACAGAACGGAAACATTCTGCTGATTTGTCCTTTTCGGGCGAACGGCGTCGACCGGACAAGATGTCGGTCAAGAAACTGTTCGAAAAGCTCTGCAACGCATAAAAACGAAGCACACAAGGCGGGAAGGAACCGAATCCTTCCCGCTTTTCTGTTTACCCTTCCGTTGTGATTGCATTTCCGGGATATCCTGCTATAATGGAGCCATCACGAACGAAAAGCGAAATGCCATGCGAACGATCGAATACACAATTGCATCGAGGTTTGACGGAGCGAAGGTGAAGGACGTGCTGTCCGGGCAGCTTCTGGTTTCCGACGCGCTCTGTTCGCGGCTGAAGCGCCGGGAAAACGGGATTCTGCTGAACGGTGCGCCGGTTTATGTGACGCATCCGGTGCAGACCGGCGATCGGCTGATGGTTGCCGTCGGCGACGGCGGGAAAGACCCGCGCATCGTTCCGATGCCCGCGCCGCTGTCCGTTGTTTACGAGGACGACGATCTGCTCGTGATTGACAAGCCGGCCGGCCTGTCCGTGCATCCTGCGCGCGATCCGAACGAGGTCACGCTCGAAAACGCGCTCGCGGCATACCTCGGGGACGACGAGAACCCGCATCCGGTCAGCCGGCTCGACAAGGGCACGACAGGGCTCCTAACGGTCGCAAAATCGGGCTGGGCGCACAGCTTTATGAAACCCCTCCAGCACGCCGGGAATCTTCATAAAACGTATCTTGCAATCGCTATAGGCCGTCCCGCTTCGGACTTCGGCGAGATCGACGCGCCGATCGGGAACTGTCCGGGCTCAACCTACCGCCGCGCCGTTTGCTCGGACGGCGCGCCGTCGCGCTCGTCGTTTACCGTGCTGCAGTCGTGGGACGGGCTCTCCCTCGTCCGGCTCGTTCCGCATACCGGACGGACGCATCAGCTGCGCGTGCACATGGCATACATCGGCTGTCCGCTGCTCGGCGACTGGCTGTACGGACAGCGTGACCCGCGCATCGACCGGCCCGCGCTGCATGCCGCAGAACTTTCTTTCCGGCATCCGCTGACCGGTGAACAGATTTTGCTCACCGCTCCCCTGTCCACGGATATGGCCGAATTGCTCTCATAAACGAACGCGCGCCGCTTCGACCGGAAGCGGCGCTTTCGCGTTTTTGTTATACCATATACTTTCCCAGGAATCCGCACACGACGGCGCGGTAGCGTTCGGGATCGCGATAGCTGGATTCGCCGTGGATCGCGCCCTCGAATACGGCCTTTTCCTTCGGCGCGGCGCAGGCGGCGTAGACGCGGCCCATCATCTCAAACGGGACAAACGCATCGGCGGTGCCGTGTATGAACAGCGTCGGCGTTTGCGAAAGCAGCACGGCGTGCTCGGGGCACGACTCGCCGAACCAATACCCGGCAAGTATTTTGCTCCAAAGCGACGCGAATGCAAGCAGCGGCATCGGCGGCACGTGCATATTCCGAATCAGCTTCTGCAGCAAGTCCTGCATGCTGCTGAATCCGCTGTCCTCGATGACAGCGGCAAGCTGCGGGATTGGATCGTTTCCGCTGACCAGCAACGCGGTCGCCGCGCCCATCGACACGCCTGCGAGCGCAATCTTTGACGAATCGCCGCAGCGCGAAACGATCCAGTCCATCCAGCGCTGCACGTCGCGCCGGTCGAGCGCGCCGAAGCCGACATAGTCGCCGCCGCTGCCGTGGCCGCGGTGATCGACCGCGAGGATCGAATACCCGGCCTGATAATACATTTCAAAGCTCGCGCCAAAATCCCAGGAAACGCAGCTGTGATACCCGTGCAGCAGGATCACGACGCGGTCGGTAAGCCGGTTTGCGTAGAACTTTGCGCGCAGCGTAAACCCGTCGAACGCCTTGATGTTGACGATCTCATGCGGAAGCGACGCGTTCTGCACCGCTTTCTGCTTGATCAGCGGCGCGTAGTCCTTCAGCGTTCGCGTTGCGTCCCCCTCCAGGCTGGCCGACTTTTTCCGATCGGTTCCGCAAATGTAGCGGAACAGCAGATAGCCTGCGATCAAAAAGAATGCGAGCAGGGCGCCGACGACCATCAGAACAATCCAATACCACCTCATACGTTCCTCCCCGATCCGATTCGTATCCGTTCATTCGGATGCAGCCGCCGGCGGTGTTCCGTCGGTCGGTAGTCCGTAATCTGCATGCGTGCTTTCGGTTTGTTCGCCTTCGCCCGCTGCGCGCCGGGCTGCGACTGCTTTTGCGGCTCTGCGGCCGGTTTAGGCTTTTGCTGCTGTTCGACGGGTTTGGCCTTTTGCGGTTGTTCGGCCTGTTTGGGCTTTTCCGTATCCGGCCTATGGAACGGCGCGGTTTCCCGGAAAAGGCCTGCCGCCGGTTTCTTCGGCGCAGCCGCCGCGGGCTCCTGCCGGCCGCGCAGCGGCGCAAACAGAATCTTGCCGATGGATTCCTCGTGTTCCTGCTGCCGGAGCGTTGCGGAACCGTAGCGAATCTTGGCGGGCGCGATATAGCCGAGCTGCTCGGCCGGCGACTCCTTCAAAACATGATCGATCGCACCCTGCGCCGGTTTTGCCGCGGTCGGAACCTTGATCGAAAGAATGCTGTCGCGCGGGAGCTGTGCGGTAATCCGATGCTCCAGAAACCAGAGCACCATTGAGATCAGCACGCTCACGCCGACAAGCAGAAGTACAACGAAAACAACGTTTCGGAACGCGCTGCCGATCCGATCGGTCAGCTGTTTCAGGAACGCATTGGAATAGTAAATGACGGTCGGCGTCTCCGTCTTTGTCGCGAGCGCACGCAGCTGATCGAGCGAAAGCGTCACGGGCTCCGTCGTATACGATTGCCCGACGACGTCCGTCGCCCGCAGCCGGAACATGAGCTCCGGCACGTTGTCCAGCTGATACGTCGTCGTAAAGAACGTTTCGCCGCGCTGCAGTTCGTCGTACGTCTGCACGTCGCCGAACAGGTCCATTTCCTCCAGGACCGCCGAAACGATGCGAACGTCGGAATAGTTGCGGATTTCAACCCGCACCGTGCCGCACAGCTTTCCGCTGTCGTCGATGAACGCATTGGTGATCGACGCAAAGAGACTCAGACGAACGGCGTCCGACGTAATGTACGGCGCGCAGGTATAGCTGTTGACGTCCGTAAACTGGAAATCATCGCCGAAAAAGTCTTTGCCGGTCAGGCGGAACGTCACCGTTCGGACGATGCCCGCCGAATACGCAGACGGAACCGTAAACGAAATGACCTTTTGCTGCTGCGGGCCGAGGTCGAACGCGCTTTCGATCGGCGTATTGATCTCGTCGTACAGCTGCAGCTGCTTCATGGCGCGGTTGCCGGTGTTCGTCACGGTGATCGCAAACGTCGTGCCCTCTTCATTTGCCGGATATTGCTGCACGTCCAGCTGAATCCCGACGACGACCGTTCCGACGACGACCGATTCCTCGGCTTCGGTCACGGTCGGTCTGCGCGCGGCAACATACGACAGCACCGGCCGGAACTCCATGTCCTCCTCTTCCATCGTATACGTCACGGGTACAGTGATCGACGCGCCCGCGGTCAGATCCCTGCCCGGCAGCGGAATCGTCCCTTCATACACGCCGGGGTCCGTCATCTCGATATCGGTAATGTCGTATTTGGTCTCATTCGCGATCCGGTAAGTGACCGTAAAGGATTCCCCTACGCCCACATATGCGTCACTCGCGCTCACCGAAACCGTCAGCACCGGCGGAATGAACCGCTCGATCAGAACCATGGCCGACGTGGACTGCGTCGTTGTCACCGTCACGGGTTCGGCTTCCGGGTCCTCCGGGTCTTCCGGCTCTTCGATCCGAATCTCCTCCCAGGTCAACGTATACCGGACGGCGTTCCCGAGCTGGTCGTAGGAGACCGGAACATTGTAGAGCGTAAACTCCTTCGAGCCGCCGGGCGAGACCGTCATATCCCCCTCGAGCTGGCGCTCGATCCCGTCATAGCCGCCCGAAAGGCGCGCATTGTTCAGCGTATAGGACTCCGAACCGCGGTTGGCGATCGTAAACGTCAGATACTCGACCGTTCCGCTCTCGCTCAGCTGCGTATCGGGCGCAACCTTGATCGTCATCTGAATGGAATGCGATTCCTCGGCAAACGAAGGCGCAGCCCAAAGAGACATGCCCAAAAGCAGGCATATCGCAAGCAGTGCGATCCTTCGCAGTTGTTTCATTCCGTCACCTCCGCCGGGAACGGGAAGCAGTCTTCCAAAATCGGTTCCGGGACGATCCGGCCCTCCGTCCGATCCGTCATTGCGGCAACGAACGCGTCGCCGTGCGTCCGTTCGACCCAGACCGTGCAGCTGACATCCTCGGCATACGCGATCTCGTCCGCGCGCCCGTGCTGCTCGCAAAGCATCCGCACCGTGTTCCAGTACGGATAGGCGCAGCGCACCGAATATGCGATGCACGGCAGCATCTGAACGAGCTCCGCCGCACGAACCGCGTCGCACGTCGCCTTCGAATATGCGCGCACCAGCCCGCCCGCGCCGAGCAGAATCCCGCCGAAATAGCGCGTCACAATCACGAGCGTATCGGTCACGCCGATCCGGTTCAGCGCTTCCATCATCGGCATGCCCGCCGTGCCGGACGGCTCGCCGTCGTCCGAATACCGCGCCGTGCCGCCGCGCAGCACGTACGCATAGCAATTGTGCGTCGCATCCCAGCATTCCTTCCGGATCCGCTCGAGAATCGAAAGCGCTTCCGCCTCGCTCGCAACCGGCCAGCAGCGTCCGATAAACCGGGAACGCTTTTCGACATTCTCGATTTCCGACGCACGCTGAACCGTCTTATACGCCTGAATCCGCGGACCTTCCTGCAACGCTGCGCTCCTTCGACATTTTTACCGCAATTTTTCTGCGTACATCATACCAAAACGGAACCGATTTTGCAACCCAATCGGAAATTGTTCAAAAAAAGTGTACGATTCCGCCGCAATCAAAAAAGGAAGCCCGTTCGCTTCCTTCGCAGAGATTGCTTACCGTTTCAACTTATTCGGATGCATCTGTTCTGTGAAAAGGCGGAACGCCGCAAGCAAAAACGCGCCGAGCAGAATGCCGCCGAGGATATCCGTGAGCCAATGCACGCCGGAAAGCAGCCGCCCGATCACCGTAACGAGCAGCAGCGCGCACACAACGCACCGCGCGCCGAGCAGCAGCCGCCGATCCGCAAGATAATCCGGCAGCAGAAGCAGCGCGCTGCCGAACACGACGACCGCCAGCATCGTATGCGTGGACGGGAATGACGCTTCCGGGCCTGCGTCGCCCGGCACGATCACTGGCCGATAGTTGATAACCACTTTCTCAAACACGACATAGAGCACCGCCGTCACTACGTACAGTCCCGCAAGGAACAGCAGTTTTCGATCGACCTTCGCAAGACTTTTCCGCGAAATCAGCTGCCAGCCGCCGAGCACGGCAAACGCGGCGATCACCGCAAAAGCAACGTAGCCGGTGAGCTTTGTGATCTTGTACCACGTCTCCTGAAAGCCGAGTGCGGACGCGACCGCGCCGTTCAGATGCGACAGCCCGACGCTCGTTCCCTCCGGCCCGATCGCCGCCACGTCAACCCATTTCACAATCGCGATCAGCGCAAGAAACAGCACGCCAAGCGCCGCAGCGATCGAAATCTTTCCCCATTTTTTCATCGTTCCGTTCCTTTCTTCTTTCGACAGGATAGTCTATGCTGCATAAATCGCATCCATGCCGCGTCACGCCCGATTCGCGCGTTCCCGACAGGCCTGCACGAACCGTTCAAACAGTTTCCGGCTCGCCGCATCCGACTGCGACAGCATCTCGGGATGCCACTGCACAGCCCAGACGAACGGCGCGTCCGGTTTTTCAATCGCTTCCATCAGACCGTCCGGCGTGATCGCCGTCGCCCGGAACCCGGGCGCAAGCGTCCGAATCGCCTGGTGGTGGCAGCTGTTGACCGCGAGCGTCTCCGTGCCGAGCAGCGCGCGCAGCCCGCCGTCCGCCGTCAGCGTTACCGTATGCACCGGATCGGTATAGGGCCGTTCCTGCCGATGGCAAACATCCGACGGTCGCTGCAGAGGAAGGTCCTGATACAGGTCCCCGCCGCAGCACGCGTTGATCAGCTGCAGCCCGCGGCAGATGCCGAACACGGGAAGGTCCTTCTTCAGCGCCAGCCGCAGCAGCGTCGGCTCGAATGCATCACGCTGCGGACATGGCTGAACCGTTCCGGTTTCGTCCGTGGTTTCGTACAGCGCGGGCGAGACGTCCTGCCCGCCGGCAAACAAGATGCCGTCCAGTACGGAAACAAGCTGCGCGATCTCGGATTCGTCCGCCGTCATCGGCAGCAGGATCGGCGTTCCGCCCGCCTCACGAATCCGTTCGAGGTAGGCAGGCATCATCCAAAGGCTTTCCAGTTCCGCATCGTACAGCGCGGTCACGCCGATCAGCGGGTGCTTTTTGCCCTGCCGCAGCCACTCCTCCCGTGTCAGCACGTTGGTGTGGCCGGTGCGCGTTTCGTGCATCAGCGGCACATCGATGCCGGTATCCGTCGACTGATACCGGAACCCGCATTTCTCCTGCACACGCCTTGACTTGCTGTTCCCGTCGTAATACCCGGCCCAGATACGGCTGAGTCCAAGCTCCTCAAAGCCGTAGCGAATCAGTTCCTTTGCCGCCTCCGGCATCAAGCCCTGCCCCCAGAACGGTTTGGCGAGCCAATAGCCGAGCTCGCGTTCGTCCGCGCCGAATGTCAGATCCGTGTCCCGCTTCAGGCTGATCGAGCCGATTGCGCGGTTGTCTTCCTTGCGGCAGACCGCGAAGGTTTCGTCACGCATCAAGACGCGGCGCAGAATCTCCCGGCTTTCCTCAAAGCTTTGATGCGGCGGCCAGCCGGCAGGCGTACCCACCGCCGGATCCTTTGCATATTCAAACAGCGCTTCCGCGTCGGATTCCTCCCACGGGCGCAAAATCAATCGTTCCGTTTGCAGCATGTGCTTCTCCAATCCAATCGTCCGCCGAACGCGGACGTTTTTCCCGTTTGTGCGCATTATAACACATTCCTTTTCCCGTTACAAGCCGAAAAGACGCGAAATGCGTCTTTTCGAATGCAGAAATGCGTCTTTTCGAATGCAGAGTACAGGTTATTCGGCCGGGGAAGGTTCGGCTTCTTCCTCATCCGGCCCGGGCTGATACCATCTCCACAGCAGCACGGAATTTGCCGCGACGGCTGCCGTCATCACGCCGAGCAGGACTTCGACAAGCCAGATCGGTATGCCGAGCCGGGAAAGGATTACCGTGATGGCATCGACGCCGGCATGCAGCATGAACGCGATCAACACCAGATACCACTTTTCGGGCTTTTTGACCGAGAACCAAACGAGGACCGAGAGCGCGATATGCAGCGTAACGGCAAACACGCGCTCCACGATGCCGGCAAGGAAGGTCGCGGGCGACGTGGTCATAAGTTCCGCAAACAGCGCGTCGATCTGCGCAACGGCTTCAGCCGGCTGCCCCTTGTACAGCACGTCGGCCATGCCCGTATTGAACAGAACGCTCATCACGATGTACGAAATCATGGTGCTTCCGAGCAGGATCGCCGCTTCGGCGCCGCCGTGCCCCGCGCCGTACATCAGCGCGTTTTCATCCTTGTTCCTGTACTTCTTCAGGAAAAATCGCATGGCGATATAGCGGCCGGCTTCTTCGAACAGGCCCGCCATAGTCCCGCCGTAAAACGCATACAGCCAGGTGTTGTTCAGGATCGTCGGGCCGACCGGGGAAAACACCAATACCAGATTGTGCACCACCGACTCGAGCACCAGCGCCATCACGACAAAGACGGCGGCGCCGATAAAGAACGGAACAATGTCCGCCTGTTTCTTCTTGCGCAGGTACAGACACAGCACGACGGGGATTGCAAAGCTGATCAGGGCCGAGACGCCCATGCAGATCATGGAGAGAATGGAAACAGAGCCGGTCATTTTGTGATCTCCTTTTTAACAGTCCAGTTTTTCGGCGCCGCGACCTCGACGCAAAAACCGTGGTGACAGCAATTGGTACAGGTCAGTTTACGTGTGCGCGTCGTATGCGGCGCAAACAGCATTTCTTTCAGCGCGGGACGGAACGTCTCGTGGCACTGCGGACAGATATACGCAACGTGCAGATAATAATATCTCGAAATCCAGACGCCCCACGGAACGGCGACCGCCGCCCATACGATAAGCATCCACCACCAGCCGTAGATCGCCGTCAGGATGATCGCAGCCCATTGCAGCGCCGTGACCGGAAGTCCGGTCAACAGCATCAGCCGATGCACCTTTTGCAGTTCTTTCCGATTGTTCATGATGTACGCCACGTCGCCGATGGATTCGATCGAGAACGACGGCGTCTGTCTGACGCTGCGCATGAGCTCGTCGATCTTTTGGATCTGCTCCTCGCGCACGCGCAGTTCTTCCGAAAGCGCCTGCCGCTGCTGCTCCAACAGCAGCAGAACGACATTGCCGGGCTCGGGTTCCGCCAGCAGGCTGCCGATCGTGTCGATCGAAAGCCCGATCTCCCGCAGAAAGCAGATGATTTTCAGCTTGCGAACGTCGTCTTCGGAATACAGCCGCCGCCCGCCTTCGGACAGCGCCCGGGGCACAAGAATGCCGCGCGTATCGTAATACTGCACTGTGCGCACCGTTACGCCGCACAGCCTGGCAATCTCTCCGGTCGTGTATTGGGACATGGCTTCCGCCTCCTTTCGCGGCAAGGATACCACATGACGCAGCGTCACAAGCAAGCCCTAACGCAGGGGGATTTTTGCAAATTTGCAAAAAACTCCCGAAATGCGGTTATCGCTTCCGCTCGTCAGTCAAAAAATAGCGCACGTCCTCCCCGTCCCGATGCAGCTCCGTCCGGAAAAACGACGGATAGATCGTCTGCGGCGTATCCGGCGAAACCCAGACCAGTCGCTCGATCTGTTCGTCGTCCGTAAAGCTGCCGCAAGTCGGAGAAAAGTCATTCGGGACGTTCATATAGAAGTAGAACGAGATTTCGTAGATCAGCTTATCCTTGTTCGAGGGAGCGTCGCCGTAAAAGTAATTCTCGTGCACAAACGCGAGCCGGTCGACGGTCATCCATGCGCCGGTTTCTTCCCACACTTCGCGCACAACCGCCTCCGCAGCCGTCTCGCCCATCCGGATCCGTCCGCCGACGGAATACAGGTACGAGGATCGGTCGTTGCCGACCATCAGCAGCTTTCCGTCCCGCTCGATGATCGCGCCGACGCGCAGATTGACCAGTCCGCCGCCGCACGGAACGCACATATCCTGTTCCATCCTGCCCCCTCGATTTCCGTTTTGATTCGGTTTCTGTTCAGTTCTTCTTCGTACAGCGTCCGCGTTCGCTGCATCCCTCGCAGCCGCAGGTGCATTTTCCCTTCTTGCGGTTTCGCACGACCACGATGATCGCGATCGCAACGATCGCCGCAATCACGGCAACAATCAGAATATCCCATCCGTTCATGGCGCGCTCCTATCCCAGCATGCTGATCAGATGCACGATGCTCGCGGCGACCCACGCGATCAGGCACTGCCATACGACGACGCCGAGCGCCCACTTGCGGCCCAGCTCCCGCCGGATCGACGCGATCGCGGCGACGCAGGGCGTATACAGCAGCGAGAACACCAGCAGGGACGCGGCCGTCGCCGTGGAAATTGCCGTCGAGATATTCTCGCCGAACAGGATTTCGAGTGTGGAAACGACGCTTTCCTTTGCCATGAAGCCGCTGATCAGCGACGTGCAGATGCGCCAATCGCCGAGTCCGACCGGTTTCATTACCGGCACAAGCCAACCGGCAATCATGGCGAGAATGCTGTTTTGCTGATCCTCGACTAAATTGAAATGCAGGTCAAAGCTTTGCAGCAGCCAGATCACGACGGTCGCGATCAGAATGACCGTGAATGCGCGCGTCAGAAAGTCCTTCGCCTTTTCCCACAGAAGCTGCGCGACGTTCTTGATCCCGGGCAGCCGATAATTCGGCAGCTCCATGACGAACGGCACGGCTTCACCCTTGAACAGCGAGCCCTTGAACAGCAGCGCAAGGAGAATGCCGACCACGATGCCGAGCAGATACAGTCCGACCAGGATCAGCGCCTTGTACTTCGGGAAGAAAGCGTCGACGAAAAACGCATAGATCGGCAGCTTTGCCGTGCAGCTCATAAACGGTGTGAGCAGGATAGTCAGCTTCCGGTCGCGTTCGCTCGGGAGCGTTCGCGTCGACATGACCGCCGGCACGGTGCAGCCGAACCCGATCAGCATCGGCACGATGCTCCGGCCGGACAGACCGATCTTCCGCAGCAGCTTGTCCATGAAGAACGCGACGCGGGCGATGTAGCCGCTGTCTTCGAGAAAAGAAAGGAACAGGAACAGCGTGACGATGATCGGCAGGAAACTGAGCACGCTTCCGACGCCGGCGAAGATGCCGTCGACGATCAGACCGTGCAGAACGGGGTTCACGTTCCCCGCCGTCAGCGCCGCGTCGACGAGCTCGGTCAGTTTGTCCATGCCGAGCTCCAGCCATCCCTGCAGCGTGCCGCCGATGACGTTGAACGTCAGCCACGAAACAAGCCCCATGATCAGGATAAACAGCGGAATTGCCGTCCACTTTCCGGTCAGGATTCTATCGATGCGTTCGCTGCGGATGCTCTCCCTGCTTTTTCTCGGTTTATGCACGCAGGTATCGCAGACGCGGTACAGGAATGCGTATCGCATATCGGCAATGGCGGCCGTTCGGTCGAGCCCGCGCTCCTTTTCGAGCTGCAGCACGATGTGCTCCACCGTCTCCTGCTCGTTCTGATCCAGTTTCAGCTGTTCCAGAACCAGCGGATCGCCCTCGATTACCTTTTCCGCCGCGAAGCGAACCGGGATTTCCGACGCCACAGCATGGTCCTGAATCAGGTGCGCCACCGCATGCAGGCAACGGTGCACCGCGCCGCCGCGATCGTCCTCTCCGCAGAAATCCTGCCGCAGCGGTTTCTCCTGATACTTTGCGATATGAACGGCGTGCTCCACCAATTCGTGGATGCCCTGATTCTTCGCCGCCGAAATCGGAACAACCGGAACGCCGAGCGCCGCTTCCATTGCGTTGACGTCGACGGAACCGCCGTTGGCGGCGATTTCGTCCATCATATTCAGCGCAACGACCATCGGCACGTCCATTTCGAGCAGCTGCATCGTCAGGTACAGGTTGCGCTCAATGTTGGTCGCATCAATGATGTTGATGATCGCCTTGGGATGCTGCTCCAGCACAAAGTTGCGGGAAATGATTTCCTCGCTGCTGTACGGAGACATCGAATAAATGCCGGGCAGGTCGGTCACGAGCGTTTCGGGATACCCCTTGATCACACCGTCCTTGCGATCGACCGTTACGCCGGGGAAGTTTCCGACGTGCTGATTCGAACCGGTCAGCTGATTGAACAGCGTCGTCTTGCCGCAGTTCTGATTCCCGACGAGCGCAAAGGTCAGCACCGTACCGTCCGGCAGCGGATCGCCGCTTCCGGCAGGGTGGAATTTACCGCCTTCGCCGAGGCCCGGGTGTACCGAACGGCGCAGGATCTTTTTCTTTTCGTTCGCTTCCCTCTTCTTTGAAACGGGTTCCACATCGATCTTGTCCGCATCGGCCAGCCGCAGCGTGAGCGCGTAGCCGTGGATCGAAAGCTCCATCGGGTCGCCAAGCGGCGCGTACTTCATGACCGTCACTTCAACGCCGGGAATTACGCCCATATCCAGAAAATGCTGCCGGAGCGCGCCTTCCCCGCCCACCTGCATGATAACGGCCGAACCGCCGATCGGTATCTCTTTCAGTGTCATACTGTCTGCTCCTCTGTCCGTGCCGCGACGGAGAGCGCAACGCGCCGTCGTTCCGTGACACTCTTAATAATTTAGTTTACGGCAACGCTGCTGTTCTGTCAAGTAACGCACGCGTTTTCCCAAATTGACGCATGCATTTTTCCAAATTGATTCTCTTTTTCGCTCGCATTTTTTGCACCAAATCTCCGAAAGTTTCCGAAAAGTGATTGACAAGCACGGTTCTTTCCGTTATAATACCCTACGTTGCGGCGGCGTAACTCAGTTGGCCAGAGTAATCGGTTCATACCCGATCTGTCATCCGTTCGAATCGGATCGCCGCTACCATTCAGAAAAGCCCGAGAATTCGGGCTTTTTTCGTACTCTGCTTTTTGCAGGAACAGCTCAATTTTGTGCTCGTTTGGGGCTTTGACAACATTTTGACAACATTTTTACAACACATCCGATCGTCAAAAAGGTTTATACTATTCCTATCCATTCTCAGTTCAATTTCGTACGGTGCTTGGTGGTTTTTCAGTCTTTGCAGATCCTGCCCCGCTCGCTCGATTAGAAATTGGTTAGCGGTATTCGATTTTCAAGTTGCTGCCCGGAGCCCGCGGCCGTTACTGGCCACAATTCCTTCCGATGCCATAAGTATAGAGGTTGTTTTCTAAACATGCAACGAAAACGTTTTGAAAATAGACCGTATTATAGGTCTTATTATTTTGCCAAAAATGATATAATTATATATTTCGTGTGAAACACAAGAGATGTTCTATACCCTATGTCTGTTCTGAAACCCTAGTCACATCTCAGCATAATTTGCAAGAAGTGCACTTAATGACTAATTGCGGATATACTTCATTCATCCAGAGATATGATCTATATTTTTCGTAAATTTTTAAATGTTATGGCTTAACGAATTAATTACTTGACATGGGAGGCGACAGATGGTACTATATGCTTGAAAGGAGGGATGAGGATGCGTTTTCCGGAGAAAAAGCTCGGATCGGTTGCTGATATCTTCGCAGGCATGACTGGGCTTGGGCATAAGGGAAATTACACCTATCAGGTCATTCAGCCAAATAGTTTTTCCGACACAGGAGCTTTATACGCGTTGGAAGCACAGTTTCAAGATGAGGAAGTTCCCTCAAAGCAAACGCTTCTTCCGGGCGACATACTGGTCAAGCGGCTGAATCCCTCGTTTGTCTATGTGGTCACAGAAAAAGAACAAGGTGCGGTTGCATCTCAAAACCTGCTTGTGGTGCGGCCTGGGCCTTTAGTCGACCCTATGTATCTTGCCTTCCTGTTGGAGCAGAAGGAGATAATCGGTCAAATCGAGCATATGTCGGGCACGGCGGCGGCAATAAAGGCGATCTCGATAAAGAAAGTTGCTGAAATATCCATACCGGCTCCCCCGATAGAGGATCAAAAGAGGATAGGTGAAATCTGGCGGCTATCCCGCAGACGAAAAGCGCTTCTGCAGAGCTATATAGCCGAGAACGATAAGCTCGTTTCAATGATAGCAACGAAAATAATGATGGGGCAAGGAGAGAATTAAATGAAGACACGTTACGAAGATATCAAAGCAACTCTTTGGAAGGCAGCCGGCACATTCCGCGGTTCGATCGATGCAGCGAACTATAAGGACTATATCCTCACCATGCTGTTTCTGAAGTATCTCGACGATACATATAAGGAAAACCTGCGCGACTTGGAGAAAAAATATAGCGGGAACGAGGTCCGTATCGAGCGAGCAAAGAAAAACCTGCCCTTCGTTTTGACGGACTATCAGCGTTTTGATTACCTGTATGAAAATCGTTTTGATCCCAAGATCGGGGAGAAAATCAATACGGCTTTGCTGGGCATCCAGGATGGGAACTCCGAGCTGGGCGGCGTCTTCAGAAGCATCAACTTCAACAGCGAGTCCATGTTGGGTAACCCCCAACAGAAGAACACGAAACTGCGCACCCTGCTGGAGGACTTCAAGCCTCTCTGCCTTGAGCCTTCGCAAATCGAGGTCGCTCCCGGCGAAGACCCGGCGTATGTGATCGGCGACGCTTATGAATACATGGTCGGCGAATTCGCGGCGGAGGCCGGAAAAAAAGCGGGCTCCTTTTTCACACCGAGCATGGTGTCTGAACTGATGGGTATGCTGACGGCACCGCGGCCGAATGAGTCTATCTATGACCCTACCTGCGGTTCTGCATCCCTGCTGATCCGCACGGCGCGAAAAGCCGGAAACTTGGACGCTGTCGCCATCTACGGCCAGGAAATGAACGGTTCCTCCTGGTCTATGGCCAGGATGAACCTCTTCATTCACGGCATTCATGTCAACCGCGATTCCATCGCCTGGGGCGATACCCTTTCCAACCCGCAGCATCTGGATTCCGACGGCAATCTGAAACTATTTGACGTGATCGTCGCCAATATGCCCTTCTCTCTGGACAAATGGGCCGAAGGTTTTAACCGCGGCGGGCAGGAGGACGGCAGCGAGGGCAAGGACAAGAAGTTCAAGATGACCGCCAATCTGGACCCGTACCACCGTTTCGATTGGGGCGTGCCACCTGCCAGCAAGGGCGACTGGGCATTTCTGCTGCACATGCTCTATTCCCTGCGCAGCAATGGCCGCATGGCGGCGGTCGTTCCCCATGGCGTTCTCTTCCGCGGCGCAGCGGAGGGCCGCATCCGTCAGACGGTCATCGAAAAGAATCTGCTGGACGCCGTGATCGGCCTCCCTGCCAACCTGTTCTATGGGACAAGCATCCCGGCTTGCATTCTGGTTTTCAAGAAGAATCGGGCGACCAGCGACGTGCTGTTTATCGACGCCTCCGGCAAGGATGCGGAGGGAAAACCGCGCTATCGCAAAGACAAGAATCAGAACAAGCTGGATCAGTGCCACATCGACGCCATATACAAGGCCTATTCCGATCGGGTGGATGTGGAGCGCTTCGCCCACCTCGCCACACTGGACGAAATTCGCGCCAACGAGTATAACCTCAATATCCCCCGCTATGTGGACACTTTTGAAGAAGAGGAATTGGTGGACATAGAGGAAGTTCAGGGCAACATCGCCCGGCTGAAGCAGGAGATCACCGAGGCGGAAGCTCAGCTGAACGCCTATCTGAAGGAGCTGGGCTTATGAACAAGGAGCTGAGCAATCCCGGCAAAATCCTGATCTATCAGAACGAAAAGGGCGACACCAAGGTGGACGTCTTCTTCACGGAGGACACCATCTGGATGACACAGAAGGCCATGTGTGATTTGTATCAGGTGGCCAAATCCTCCATAAGCGAGCATATCAAGCATATCTATGATGAGGGAGAATTGACGGAACGGGCAACTGTTCGGAATTTCCGAACAGTTCAAACCGAGGGAAAACGGGAGGTCAATCGTGACCGAGAGTACTACAATCTGGACATGATCCTGGCCGTCGGCTACCGGGTGCGGGGCAACGTGGGCAACCATTTCCGCCGGTGGGCCAGCGGCGTTTTGACGGAGTACATGAAGAAGGGCTTCGTGCTGAACGACGAGCGTCTGCGCAACCCCAAGGAGTTCGGCGCCGATTACTTCGACGAGCTGCTGGAGCGCATCCGCGACATCCGCGCCAGTGAGAAGCGGTTCTATCAAAAGGTCAAGGACATCTTTGCCCTTTCCGCCGATTATGACAAGCAGAGCGAAGCGGCCAAACACTTCTTCCAGTTCGCCCAAAACAAGCTGGAGTATGCCGCCACCGGCCACACCGCCCCGGAGATCATCGCCGCCCGGGCAGACGCCACAAAGGACAACATGGGCCTCACCTCTTTCAAAGGCGCCAAGGTCCGCAAAGCGGATGTGGCCGTTGCCAAGAACTATATGACGCATGAGGAAATCAGCACCCTAAATTTGATCGTGAACATGTACCTTGACTATGCGGAGCTACAGGCCAAAAACCACCACGTCATGCACATGGCGGACTGGGAGGACAAGCTGAACCAGTTCCTCCAGTTCAACGGCCGTGAGGTGCTGCAGAACTTCGGCACCGTCAAGCGGGAGGTGGCGGAGGCCCTGGCCGTCGCCGAGTACGAGAAGTACGACGCTCACCGCCGGATGATCGAGGCGGGGGATGTGGATGAGCTCACGTTGGAAATAGAACAGATCAAGCGATAATGAGAGGAATAGGATAATATGATTCAGATCGATTTTGCTTCTAAAACATATGTCTGTCCTTTTTGTGAGCATGCACAAGCGTTCTATGCTTCGCATGATGCCGTAAACAATAACTCATATTGTACTTCTGTGGCTGTTCCACAAGGATTAGAGGAAAGCAGCTTTACCATTCATTCTTTTCGTTGCAGCAATTCCGCATGCAAACGGATTGCAGTGACGGCAATCAATCGTACAAGTGGGAAACAGATTGACTTGGTTCCTCAAGTTGTTATGAAACATTATCCAAATTACATTTCACAACAGATTCGGAATGATTATGAGGAAGCGAATCTCATTCTGGAAGCTAGTCCTAAAGCAGCGGCAACATTGCTTCGTCGTTGTTTGCAAGGGATGATTCACGATTATTGGGGTATTTATGAAAAAAATCTAAACGCGGAAATAACTGCCTTGAAAGATAAGGTGACACAAACGCAATGGGCCGCCATAGACGGTCTCCGCAAGATGGGCAACATAGGTGCCCATATGGAGCAAGACGTGAATCTTATTATTGATATAGATTCAGATGAAGCGCGAAAGCTGATGAGATTAATCGAAACTTTATTCGGTAAATGGTACATAGCTCGACACGAGGAAGAACAATTATTCATGGACATTACTTCAATTTCCGATCAAAAAGAAGCACAGAGGAAAGAACATGACAGCTGAAATCAAGCAGCGAATTGAACAAATCCGGCGCGGAGAAGTGCCGGAGGGATATCAACAAGTAAATGGATATGTGATTCCCGAGGGCTGGCACCTTGTAGCGTTCAGCAAGAAGTTCAAGAGACTTCTGCGGTGCAACACCACTGCCTGCAATAATGTCCTGACCATATCCGCACAGCTTGGTTTGGTAAGCCAGAAAGAGTATTATGACAAGGATATAGCGAGTGAGGATAAGTCGGGGTACTTTCTTTTGCAGCATGGAGAGTTTGCATACAACAAGAGCTATTCGTCCGGCTATCCCTATGGGGCAATTAAACGCCTTGAAAAGTATGAAGAAGGGATTGTATCTCCGCTGTATATCTGCTTTGAACCGAAGCAAGAAACGAACGCCGACTTTTACTCTCACTATTTTGAAGCAGGTTTATATAATCGAGAGATATACCGATTCGCTCAAGAGGGCGCAAGGAACCACGGCCTTCTGAACATTTCCACAGAAGACTTCTTCGACGGTACGCTGATAGTTCCACCCGAGGAAGAACAGCGAAAGATGGCGGAGATTCTGGCCACTTGTGACCGAGTGATAGGGTCGAAGCAAAAGCTTGTCGATGAGTTGAATAAGCTCAAGAAAGTTTGTCTGGAAAAGATGTTCCCTCAAAAAGGAAGCTCAGTGCCGGAGATTCGCTTCCCGGGGTTTACTGCTCCTTGGCGACGGTATAAATTAGGAGAGATAGCTGATTCATTCTCAGGAGGAACTCCTACAGCGGGCAAATCAGAGTACTATGGTGGCAGTATTCCTTTTATCAGGTCTGCCGAGATTAATAGTGATACAACAGAATTTTTTTTGACGGAAGAAGGGTTAAGAAACTCCTCTGCGAAGATGGTTAAGAAAGGCGATATCCTTTATGCCTTATATGGAGCTACAAGTGGTGAAGTGGGGGTGGCAAAGATTGATGGAGCAATTAATCAAGCTATTTTGGATATCAGACCACATGAAAGCTTTGATTCATTTTTTATTATGCAGTGGCTTAGAAAAAGCAGAGAAAGCATCGTTGGAACGTATCTTCAAGGGGGACAGGGAAATCTTTCGGGGACAATAGTTACCTCACTAATGATTGAATGTCCGGATCATAATGAACAAAAAAGGATAGGTGCCTTCTTTACCAACCTCGACGACCTTATCACCCTTCATCAGCGTGGGTTGGAGGCAGAACAGCAGAAGAAAAAAGCCCTGGTGCAACTGCTGCTGACGGGGTTTGTGAGGGTATAAATATGAATATAAATAAGGGCGATGTAAAAACATATGAAGAACTGCAACGTTACTTGCAGGAAAAGTCCCGTATATCCGACAGGCTTTACCACTATACAACCTTTGATAGTCTGATTTGTATCATAAAGAACAGGTGTGTTCGATTATCGAGAATGGATTTAATGAATGATAAAGCCGAACAGACTTTGGGTCGCCAAGATCAGCACTTGAAGAATTATATTATGAGCTTTACGAGAGACAAAGAATATGTATCCATGTGGGCTATGTATGGAAAGCCAAGTGGGATCAAGATTAGAATCGATTTTCCAAGAGCTACTTTTGAGAACGCAATCAAAAATCATTTCTATGAGGATGCTGCACTGAAAAGAAAAATACCTTTGGAATCTGATACATCTCCAGGATCATTCTATAAAAAGGGGTTCCTCATTTCTGATGTTGTTTATTTAGATAAAGCTTCGAAAGAGTTGAGACACAATGAAAAAAAGTTTCTAAGCATCACGGCAGATAGAACTGTAATAGATGAGATGACAGGTTTTATCAAATATGATGCTTGGGAGTTTGAAAGGGAGACCCGGTTACGTGCGTTAATCCATCATGAACCGACCAAATCTCTTATGGATATACCCAAATGGGTTTTTGCGAAGATCAGTGAAGACCTGATACGTGATCTCCATATAACGTTTAACCCATGGATGTCCGCGGAGATGAAAGAGGAAATAAGGAAGAGTTTGAACTCTTTAGCAGGAAGTCATTTATCCTATGACAACAGTCAAAATGACGGCGAGATTTCGGAATTGTGAGGTAGGGGAACCATGAATTTGCAAGAGCATATTAGCAAAGAAGTATTGAAAAACTACGTAAAGAATTGTCAGAATTACACTGAGAAGATGAAAACCGATCTATGTTTGATAATAGATTCCGGACAAACGCCAGAGGATATTTGTAAAGCTATTTTATTATATTTCACTACGTACACTTGGCAATAAAACAAGTTTTTGAATGGAGGCAAGGATATGCCTAATCACCAAATCTTCAACGAGCGCCCGGAGTCCCAGGACAGGGCCCTGAAGGAATTGCAGGCCATGGGGTATCAGTATATCCCCCGGGCTGAGGCCGAGCAAAAGCGGGGCAGCCTTTCCCGCGTGCTTTTTCCGGACGTTATGCGGGAATTTCTGGCCTCCCAATCCTTTACCTATCGGGGCAGGAAAACGCCGTTCCCCGATGATGCCATCGGCGAGGCGATCCGGGAGCTGGACGTGCAGCTGGACCGGGGGCTGATGTTCGCCAGCAAGCTGATCTATGACCGGCTGATCTATGGAAAGAGCTGCGATGTACATCTGTACGACGGCAACATGCAATCCTTCGACATCTCCTACATCGACTGGGAGCATCCGGAGAACAACATCTGGCAGGTCACCGACGAGTTCTCCGTGGAGCGGACCAACGGGAAGTACGCCCGCCCGGATATCGTGCTGCTGGTGAACGGGATCCCCTTTGCGGTGATCGAGTGCAAGAAGTCCAGCGTGGACGTGGAGGAGGGCGTCAAACAGAACGTCCGCAACTGGAAGCCGGACTATATCCCCCAGCTGTTCAAGTTTACACAGCTCGTCATGGCTGTGAATCCGGAGGAAGTGAAGTACGGCACCGCCGGCACACCCCAGGAGTTCTACTGCAAATGGCATGAGGAGGACGTGACCTGGCAGGAGGATGCCGCCAGGCGGTATGTGGACGACGGCCATATCACGGAACAGGATAAGGTCATCGTCTCCCTGCTGTCCAAGCAGCGGCTGCTGAATCTGGCGCGCTTTTATATCCTTTATGATAACGGCGTAAAGAAGATCGCCCGGTATCAGCAGTTCTTTGGCGTGGAGAACACCATGCGGCGGATCCACGGCGAGGATGGCTGCATGAACCGGGGCGGTGTCATTTGGCATACCCAGGGCAGCGGCAAATCCCTGACCATGGTCATGCTGGTGAAGCGGATCATAGCGGATGGGAGGATCAAAAATCCGCGCTTCGTGCTGGTCTGCGATCGGCTGAACCTGATTAAGCAGCTGCGGGACAACTTTGTCCACACGGGACTGGAGCCAATTGAAGCGACTACCGGCCGCGGACTGGTGAATCTGCTGAAGGATCAGGGCAATACCATCATCGCGACCACCATCAATAAGTTTGAAGCGGCGGCCAAGTCCCGGACGAAGATACTGGATGAAAGCATCTTTCTGCTGATCGATGAAAGCCATCGTTCCCATACCGGCGAGTTCCATAACATGATGAACGACGTGCTGCCGAATGCGTTCAAAGTCGGCTTTACGGGAACGCCGCTGCTCAAAAAAGACCAGACCAACACGTATCTGAAGTTTGGAAAGCAGATAGGAAAGTCCTATCGCTTTGAGGATGGTATTCGAGACGGCGTGATCGTTCCGCTGGTGTATGATGGACGGGTCATTCCCCAGAAGGTCAGCAGCGATAAGATTGACGACTATTTGAAAACGATCATCGCTCCGCTGACGGAACCACAGAAGGAGGATATGCGCCGGAAATGGAGCTCCTTTATGAAGCTCGCCCAAACGGATCAAAGGCTATCCATGATCGCTTTTGATATCCACGAGCACTTTCTGAGCTATTGCCAACCGCGGGGTTTCAAAGCCATGGCGGCGGTTACCACGCGCGCTGCGGCGGTTCGGCTGGAGCGCGCCATCAACCGAATCGGCGGCGTGCGCGCAGCGGCGTTGATCTGCGATGAGTCCGTTTCCTCCGAAGGCGACGAGGGTGACGTTTCCAACAGCGACAAGGCATTGATCCGGGATTTTTTCAAAACAGAGGTTGAACCGCGCTTCGGCAACAAGTATGACGACTACGAAGAGTATGTAAAGAACAACATCATCGGTGGGGAGGATGTCGATATCGTCATCGTTCAAAGTATGCTTCTGACTGGCTTTGATGCGCCATCTTTGGGCGTGCTGTATGTCGATAAGCCCATGAAGGAGCATACGCTTCTTCAAGCGATCGCCCGAGTGAATCGTATCGCCGCAGGGAAAGACTTTGGCTTGATCGTAGACTATTATGGCGTGTTCGCCAATCTGAACACTGCTCTTGAGATGTATAGCGACGATAAGTCTGGTTTTTCCGGCTTCGACCAGGAGGACATTGTCGGCGCGCTGGAAACGGCCGCTGATGGAAAAGAGAAGTTGGAACAGGCGCATGCAGCCATGTGGGCGTTCTTTGGTGACGCGTCTTTTGACCAGAATAATCCGCGAGCATGGGTAGCTTTTTTTGACAAAGAGGATGCAGAAGAGAGTGAAAAGCTTCGTAAGGAGTTCTATGAGAGGCTCGCCGCATTTTCCAAGATGATGAGTCTTGCGGTGGCGGATTATTCTCTGTATCAAAGCATAGGCTTTGATGAAATGCAGCGGTATAAAGCAGACCTGTTGTTCTTCCAAAAGCTTCGTTCTGCATTGATGATGGTTTTTGCGGAAAAGGTGGACTTTAGCAAATATGAGGACGGAATCCGCAATCTTTTGAACACCTTCGTCACCTCTGAGCCGGTTGAAATCGTTGTGGAACCGGTTGCTCTGCATGACAAGGCTGCGATGGATAAGCAGCTTGAAGAAGTGGAAGGGCAAAAGGCGAAAGCGGCCTATATCCACACACGTATCGTGTCAGAGCTGGAGTCCCGTCGATATGAGGACCCACTGCTGTTCAAACGCTTTTCGGAGCGAATCAGGGATACGATTGCCGAATATAGAAAGTCTCGCGATGAAAACGCCTATTTGGCCAGCATGAAGAAGATGGCTGAAGATTTGCGGGAAGGCTTCACGGGCCAGTCGTATCCTTCCTTGATCGTGAACGACAGCGATGCAAAAGCCTTCTATGGCACATTTGTTGACATACTGAAGCCGAAGGCAGAGGATTCTCTGGAATACGAGGAATGCCTTGGCAAGCTGGCGCAGGATGTCAAACAAACGGTACAGAGTCTTGCACGCGTTGACTGGAGAACGAGTGTGCCCATCCATAAAAAGATGAACCAAGCGGTAGAGGATCTACTATGGGATTTCTGCGATGAGTACGGCATCGATTTACCCGTTGAGCAGATGGATCTGATTATTGAAAGCATCATTAAAACAGCGATGAGCAGGTATTAACGATGGAATACTCTGTAACGATCAAGGGAAAAAAGTATCCTGTTGAAGTGGCGTTGAAAAAGATGAAAAAGGTCAGACTTAAGGTCTTCCCTTCCGGTGGAATTAGGCTGTCTGCGCCAACAGACACGCCGGAGGAGTGGATAGAGGAATACCTGCGCGATAAGATCCCATGGATCGAAGAAAAACTTGATCTTTTTATAAAGACAAAGGCAATTGAAAAAGAAGAACACTTTTCTTCCGGCGCATCGACAAGAATCCTCGGACGTCAGATGATAGTGGAGATCCACTCATCTAACAAAAAGCAAATTATTGTTGAAGATGGAACTCTAAAAATCTATACTTTTGAGAACGACCAAACGAGGATAGATCGTCAAGTGAACAATTGGTGGCAGCAATCATCTCGCAGATACTTCCAGGGGATAGTGAATCATCTGTACCCAATCATTGAAAAGCACGGTATCGAAAAGCCAAAAATCTGCGTAAAGAAGATGAGTACCTTGTGGGGAAGCTGTATTCGGAAAAAGGCGACCATCAATATAAATTATTATCTTTATAAAGCAAGTGCTCCTTGCATTGAATATGTCGTTCTGCATGAGATGATCCACTTTTTATACCCGCATCATGATAAGGATTTCTATGATTTATTAACGGTTCATATGCCAGATTGGCAAGATCGGAAAAAGCAACTTGACTATGAGTTTGTGTTAGGGGTTTGACAATAAGCCAAACTTGCAATCAACTTGCAAGTTGATTGCAAGTTTATGATATGCTCGTTTTGGGGTTAGACAACATTTTTACAACAGATCCGATCGTCAAGAAGGTTTATACTATGGGTCTTCAAGAAAAAAAACAGCCGGTAAAAAGTGGATTTTACCGGCTGTTTGGTCTTTGATTCGAGGGCTGTTTTTATAATGCGTCCGGGATGACGTCCGAGAAATGCTGCTGCAAGGCATGGATCGCATGTTCCTTTTTCTGGGAGGAGAGATGCGTGTAGATATTCATGGTCACGGAAGGATCGGCATGACCGAGGAAATCCTGCGCCGTTTTCACATCCACCCCGGCGTCATAGAGCATCGTGGCGTATGTGTGTCGAAGCTGGTGCGCCGTAAACCGGTCGATTGCAACGACCTTCGGATTGCTGCGGCTGGCATCACGCCCGAGTCTGTGAAATAAAGTCTGTAAATAAGTGCAAAAGAAGACCTTCTGTGATAAGATAAAAACTATCATAGGAGGCCTTAGAGAATGGCAAACAAAAAGAAAGAGTATTACAAGCCGGGACCCATGACAGAAGGGAAACG
>JAFSLH010000024.1 GCA_017448545.1 Clostridia bacterium
CTGATCGGAGATGTATTGATCCTCGCTTGTTGATACAGAAGTATTCAGATAACGATACGCCGTGGTAATCAGTCCGTTTTTATAGGTATCCGGCCAGCCTTTTCCGCCCTGTTTGTCCGAAATCGACGCGTAATACACATACTGCCTGCCGGGATCCGAGTTCCATGACAGCGAACCGAGGTCGACGCTCTTCATCCTCCGCGTCACCGTGCCGTCGCTTGCGTAGGTGTCGCCGTCGAAGTACAGCTTGTTTCCGGCGGAGAGCTTCGGAATGCCGCGCAGCGTCAGGCTGCCGTCGAGCGCATAGCTGTGCTTGCGGTACGGTTCGTACTCCCCGTTGCGGTAGCCGCTCCAGACGAGGTGGACGCAGGTATCGGTCGCGTTTCCGCCCGTGACTGTCAGCGTGCCGCTGTTCGTCGGCGTAAAAACGCCGTCCGAATCCGGCGTGATGGTTTCGCTCGTGCCGTTGCCGTCGGCATACGACAGCGCGGTATACGTACCGGTGATCTGATACGCTTTGCCGCCGAGCAGCTTCGCCGTGCCGGTCGTTGGATCGTATGCATTGAACCCGACCGTCTCGTGGCGCGACGCGTTGACGGAAAGCAGCTCGCCGGCGTTGTACGCATAACTGTCCTTCGGGAACAGGCTGCGGAACCACGCGACGCCTGCGCCGGTCGTCGATTGCTCCAGTCCGTACACATAGTTTGCAATCGCGGTGCCGAACATGAGGCTGAGGTCGAACAGCAGATCGCCGGAAGAAACCGAAACGGCGGTTCCGTCGGATGCGGCGACCGTCCATGCGTCGCTGATTCGCGCAGCATACTTGCGTCCGCTTGCGAGCGTTACGGACGTCGTTGCGCTCCCAACGAGCTGATTCCAAGCAATCGTGCCGCCGACGAGCTTGTCCATTTCCCGCGGGCCGATGTCCACCGATCCGCCGGAAGTGCGGAACAGGTACGATTCGTTTTCGGTTTCATACACGTTGGAAATCAGCTGTTCCGCCGTGCCCGCGCCGAGGCCGCTGTAATACCCGTCGACGTCGGCCTTGTTTTGCAGCGCGCTTCCGACAGAGCCGTTCGTGTAGTCGGTCGAAGCGAAAAACGGAAGGTCGCCTGCGTCGAGCGATACCGCGCCGGTCTTGCCGTTCACCGCGCTGACAGCGCCGTTCGTGACGGTAAAGGTCGCGGCGTCGCCGTTCGTGAAGGTGACGGTATAGGTATCGACGACGCCGACGGCGCCGGTCTTTTCGATCGAGACGATCCCGTTTCCGGCGTCGCCCTGCGGTCCGCGCGCCGAAATGCCGGTATCGGTCCAGTTCCCGGTTTCCGCGTTCCAGACGTGCCAGGTTCCGTTTTCAATCTTCGGGCAGTGCGAGACGTTGGTTTCCGATTTGCGGACGGCTGCTTGCATCGCGGCGATCGACTGCGTGATCAATGACTGTTCCTGCGGCGTCGGCGCGGAAACGCTCGGCTTGGCGCGGCGCTGCACCGGTACGGTGATGCGGTACACGGTTTCGCCGTCGTCGGCGCCTTCGTGCAGCACGATCCATACCAGCACCGGCACGCCTTCGGTCAGCAGCACGTCCGGGATCAGAACCCCGCTCGCGTCGCCGAGCACGGTCACGGACTCCGCGCGCTCCGAAAGCCCGAAATGCACCTCATATGTGTCCGGCAAAAGCAGGTCCGGGAAGGACAGCGCCTGACCGTAATCATACTGCGAGACCGGCTCGGAGCGCGCCGTGCGCGTGCCGCAGAACTGTACGGGCAATGTCCGGCGCGAGCGGATCCGCATCCAGACTGCGTACAGCGTCCGATTGAGGCGCGCGGGGACGGAATCGTTCGCCTGATACGAAACGCTGCCGTCCGGCGATACCGCCCAGCCGCAGAACCGGTGTTCGTCCCGGACCGGAACGGTTGCCGAAACCGTGAAAACCGGCTGCGTGTCGTCGTCCCAGGCGACGGTCTGCGACGCGGGCGCACCGCTGCCGCCGTTTGCGTCGTAATACAGCGTGCGATCGACGGGAACGGACGACCAGACAGCATAGAGCGTTGCGCCGGCGTTCGCACTGTAAACGCCGCCGGGGGCATACGTCGGGACGGTATCGTCGCTCGCCGTGCCCCAGCCGGAGAACGTATAACCCGCGCGCGTCGGCTGATCGTCCGCCAGTACGAGGTCCGTGCCGTACAGCTTGGTCTGCGACGCGGGCGCACCCGAGCCGCCGTTTGCCGAATAGCTGACCGTGTAGCTGAGCCGCTGCCAGACCGCGTACAGCGTCACGTTTGCGTTGGTGGAATAGGTCGCGCCGGGTTGATACAGCGCGGCGGTCGCGCCGGCGGAGAGCGCCCAGCCGAGGAAGCTGTGCCCGAGCCGGTTCGGTACGGCGGAGGACAGCGTAAGGTCCGTGCCGTGCGTCTTGGTCTGCGCCTGGGGCGCGTCGCTGCCGCCGTTCTCGTCGTAGGAGACGGTGTAGGTCGCGAGCACGGCCGTCCAGACTGCGTACAGCGTCGCGCTCGCATCGGCGGCATACGCCCTGCCCGGTGCGTACGACGGGACGGTCGCATCAGCGGAAAGCCCCCAGCCCGCAAAGCTGTAGCCGCTGCGCGTCGGTTCGGTCGCGGAAAGCACGAGGTCCGTGCCGTGCGTCTTGGTCTGCGCTTGGGGCGCGCCGGTGCCGCCGTTCGCGTCGTACGAGACCGTATAGGTGTTCTGCTGCCAGACGGCGTAAAGCGTTACGTCCGCGCTGAACGTATAGCTGCCGGCGGCGGCGTAGGCGGCGGATTCCGCGCTGTCGGTCAGCGCCCAGCCGAGGAACGTATAGCCCGTGCGCGTCGGGGCGTAGGCCGAGAGCGTTGCGGCAGATCCGGCCGTAAAGGTCTGCTCCGCCGGCGCGTCCGAGCCGCCGTTTGGGTCGTACGTGATCGTTGCTTCGTTCGTTACGACGGTCAGCGTTGCCGGCAGAAAGCCGGTATGGCCGACGACCGAATCGTCAAACAGGACGTAATAGCTGTCGTCCGAGCGGTACGTGTGCGGGCCGAGCAGATAGCCGTATTTCGGCAGCGTCGTCCCGGTGAGGATCAGGTTGGTGTAGTTGTCCGCTGTCGTATGCGGCAGCATGAACAGATCGCCGATCGGCGTATAGGACGCCTCGGTCGAGTCCGCGTTGCTGCGCGCGCAGCTGTTCGGATCGTTCGACATTGCATAGGAGATATCGACGACTTCGTCCCGCAGCGCGTACTGCTTCGTCCGGAAACGGAATGTGATGGAAGAAATCGACTTCTGGCGGAGCGTACCGAGCTGATCGGGATCGAAGTAGTACCCGAGGTAAGTGTAGTACCCGCCGATCTTGCCGGCGAGCGCGCGGGCGCTCGACGCGCTCGACGTCCATCCGGAGCGATAGTTACTGCTTTGGTATACATAGATACCGGTGCTTTGGAGGGTATACGTTTTCATCCCGCAACCTCCGTTCGCCGCAAAATGCGGCGGCAAGTGGGTAGTTGTTTCATGGAATCCTCCATTCAATCAATTTGATCGGCAGCGCGTCCCGACCGCGCCGCCGTCTTCCCGACGGCTTCATTGTACCCCGCCGGATCGCTCCGTGCCTTTCGAAATCAAGCCACAATGTTCACAATTGCGGCCCGTCGCCGCGCAGGACTTTATACGTTTTTTTCTTGCAACAACGGCACGCCTGTGCTATACTGACGGTATCTTCTTTGACGGGAGCAAGCGCAGGAATGATCGAGTATCGCTACGATACGCAGCTTTTGATCGACGGTCACGACCTCGACGAAGACGCAATCAACGACTATTTCACCGAGCATTTTGACGGGGACAGTCTGCTTGCGGTCGGCTTCCCGGAGATGATTAAGATTCATTACCATACCAACGAGCCCTGGAAGGTGCTGGAATACTGCGCCACGCTGGGCGAAATCTATGATATCGTGGTGGAGGATATGGATCGGCAGGCGCGCGGCCTCAAGGGCTGAGCGTCTTTTTGATTTGCTGCGGTTTTTCGCATGGGACGGCTTTGCCGCATCGGGTGAAAGGAACGCAGTTTCAGCCCCGGAAATTGCGAAAAAAATCGGCGTTTCTGCAGATTTTCGGGCGGAAAAATCTTGACAGGATATGCGGGATTTTGTAAAATATAAATGAAATTCAGCACACCAAATTTTTTGTCAGGATTGTTTTAAGGCTGTAACACGGAAACGTGTTTCAAATACAAAAGAAAAAACAATCAAAATACAGGAGGACAATCATGAAGAAGTTTTTGGCGATCGCTCTCTGCGCTCTGATGGTTCTGGCTCTGTTTGCCTGCACCGCGAGCACGACCCCCGCGACCTCGACTGCGACTGACACGACGAAGACGGATACGACCAAGACCGATACGACCAAGACCGATACGACGAGCACCCAGCCCGCGCAGAACACCGAGCCGGAAGCGAAGCCGTTCAAAGTCGGCGTCGTTCTTGTCGGCGACGAAAACGAAGGCTACACCTATGCGCACATCATCGGCGTGCAGAAGGCGCTTGAGAACCTCGGCCTCGGCGAAGCGAACGTTGTCTGGAAGTACAACGTACCGGAGAACGAGCAGTGCTACGACAAGTGCATCGAGTGCGTTGAGGAAGGCTGCAGCCTGGTTATCACCAACTCTTACAGCCATCAGGACTTCACGCAGCAGGCTGCCGAAGAGCATCCGGAAGTTGAGTTTGTTGCCATGACGGGCGACAAGGCGAAGGCCGTCGGTCTCGACAACTTCCACAATGCGTTCACCTGCATCTATGAAGCCCGTTACGTCGGCGGCATCGTCGCCGGTATGAAGCTCCAGCAGCTGATCGACGAAGGCAAGGTCCAGGATAAGAACATCGACGCAGACGGCAACTACAAGATCGGCTACGTCGGCGCGTTCCCGTATGCGGAAGTTGTTTCCGGCTACACCGCGTTCTATCTCGGCATCAAGTCCATCGTTCCGAACGTACACATGGACGTCCAGTACACGAACTCCTGGTTCGATCCGGTTGCGGAATCCGAAGCGGCGACCGCTCTGATCGAGCGCGGCTGCATCATCATCGGTCAGCACGCTGACTCCACCGGCGCACCGTCCGTCTGCGAAGAGTACCTGACCAAGAAGGACACCGTCGTTTACTCCGTCGGTTACAACGTAAACATGCTGAGCGTTGCTCCGACCGCTGCTCTGACCTCCCCGACGAATGAGTGGGATGTGTACTACACCTATGCGATCGGCTCCGTTCTGAACGGTCAGAAGTTCGACACCAACAGCGCACAGGGCTTCGAAGCCGGCGCAGTTGCGGTCACCGAACTCGGCGCGTCCTGCGCACCGGGCACTGCGGAAGCGGTTGCCAAGGCGATTGAGGACATCAAGTCCGGCGCAATCCACGTCTTCGATACCAAGACCTTCACGATCGGCGGCGAAGAAGTGACCCATGCGTTCGCGACCGATACCGACGGCGACTGGACCAACGATGCGGACGAAGCCATCTTCGACGGCTACTTCCACGAGTCCTACTTCCAGTCTGCTCCGGCGTTCTCGCTGCGCATCGACGGCATCACGGAACTCAACTGATCCACGATCCAAAAGGTGGCTGTATTCCTGCAGCCACCTTTTCCTTTTGCTTTGAACGAAACCCGAAGGATTTTCGGAAAAACGGCGTCAGGTTTCGGTTTACAAGGGAACCTGCTTTTGCTATAATACAAGGGAGGTCGGGCGTCCGTCGGCGCACAGGGGCTTTAATCCTCTCAGGAAAGGGTGGTTGCATTTGGAAAAAGCCATAGAGATGAAAAATATCACGAAGCGGTTCGGCAGCAAGGTCGTTGCAAACCGCAGCGTGAGTCTGACGCTGTATAAGGGGGAGATCCTTTCGCTTCTCGGCGAGAACGGGAGCGGCAAAACAACGCTGATGAATATGCTCTCGGGCATCTACTATCCGGATGAAGGCGAGATATTTGTCAACGAAAAGCCGGTCGAGATCAAGTCGCCGAAGGATGCGTTCGACCTCGGGATCGGCATGATCCATCAGCACTTCAAGCTCGTCGACGTGTTTACCGCCGCGGAAAACATCGTACTCGGCCTGGAGGGCGAAAAGGGCAAGCTCGATAAGGGCGCGGTTGCAAAGGCCGTGCGCGAGATTGCCGATCGGTACGGGTTTGAAATCGATCCGAACCAGAAAGTTTATAACATGTCCGTTTCGCAGAAGCAGACGGTCGAAATCGTCAAGGTGCTTTACCGCGGCGCAAACATCCTGATTCTCGACGAGCCGACCGCCGTTCTGACGCCGCAGGAAACGGAAAAGCTCTTTACCGTCATGCGCAACATGCGCGCCGACGGAAAGGCGATCATTATCATCACGCATAAGCTGCACGAGGTGCTTGCGGTGTCCGACCGCGTCGCCGTTCTGCGCAAGGGCGAATACATCGGCGACGTTCCGACGGCGGAGGCCTCGCAGCAGAGTCTGACCGACATGATGGTCGGCCGCGCGGTGAGCCTGAACATCGATCGGCCGCTTGCCGAAGCGCAGACGGATCGGCTGGTCGTCGAGCACTTGACCGTGAAGGACAAAGAGGGCGTGAAGAAGCTGGACGACGTTTCGTTCGTCGCAAAGGCGGGCGAGATTCTCGGCATCGCCGGTATCGCCGGCAGCGGCCAGAAGCAGCTTTTGGAAGCAATTGCGGGCGTGCAGCGCGCGGAGCCCGGTTCCAGCGTCCGCTATATCGAGCCGGACGGATCGAGCAGCAAGCAGCTCGTCGGCATGGACCCCTTGAGCATTATCAAGAAGGGCGTGCTGCTGTCGTTCGTGCCGGAGGACCGGTTCGGCATGGGCCTCGTCGGAACGATGAGCATTTCGCACAACGTCATGCTGCGCAGCTATCGCCGCGGCAAAACGCCGATGCTCGACCGGAAGTTCCCGAAGCAGCTGTCGCAAAAGATCGTGCGCGACCTCGAGGTCGTCACGCCGGACATCGACCGCACGCCGATTCGCCGTCTTTCGGGCGGCAACGTGCAGAAGGTGCTGGTCGGCCGTGAGATCGAGCAGAGCCCGACCGTGCTGATGACGGCGTACGCCGTGCGCGGTCTTGACATCAATACGTCGTATACGATCTACAACCTTTTGACCGAGCAAAAAATGAAAGGCGTTGCCGTCATCTACGTCGGCGAAGACCTCGACGTGCTGCTCGAGCTGTGCGACCGGATCCTCGTCCTGTGCGGCGGCAAGGTGTCCGGCGTCGTGGACGGCCGGAACACGACGAAGGAAGAGGTCGGGTTGATGATGACGAAGCTCGGAGGAGGTAACTGATATGCATATTTCCAAAAGAGACGGCATTGTCGCGTGGAAAGCGTGGCTCGTTCGCCTGCTGGCGATCGTGCTGGCGCTGCTGGTCGACGCCATCATCATTTTCGCGGTCGTCCGGCTGAACCCGATTGACGTCTATGCTTCGATGTTCAACGGCGCGTTCGGCACCGAAAAGAAGATCTGGTTCCTGGTGCGCGACCTGATGATCCTGTCGTGCATCGGCATCGGCCTTGCGCCCGCGTTCAAGATGCGATTCTGGAACATCGGCGCGGAGGGGCAGATGCTTGTCGGCGGCATTATGACGGCGTTCTGGATGATCAACTTTGCGGGCAAGGTTCCGACCTGGCTGCTGTTCGTGCTGATGATCGTTTCGGCGCTGATCGCGGGCGGCGTGTGGGGCTTTTTGCCCGGTCTGTTCAAGGCGATCTGGAACACGAACGAAACGCTGTTTACGCTGATGATGAACTACATCGCGATTCAGCTGACGTCCTTCTTCGTTGCGAAGTGGGAGAACCCGCCGGGATCGAACTCGGTCGGCGTTATCAACCGCATGGGCGACGTGAAAAACGTCGGGTGGATCGGCAACATGTTCTCGAAGGGCTACAACGCCGATTACGGCTGGGTCGCCGCGATCGTTCTCGTGCTGGCCGTGGCGATGTTCATCTACCTCAACTATTCGAAGCAGGGCTATGAAATCGCCGTCGTCGGCGACTCGGAGAACACCGCACGCTATGCCGGTATCCGCGTGCGCAACGTCTATATGCGCACTATGGCGATCTCCGGCGCGATTTGCGGCTTTGCCGGATTCCTGGCGGTGTCCGCGGTTTCGCATACGATTTCCACGAGCACGGCGGGCGGCAGAGGCTTTACGGCGATCATCGTCGCGTGGCTTGCCAAGATGAACCCGTTCGTGATGATCCTGATCTCCGCGCTTCTGACCTTCATGGATAAGGGCGCGTCGCAGATCGCTTCGGACTTCGGCCTGAACGAATACGTTTCGCAGATCGTTTCCGGCGTGATTCTGTTCTTCATCCTCGGCAGTGAGTTCTTCCTCAACTACCGCATCCAGTTTGCCAAGGCGAAGAAGTAAGGAGGAATCAGCATGGAAGGTTTATTGAGTTTTCTCTCCTCGTTCCCGACGCTGCTGCATTCCGGCGTCGTGTTCGGAACGGTTATCATGTTCGGCGCTCTGGGCGAGATTCTGACGCAGAAGAGCGGCAACCTGAACCTCGGCGTACCGGGCGTCATGTACCTCGGCGGCATCGCGGGTCTTGCGGCGTCGTTCCTCTATGAAAACGTGTTCTGCCCGGGCCACGGGATCGAACCGGTCGCATGGATCAGCGTCGCGCTGTCGCTCGTTTCGTGCTTTGTCGCGGCGGCGCTCGGCAGTCTGCTGTACAGCTTCCTCACGATCACGCTGCGCACGAATCAGAACGTAACCGGTCTGACGCTGACGATCTTCGGTTCCGGCGTCGCGAACTTCTTCGGCGGCAGTCTGAACAAGCTGGCCGGCGGCGTCGGCCAGGTTTCCGTCAAGGTCGCGTCCGAAGCGTATCGCGCGTTCTCGTTCGATCTGGTCGCCACGGTCGATTCGTGGACGGAGAGGATCGGCTTCGGCCTCGGCACGCTGATCTTCAGCTACGGCTTTCTGACCTACGTCGTGCTGGTCATCGCGGTCGGCCTGTGGTTCTTCCTGTCCAAGACGCGCTACGGCCTGTCGCTGCGCGCGGTCGGCGAAAACACGGCGACGGCGGACGCGGTCGGCATCAACGTCACGAAGTACAAGTACCTCGCGACGTGTATCGGCGGCGGCATTTCCGGCTTCGGCGGTTTGTACTACGTCATGAACTACATCAAGGGCACCTGGGAGAACAGCGGCACGATCGAAGGCCTCGGCTGGCTCGCCGTCGCGCTCGTTATCTTTGCGACGTGGAAGCCGCTGCGCACGATCTGGGGCTCGTACCTGTTCGGCGTTCTGTACTGGATGTTCTTCTACGTCGCCGGTCTGACCCGCAGCTCGCAGGAGATTTTCAAGATGCTGCCGTACGTCGTCACGCTGTTCGTGCTGATCATGGTTTCGCTGCGCAAGCGCCGCGAGGATCAGCCGCCGGCGTCGCTCGGGCTTCCCTACTTCCGTGAGGACAGATAAACCCACACATTCCGGGCCGCAATCCGCGGCCCTTTCTTCGTTTTACGGCGCAATGGTTGACAAACCATTTTCGCTTTACTATAATACAAAAGACACGGCGTCCGGCAGGAAAACGGGCGCGAAGGGAGCTTTCAACATGCAGATTTATGAGGAATTACAGGCGCGCGGCCTGATCGCGCAGGTCACTGACGAACCGCAGATCCGGGAGCTGATCAACAACGGCGGCGCGAAGTTCTATATCGGATTCGATTGCACGGCGGACAGTCTGACCGCGGGGCATTTTATGGCGCTGACGCTGATGAAGCGGCTGCAGATGGCGGGCAACCGCCCGGTCGCTCTGATCGGCGGCGGCACGACGCTGATCGGCGATCCGACCGGCCGTTCGGACATGCGGAAGATGCTGACCAAGGAGGACATCGACCACAACGCGCAGTGCTTCAAGCGGCAGATGGAGCGGTTCATCGAGTTCGGCGAGGGCAAGGCAGAGATGGTGAACAACGCCGACTGGCTGCTGAAGCTGAACTATGTCGAGCTGCTGCGCGAGGTGGGAACCTGCTTCTCCGTCAACAACATGCTGCGTGCGGAGTGCTATAAGCAGCGGCTGGAAAAGGGACTGTCGTTCCTCGAGTTCAACTACATGATCATGCAGTCCTACGACTTCTACTACCTCTATCAGAACCTCGGCTGCAACATGCAGTTCGGCGGCGACGATCAGTGGTCGAACATGCTCGGCGGCACGGAACTGATCCGGCGCAAGCTCGGCAAGGACGCGCACGCCATGACGATCACGCTGCTGACCGACTCGCAGGGCAAGAAGATGGGCAAGACCGCGGGCAACGCCGTCTGGCTCGACCCGAACAAGACGAGCCCGTTCGACTTCTACCAGTACTGGCGCAACGTGGGCGACGCGGACGTGATGAAGTGCATCCGGATGCTGACGTTCATTCCGATCGAGGAGATCGAAGAGATCGAGCATTGGGACCCGAGCCGCATCAACGAGAAGAAGGAACTGCTGGCGTACGAGCTGACGCGGCTGGTGCACGGCGAGGACGAAGCGAACAAGGCGCAGGCGGCGGCGCGCGCGCTGTTTGCCGGCGGCGGGGACGACAGCACAATGCCGACGACCGAGCTACCGGACGTTCCGGCGGAGGGCGTGAACATCATCGACCTGATGGTGATCTGCAAGCTCGCGGCGAGCAAGGGTGAAGCGCGGCGCCTCGTGCAGCAGGGCGGCGTGAGTCTCGACGGGGAAAAGGTCACGGATACGTACCTGACGGTTTCCCGCGAAGCGCTCGCGGACGGCGTGAAGATCAAGAAGGGCAAGAAGATCTTCCACCGCGCGATCTTAAAGGCATAAACAGAACCAAGGAAAGGGAGGCCGATTCGGGGCGTTATATCAGGAGGGATTTCAAACCCGAAATGGACAACCTTGTAATTCTATATATGAGAAAGAACCCGATTGCTTAATTGCTGTCGGGTTCTTTGATGTTTAGGAGTCTTCAGTATTATTCTCGACATAGAAGATAGTCAGTCGTAATTCCATAATAATCTGCAAGCTTTATGAGATGACGAATTGGCAGTTCACTTGCTCCACGCTCATAGCGGGCATACATTGTTTGCGAAGTGCCAAGCATTTCTGCAATCTCTGCCTGTGTTTTATCGTGATCTTCTCGCAAATCACGTAATCGTTTCTGATAATCCATACCCTTATTCTTTCCGCCTTTTTTGACAGCATACAACAGTAAAGATATTTACTATTGACATTAGTAAATATATTTACTAAAATGAAATAAAAAGAGATTAGTTGGAGGTTTGCAATGGCGTTAATTAAGTGTCCAGATTGTAGCAGGGAAGTGTCAAATCAAGCTAAAGCATGCCCTTTTTGCGGTTGCCCTATAGGTTCAGCTGCCGCAGGTGTGTTACGTATTGAATTAAGGACATTCCTAAAGCTGATTGGTAACGTTGGCGTGCTTGTCTCTTATGAAGGTCAAACAGTTCGATTAAGCAGAGGTTACTATAAAGACTTTGTGGTTCCGGCAGACGGAAAGAAGCATATAGCAAAGCTGTCATGTGAAAAATATGGCTCGATTTTTGGTAATGCGGAATTCACTGTCGAATTGAATTCCGGAGAGAGCAAGTATATCATTATTACTTACAATGACAGCAATTTTCTTAACAAATGGGAGTACCGAGAAGAAATCTTTGTTACACGATAAAGGAGAAAGGTATGGAAAACAATAAAAGCGGGACTATTGTAATTGTGGCGCTTATTCTTGCAGCGATTCTGCTCTTGGGAGCGTGTGGAAGTTGCCTATGTGGTAATTCAAGTGGTTCAAGTAGTTCGGGAAGCAATCAGAAGAAAGCAAAATGCAACTATTGCGGAGGCAGCGGAAAGGTCAACGGTGAACGGTGCCCATGGTGCGGAGGAAAGGGCTACACTTATGATAACTATTTTAACAATGCTTTAGGAAACTAATACTATGAACGATAAAGAAAAAATAAAGAAGATACAAATAAAAAAGAAAGTATTATTGATCAGTTTTATTCTCTCACAGATAGGATTGATCGTTACCAGTTGCGCCGGATTTTGGACAATAGAGGGTATCTATGAAAAGAAACTATCATATAACCCGATCAGTGGTCGCTATTATCATGCACAGGTTGGAGCAACAGCATCGTATAATCTAACAATCCTTTCTATCTGCGGAATGGCAAGTATGATTGTTGCTACTATTTGCTTACTGTTTGCTTTAGTAGAAAGAAAAAAGAGTAAAACAGAAACTGCATCAGAATTCAATTCCGATCAAGTCATAGAACTGCAAAGCGAGAGGAGCAGCTTGTTTACAAGCAGCATTGCCTATTATGTGATAGGAGGACTTTCTTGGTTGGTATTATTCGCCATTGGAGCAATTATGAATTCTTAAATTATGATTGCTTGACAATCTGGCGGTAGCAGCTGTAGGCTGACAGAAGCGTTGTCGAGTTAAAACCCAAACTTAACCCCCCTAGTTTCGGCAAACTTCGAAAGCGCCTTTACACAGGGGAGCCCAAGCAACAAAAAAGGCGGAGGATCGAATGTTTCTTCTCCGCATATTTATTTGAAAACATCCTTTCGAGAGAGCGCGTTCAACGCCTCTCTTTTTGCGTCCGGCGTTTCCGGATGCATTTTCCGCTTCCCTTTTTTCGCGGCGCGTGCTATACTGTCAAAAAGGGGTTATTCCCCGCAAAGAATAACGTTATCTTACTTTGGGAATAACGCAATGCTGGACGCGTTCGGACGAAACATTCATTATCTGCGCATCTCCGTAACCGACCTGTGCAACTACCGCTGCCGGTACTGCATGGGCGAGGACGGGGTGGCAAAGTGCGCCCATGCGGACGTGATGCCGTTTGAGGAGATCGCGGCGATCGCGGCGGCGGCGGCGCGGCTCGGCGTTGACAAGATTCGGCTGACCGGCGGCGAACCGCTGGTGCGGCGCGGGATCGTTTCGCTCTGCCGGATGCTGCGGCAGGTTCCGGGCGTGCGGGAACTGACGATGACGACGAACGGCAGCCTGCTGCCGCAGTTTGCGGACGGGCTGAAGGCGGCGGGCGTGGATCGGCTGAACATCAGCCTGGACACGCTGGATGCGGAGCGGTTTCGCAGGATCACGCGCGGCGGGAACCTCGAAGACGTGCTGCGCGGGATCGAAGCGGCAGCGCGCGCGGGCTTTACGCAAACGAAGCTGAACGTCGTACTGCTCGACGGGTTCAATGCGGATGAGATTCCGGCGTTCGCTGCGCTGACGAAGGAAAAGCCGCTGTCCGTGCGGTTCATCGAGCGGATGCCGATCGGCGACGCGGCGGGCTGGGAGCCGGAGCGGTATCTGGCGGCCGACGCGGTGCTGCGGGCCGTGCCGGAACTGGAGCCGATCGGGACGGACGGCGTGGCGCGGCTGTATCGCGTGCCGGGCTATAGCGGAACGGTCGGGCTGATCCCGCCGATGAGCCGGAAGTTCTGCGCTGCGTGCGATCGCGTGCGGCTGACGGCGGACGGGAAACTGAAGCCGTGCCTGCACAGTGCGACGGAGATTCCGCTGCGCGGGTTGACCGGCGATGCGCTCGAAACCGCGCTGCGGGACGCGATTTGGGCGAAGCCGGCGTCGCACACGATGGATGCGGCACATCCGAGCGACGCCGTGCGGAACATGTTTGAGATCGGAGGATGAGCATGGAACTGACGCATATCAACGAGCAGGGGCGCGCCCGTATGGTGGACGTTTCCGAAAAGGAGGCGACCGTGCGCGAGGCGACCGCCATGTGCCGGATCCGGATGAACGAAGCGACGCTGGCGCGGCTGCGGGAAGGTTCGCTGCCGAAGGGCGACGTGCTTTCCGTCGCGCAGGTGGCAGGGATCATGGCGGCCAAGCGCACGCCGGACGCGATCCCGATGTGCCATCCGCTGCCGCTGACCGGCGCGGATATCCGGTTCACGGTGGAGGAGAACGGCGTTTTGATTCACGCGACGGTGCGCTGCAAGGGCCTCACCGGCGTGGAGATGGAAGCGCTGCACGCGGCGGCGGTCGCGGCGCTGACGATTTACGATATGTGCAAAGCCGTGCAGAAGGATATGGAGATTTATGACCTGATGCTGCTCGAAAAAAGCGGCGGCAAAAGCGGAAACTACCGGAGGGAGACAGCCGAATGAAAGAGATTGCGACGCAAAACGCGGTCGGCCATGTGCTGTGCCACGACCTGACGCAGATCGTGCCGGGCGAATACAAGGGCGCGCGGTTCCGCAAGGGCCACGTCGTGACCGAGGAAGATATTCCGGTGCTGCTTTCCATGGGCAAGGAGCACCTGTACGTCTGGGAAATGGAGCCGGGCATGCTGCATGAAAACGAAGCGGCGGAACGGCTGCTCGCACTGACGCAGAACGAAAACATGACGCGCAGCGAGGCGCGCGAGGGCAAGATCGAGCTGTTCGCCGCGATCGACGGCGTATTTTTGGTGGACACGGATCGGCTGAACGCGCTGAACGCGATTGACGAAATCACGGTTGCGACGCGCAGGGGCGGGTTCCCGGTGCAGGCGGGCGACAAGCTGGCCGGAATGCGCGTGATTCCGCTTGTGATTTCGGAAGCAAAGATGGACGCGGCGAAGGCCGCCGCAGGGGAGACGCCGCTGCTGTCGCTGCTGCCGTACCGGCTGCGGACCGCGGCGATCATCACGACCGGCAGCGAGGTCTTTTCGGGCCGCATCGAGGATCAATTCACGCCGGTGCTGACCGAAAAACTGAAGGGGTACGGAATTTCCGTCGTGCTGCATACAGTGACGGACGATCAAAAGGAGCACATCACGGCGGCGATCCGGGACGCGAAAGCGGCGGGCGTTGACGTGATTTTCTGCACCGGCGGCATGAGCGTCGATCCCGACGACCGCACGCCGGGCGCGATTCTGGAAAGCGGGGCGGCGGTCGTGACCTACGGCGCGCCGGTTCTGCCGGGCGCGATGCTGATGCTGGGCTATTTCGAGGACGGAACGCCGATCCTCGGGCTGCCCGGCTGCGTGATGTACGCGAAGGCGACCGTGCTGGACCTTGTGCTGCCGCGGATCGCGGCGGGCGTGCGGCTGCAAAAACGCGATTTTGTGACGCTCGGCGAGGGCGGGCTCTGTCTCGGCTGCAAGCCCTGTACGTTCCCGCACTGCCCGTTCGGGAGGTAACGCATGGAGAGACGGAGCATGCGGCGGCTAATGGCGCTGCTGCTTTGCGTGTTCATACTGGTCGGCTGCGTCCGGGGCGATCCGGTCGTTTCGGTTGTGCCGAACACCGCCGCGCCGGTCGAGACGCCGTCCGAGCGGCCCGCCGAAGTGCGAACGACAGCGCCGGCCGCCACGCCGTATATCGAGCTCGCCACGCCGACGCCGGAACCGTTCGACCTGTCGCCGTATCGCGTTTCGGACGGGGGGATGTACGATATCCTGCCGCTGATCGCCGACGGGGACAAAAAGCTGCTGCACGCCGGGTTTGCGGGGGAAGGCCGGCTGTTGCTGCTCTTTTATGACGAGACGGGCAGCGAGCTGTCGTGGCAGCGGTTTGATCTTCAGACCGCCGAACGTACCGTGCTGCGGACGGAGCCGACGGACGATCCGGAGCCGGTTTCCTATCAATTCCTGTTCTATTCATCTGATCCGCCGCTGTATTACGATGCGCACACCGACGCGGTGATCTGCATGACGGCGGATCTGCAGGGCGCGTGGACGATTCCGTCGGAACGGATCACGGCGGCAAGGTATTGGTGGGACGGCGATTCGGTCCTGCTGTATGATTCGAATTCGCATACAATTCGCCGGATTTCGCCGGACGGCACCGAAACAGAGCTGTTTTCAACGGGCTGGCGGTTCCGCTATGCGAGCATCGTTTCGGTCTCCGACGATCGGCGCTACGCTGCGCTCGACGCCTACGACGCGTACCTGGATGCGTACGTCACGCTGCTGATCGACCTCTTGACCGGTGAAATCGTCGGGCAGCGGGCAGGCGAAACGCATCTTTCGGTATCGAACACGCGGTTTTCCGGTATCTCGCGGGAATATGAATGGGACAGCGAAGCGTACATCGGGACGACGACGCTGACGATCGCCTGCGCGGACACGCCGACGGACCCGTCGACGCGGCAGGTGCGCATTCAGCATCAGGACTTTTACCCGACGCTGTACGACGTGCCGGGCGGCTTTGTCGCCGAGGTATGGGACGAAGCGTGTACGCTGTATTACTGGGACGACGCGGGCGAGCGCGAATGGTGCGCCGAGATACCGACCGCGCCGTATCAGCCGACTGTCGACGCCTATTGGGCGGCGTGGGAACCGCAGGAAAACGGTTTTGAAGATGGCGGCGACGCTGCGGCCCTGTACCCGTATGTGAACGCGGACGGTGCGGACAGCCGGTACCTGCTCTGCGAGATGCGCTTTGACGACGCGCTGATCGGGATGCTGCTGTGGGATCGAACGGCCGGAACCGTGACGCGCACCGTCAGTCTGACGTACGACGAGCCGCTGTTCGGTCCGGTTCCGGCGTTCGACGCGACGCCGGAGCGGTACGCGGCGCGGGTTGACGCGATCCGGGAGCGGTACGGGGTGACGGTGCTGCTCGGGGAGGCGGCGCAGCTTACGATCTCTTCCTACACGGCGGACGTTTTTCCGATCGAGGAATCGCCGCTGGAGATCGACAGCGCGCTGGACGTGCTCGAGGAGGTGTTTGCCGTCTATCCGCCGGACTTTTTCCGGCTGCTGTGCGAGGGCAGCACGGATTCGATTATCTTTGAGCTGTGCGGCAGAATCTCGGCGACGAGCGGCGACGCGATCGACTCCCCGGGCGCCGTGACCTGTCACGCCGACGGCGCGCGGATCGTCGTTCTGGATATCCGGTATGCGGCGGGGCTGCGGTATACGCTGTTCCATGAGATTTCGCACCTGATCGATCACCATCTCGACGCGATCGTGGTTGCGGAGCCGGACGGGTGGAACAATCCGTACTGGAGCTACAGCGGCTGGAACAGACTGAACCCGGACGGGTTCTCGTATCACGGCTCGTATCTGAACGAGGACGGCAACTCCTATGAGTACAACGGCTCGACCAAGTACACGCCGCTGCACAAGGACTACGAAAAGAAGCACAAGCGGAACAGCGTGTATTTTGCGGACCTGTATTCGAAAACGTTCGCGACGGAGGATCGCGCCGTCCTGATGGGAATGCTCCTCGATGACAACGCGTCGGACGAACTGCTGTCCTGCCCGCATCTGCTCGCAAAATTAGAGTATTATTCCGAAGCGATCCGCGGCCTCATGGACCCGGACGGAACGCACTGGCCGGAGCCGACGGTCTGGGAAACGCGCATCGCGGAACTGAAAGCAAGGGATTGAACAAAACAGCGGCTTTCGCAGGGGATCCCCACGAAAGCCGCATCTGTATTTTTGGATTTTATCTTTTCAACGCAGCCATTCCGGCCGGTCGAAGCGCTGATCGACGGAGTCGCATTCGATCGTGGTTTTTGCCGGATCGACGCGGTCGGGCTCGAGGATCAGTTCCCTGATCTTGGGCGCGCGGATGACGCCGGAAATCGGGTTCAGCACGCTGTCAATCGCAGTCGTCACGTCCGCATCCACGCTCGCATATTCGAACGCGAGCGTCGTATCGAGCAGTTTGCAGCCGACGAGCTTCAGGTTTTCGACGTAGCAGAGCCCCTGCAGGCTCACGATCGTGCAGTTGATCAGCGTCAGGTTCTTCGCGTTCCAGCCGAGGTATTCGCCGATCACGAGCGAGTCGTACACCGTCACGTTTTCGCTGTTCCAGAACGCGTCCTTCGTGACGAGGCGCGAATTACGGATCACAACGTTTTTGACGCCGTCAAACGAGTAATGCCCGTCGAGCCGCAGCCCGTCGATCTCGAGGTTTTCGCTGTTCATCGCGAAGTAATCGCCCTTGGCGGTGACGTTTTCGAGCCTGACGCCGTCGCAGTGCCAGATCGTTTCGACAGCGTTCGGGATCGTCACGTCGCGCAGCACAAGGTCATGGCAGCGGCGGAAATTCTTGACGGATTGGATGATCGCGCGTTCGACGGTCAGCCGGTCGGTGTACCACATGCCGGCGCGCGAGCCCTCGAACCAGGTGCAGTCCGTCGCAACGACGTCCGTGCAGTACCAGAGCGGGTACCGCCAGCGGAACAGATCGCCGTTCAGCGCCAGATGATGGCTCTCCTTCAGCGGCGATTCGCCGTCCGAAAACGTGCAGTCGGTCACGCGGACGTTCTGCACGGCGTAGAGCGCGCGCTCCCCGGTAAAGGATTGTTGCCTGTATTCCTGCATATCAATCTCCTGTCGGGTTCGGTTCGGGTTCGGCGGGCGTGGCTTCGACCGGCGCGGGCGCAAGCGACCGCGTCAGCCGCGGGGCCAGAAGAACGGTCAGGATCGCAAGCGCGGTCAGCAGCAGCCGCACCAGGCACAGCGGCGTTCCGTTGACCTGCAGCGAGGAGAAGAGCATCAGCGCGTCCGTGAACACGATGGTCGCGATGCCGACAATGCGGAAGATCAGCATGCCGGGATTGCGCCAGACGGCGCGGTGCGCGCCGGGAACGTCGCTCGGTGCGAACACATGTTTCACGTCCTTCCGCTTCAGGAACAGAACGACGAGTCCGGCGACGACGAGGCAGCCAACGACGATGTTCCAGCCAAGGTCAATGTCGATGTTGCCGAGCGAGAGCAGCTCCGGCAGCGACGCGGTCGTATTGATCATCGCGTGGAGCAGGATCGTATAGAGCACGCGCCCGGTTCTGCAATAGACGGCGGCCAGGATCAGGCCGGTCGCAAGCGCCAAAAAGAACTGCGCGCTGTTGCCGTGAATCAGCGCAAAGAGCAGGCCGCTGACTGCGATCGCGTAGCCCTTGCCGTACGGATGCAGCCGATCCAGCAGCAGCTTGCGGCAGGCGAGCTCCTCAAACAGCGGCGCGCCGATGCAGGTATAGAGGTAAACGGGCCACGATTCCCAGGTGGAGCCCTCCAACAGCTGATCCAGCCCCAGCGATTCGTTCACGCCGAAGAAGGCGGGCAGATTGCCGAGCACGGCGCCCAGGCCCCAGACGCCGAACGTCATCAGCGCGATGAGCAGGAATTCGCTTGCCGAAAGCGAGCGCTTTTCGATCGGTTCGCACTTGCCGCGGATCAGTTTCATCACGATCAGACCGACGACCATGCCGAGCACCATGCCGACGGCGTACGCGAGCAGAATCCAGTACATCACGCCGGCTTCGTTCAGGAGGGAAAGAACTGCGCTGACGTCGAACCGATCCAGATGGATCGAGTCGATGCGCGGCACGATCGCAACGATCGCGGCGACGACGGCGGCCAGCGCAAGCAGCGCGGAGCCGATCATCTGATAGATTTCATACAGCGCGCCGAGGCCGAGCGCGGTGCGGTTGAACGCGCTTTTCATGCCGCCGGTGCGGTCTTCGGGCTGCTGCGGTTCTTCCTCGCGGGGGAGAAGGTCGGGCGCTTCCGGCGCGCCGGTGCGGACTTCGAATTGCGTTTGTTCCATACGATTCTCCTTCTGCAATCCTGCATACGAAAAGTTGTTATTTGTTCCAAAGCCAGCCGAACAGGATGTACTGCACGATCCATTCCCACCAGCCGAGCGGTGCGGGTTCGTCCGGCGCGGCCGGTGCGGGCAGCGCAGTCGTTTCGACCGATACGGACGCTTCGGGCGCGGACGACGTCGGTTCCACGGCGAGCTGTTCCACCGTGACGGACTGTTCCGGTTCCGGCGCGGGAAGCGGGTCGAGTTCGCGCGTTTCAAAAATCGTGCCGCAGACGGTGCAGCGGGACGCTTCCAGTCCCGGAACGCCGACGGCGGGCTCCTGCACGACGATCCATTCGGTCGTGTGATCGGTTATCGGAAGCGTTTCCGAAACCGTTTCGCCGCAGCAGACGCAGCGCGAAACGGTTTCGCCTTCCTGCTGACAGGTCGCTTTCGTGACGGTCGTTTCAAACTTGTGCGCGGGCGGCGTCCAGTCGTCCGTATAAGTGTAGCCGCAGGTCTGGCAGGTGAACGTCGAATAGCCCCACGCGGAGCAGGTCGGTTCGGTCACGACGCAGTCGTAAACGGGCGATTCGCAAAGGTCGGGGCGAATGCGCTTCGCGGTCTGCGAAACCTGTTTCTGAAAATGCAGCGTCCGGTTCCCCGAAAGGTAGCAGTCTTCGCCGCAGTTTTCGCCGACGTACGGATCGCAGTAGCAGCGTTTTGACGGCGCGACTTCAAAGAAAGCGATCTCGGTGTCCGACGCCGTTCGTGCAAGGCGGGAATGAAACTTGGAATTGAGGCGCGTTTTGATCATGCCGATCGCGCCGCCGCCGTGCGCATAGCCGTAGATTTCGGCAAAGCCGCGCAGTTTCACTTCGCACCGTTCGACGCGGCCCGTCCCGCAGGAGAACACGCCGCCCATGAATTCTTCGCAGTCAACGGCTTCGTTCGTATCGATAAAGGTCAGCTCGCAGTCCACGGAGCAGTCCGAAAACCACGATTCATCGGAAAAGCCGACGATGCCGCCGACGCCCTCGTTCGTACCGGACAGCGTGAGCCAAACGCGCGTCTGCACGGAGCAGTACGAGATCGTCGTGTTCTGCACATAGCCGGCGAGCGCGGCGATGAAGCAGTTCTCCGCCGTTTCCACCTGTACGTCCGCGTTGACGAGGTTCAGGTTCGTGATCTCCGCGTCGGTCACGGCGGAAAACAGGCCGCCGAATACGGTATCATACTGCTTGCGGTTGCCGTCGTAGGTCGTGACGACTTCCGCGCCGGGTTCGCGCACGCGCAGGTTGTAGATCGTATGCCCGCCGCCGTCCAGCGTCCCCGAAAACGGGATCGGCGTCCACGGCTCGCCATCAAAATTCAGATCGGCGGTCAGAAGGTAGTCGCCGTCGGGGTTATCGGCAATCGCCGCGAACGCTTCCCGCGAGTCGATCGGGATGCGATCGGCGGAATCGGCCGCTTCGGCAGCCGCCGATAACGGAAATCCGCCGAGCAGCAGCAGGGCGGACAGAAAGAACAGAGCGATTCGTTTCGTCATTGGAGAAACTGGTAGTACAGCTCGAAGCAAAGCAACGCCACCGGCAATGCAAAGACAAAGCTGTCGGCGCGGTCCATGATGCCGCCGTGCCCCGGCAGAATGTTACTGTAATCCTTGATGTTCGCCTGCCGCTTGATCATCGACGCACAGAGGTCGCCGATCTCGCCTGCAACCGAGCACAGGAACGCAGCGACGAGGTACAGCACCAGCGGCAGTTCCACGCCGAGCAGCGGCCGCAGCCCGAAGTAGATGCCGACGCCGGATGCGGTTCCGACCACGAGACCGGCAACGGAGCCCTCGATCGTTTTCTTCGGGCTGATTTCCGGCGCCATCTTGTGTTTGCCGAACCAGCGGCCGATGAAGTACGCGCCGATGTCGCAGAACCCGGCCGAAACGATAACGACCGCAAAGATCGGCAGCCGCAGCTCACGCGGCATTTCGCCGACGTAGCAGAACAGCACGAAGAACAGCATCGGATACAGCATCAGCGCGAGCGTTCCGAGCACGTTCTGGTATTCCACCTTGAAGAACAGCGCGTACGTAAGGACGAGCGTCACGTCGATGCTGAGCGCAATAATCGACCAGGCGGTCGGGAGCTTCAGCAGCATCGCGGCGGACAGGATCACGAGCAGAATGCAGGACGGCCAGTAGGAGCAGTGAATCTGCATCGCACGCAGCGCCCTTGCAACTTCCCAACAGGCGATCACGCCCAGCACCGTGAAGAAGAGAACGGAGGAAACGCTCCCGAAATACACGCACGCCAAAAACACCGCCGCTAAAATGACGCCGGTGATCGTTCGGATCAAGGTTTGAGAAACCTTACGGGTTTGCAAAGCGCAGCGCTCCTTCCAGCACGGAGATATCGAGCTTGTCGGCCGTGATCAGCTCGCCGTCGAGCGAGAACATCAGGTTCTTGCCGGTTACGACGATATGCTTCGCGCGGCGATACGTAATGACGTCCGCAAACTTCGGGTTGTCGAGGTGTTCACCGGCCGTATACGGCCCGAGCACCTGCACGAAGCGGATGTGGTTGATCGTCTTGAACTTGCAGACTTCGAGGTAGCCGTCGTCCACCTTGGCGCGCGGCGCGCACCGGAAGGAACCGCCGACGTACTGGCCGTTGCCGATCGTGCAGAGCAGAATCTTGCCGTTGGTGATTTCTTCGCCGTCGACGACGATCGAGCACTTCGTGATCATCGCGGTCAGCAGCGCGGTCACGATGCCGGTCGTATAGGCGTTTTTGCCGCCGATGATCGGCTTGCGGCGGACTTTCGGGATCGTCTTGGCCACAGTCGTATCAAAACCGAAGTTCAGCACGTTTACCGAAATGTATTCGTTCGCCTTGATGAGGTCGATCGGCTTTGCTTCCGCCTTCAGAAGGGCCGGAATGTCCATGAACTTCTCGGCGCCGCCGAAAACCTTCACGAAATCGTTGCCGCTGCCGCACGGAACGACCGTGACGGACGCGTTCGGATACCGGTATGCGCCGGAAGCGACTTCGTTCAGCGTGCCGTCGCCGCCGCAGGCATAGAAGCGGAGCTCCTCGTTCGGCTCGGCCTTGCAGCATTCCTCGACGTAGCGGGTCGCGTCGCCGGGGCCGGTCGTATGGTAAAGGACATATTCAACGCCGGCGTCTTCACAGGCTTTGCGGATGCTCGCTTCGAGAGCGTCCTTGCCTTCCGCTTTGCCGGCGGCAGGGTTCATCAGAAAAAAGTGTTTCATTGAAGCTCCTCCCCCAATCATAATAGATGAAGTATACCATAGTTCTCCGCCGAAAGACAGCTTTTTTTTCAAAAATGCCGATCTTTTTTTCTTCTACTGAAGTGCAAAGTTAACTTCCACTCTGAGGGGATGGAAGTTAACTTTGCACTTCAGTCCTACAAAGGGACACAAGCTTCACCGACGCAAGCTCTTGACATCTCGTCTTTTTTTGCTATATAATATACTTAATAAAGCGTTTTTGTGCATATAAACCTCTCCCAAATGCGCAAGGCGGCGCGTGTCCGATCCGCCTTGGGAGCGAAAAAAAGTGGGGGCTGAGATGAAGATGAAGCAAACAGGAAAAGTCGGAAGGAAACTGCTGAGCCTCGCGCTGGCGCTTGCGCTGATGGCGGGCTTTGCGCCCGGGATGGGTATGACGGCGTGGGCGGATACGGCTTTGCCTGCCGACGGCAGTGATGCAGGTAACGGACTGAGCTATTATGTGGGCTATGATATGGTGCAGCAGGGCGGAACTTATGAAGCCGCCGACGACAACAAAGGCGGAGCGTCACTATTCGACAGAAATCCCGCCACGAAAGCCTGCATCGGCTTTGTGGGTTCCTATAGTGTTGAATTTTCTTATGCCAGTGAGATAACACCGCACAATTACTATTTCAGAACCGGCGACGATACTTCCACACAGACTGCAAGAAACCCTTCAGCGTGGAAATTGGAAGGGAAAAATACCGATAATACGTGGACTGTACTTGATGAGAAATCGAAACAAACATATACAACAGATAGAAATACCGAAGTAAAGTTTGGTATTAGCAACAACACTGCGTATCAGACGTTTAGACTTACTATTACTGCTAATAGCAGCGGGCGTGATGACTGGCCCATTGGAGGCAAGCCTACTTTCCAGCTTTCTGAATTTTATATGTCCGGCACGATTGCTCCCGCCAGTTCCGTCGCCAGTGTGACCAGCGGTGGCACGACCACCAATTACACGGACTTTGCCTCTGCCGTGACCGCCTGGAACAGCGCGGCGAGCGGCGCGACGCTGACCCTGCTGGCGGACGTGACGATGGCGAATACCATCAATGTTTCCGGTACCAAGATTTTGGACTTGAACGGCTACGGCATTAAAAAAACCGGCAGCGGTAGAGTCCTTATGGTCACCAATGGAGCCAACATGACGCTCCATGACAGCAACGCGACTCGCACCGACACCGGGGCCAATCGTCCAGATGGCGTAAGCGGCGGCTACATCACCGGCGGTAATACCAGAAATGAAAGCGGTTCCTGCGTGAGAGTTGAAAGCGGCAGCGCCTTTAATATGTACGGCGGCACCATCACTGGCAACACACTAGAAAATGGCGGCGGCGCTGTGTTAGTCATCGGTGGCAACTTCAATATGTACGGCGGCATCATCACCGGCAACAAGGCGGATAACAATTGCGGCGGCGTGTGGGTCCACTCAAAAAAAGGCAGCACCTTCAATATGTATTGCGGCACCATCACCGATAATACGCTTTATGATGTTAATGCCCAAGGTGTAATGACAACGAGCAGCAACGCGACGATTGGCGACTTCGATTATAGCGAGTATGTGGCTGTGACCTTCGATGCAAACGGAGGCACAGGCTCGATGCCCTTGCAGAAGGTCAGGAAAAACACGGACACCACAATATTTGCCAATGTGAATTGCTCCGCTTCAGGCATTAGCGACCCCGCATTTTCCCGCGAGGGATACGATTTCGCTGGTTGGAACACGCAGGCTGACGGCGAGGGAACGAATTACACCGCAGGAACAAGCACGATCAACATCAGCGAAGCAACGACTCTTTACGCACATTGGACAGCTCACGTCGCCAGCGTGACCAGCGACGGCACGACCACCAATTACACGGACTTTGCCTCTGCCGTGACCGCCTGGAACAGCGCGGCGAGCGGCGCGACCCTCACACTGCTTGCGGATGTGACGACGATAACCATCAACTTTAGCGGGACCAAGACCCTTGACTTAAATGGACACAGTTTGACAGGGAACGGGAATGGTACAGTCATTAAGGTCAACGGCGGATCGTTAACAGTCAACGGCAAGAATGGTACAATAACCGGCGGTAAAGCAGTAGAAGGAGGAGCTTTCTTTATTACTAGCAACGGGAAAGTTACGCTGAATGACTGCACTCTTAAAGGAAACGAAGCTACCAATGTCGGTGATGCATTCTTTATAAAAAGTAGTGGTGGCGGCGGTTCTGCGATCATAAATAATTGCACAATCATAGGTAGAGGTAAAGATAAAGGAGCCGCTCTTTGGCTGCAAGGCCATAATAATCCCGATACATCATTTACCATGAATGGTGGAAGTATCAGTAACTTCAAAATTGGTGTCTGGGTTCAGGGCAAAACTGATCTGGGAACATCCATGTTTACAATGAATGGCGGGACGATCAGTGACAATTTAATAGGTGTGAAAAATGAGGGACCAAATTCGAAGATTATAGTCAGCGGAGATGCCATCATTTCAAATAACGATCAAAAGAATCTTGAATTAAATGATGGTATAAAAGTAACAGTTAACAGTGCGCTTGGAAAAAATGCTAAAATTGGCATTTATATGGGAAATTCCGGAGTGTTTACCAACAGTACGCCCACGGACTACAACGGTGCGACCAAGTTCACCAGCGACAACGCGAGTTATGCCGTCGGCAAAAACACGGATGGGCAACTCTTCCTTGGAACGCCCATCAACAGCGTGGCGGTGACGGACATCACGGCCCCCGCAGCGACCGAGGCCCTTGATACCGCCGCGGCGACGAGTACGGAGCACGTCACCCTGGCGGATTCCGGCGCGATCACCTGGGACCCCGCGGCCCCGCAGGACGGCAAGGCGGCCTATGCGACGGAGTACACCGCAACGGTTACGGCAACGGCAGATGATAACTATGCCTTTGCCGATGGTGCGACGGCAACGGTGAACGGAGAGACGGCCACCGTCACGAAGAACGACGACGGCACGCTGTCCATCGCCTACACCTTCTCCAAGACGGCCCTGACCCCCGTGACGATTACCGCAACGGATAAAGAAGTTACTTATTCTGCTGACGGAATCGCCATTCCCGTGGATGGCATGTTCGCTATCACCGAAGGCGCGGGCGAAGCGACCTACTCTGTGACAAACGGCACCGGCGAGGGGACCTTTGCGGAGGGCAAGTTGACCGTCACGAAGTGCGGTACGTTTACCGTCAAGGTGAGCACCGCCGCGACAGAAACCTACGCGGCAGGCACGGAAACCACCGCGACGCTGACGGTGAACAAGGCGGATAGCACAGCCGCCACCGTCACCGCGAACAATCGCACCTACGACGGGACGGAGCAGCCGCTTGTGACCGTTGAAGGTGAACCGACCGGCGGCACGATGCAGTATGCCCTCGGCACCGAGACCAAAGCAACTGAACAATATACCACATCCATCCCTACAGCAACCAACGCCGGAACCTACTATGTGTGGTACAAGGCAGTGGGTGACGATAATCATGAAGATACTGCGCCATCCTGTGTGACAGTGAATATCAACAAAGCGGAAGTGACCGCGCCGGCGATCGCGTCCAAAATCTACAACGCGCAGCTGCAGACGGCAGATGTGGTAGAAAGCAGTCTTTACAGCGTGACGAAAAACGAGGGCGGCACAAGTGTCGGCAGCTATGATGTGGTGCTGACGCTGACCGACGCTGCGAACTACAAGTGGACGGACAGCGAGGAAGCGGCAAAGACGCTGACCTTCCAGATCACGCAGGAGGCGGCCACCGTGGCCACGCCGACCTTGAACGCCGTTACCTACGATCCGGCGAAGACGCTGGCGAACGTGACTCTGCCCGATGGCTGGACGTGGGCGGACAATTCCATCGTGCCTGCTGTGAGCAACAGCGGTTATGCTGCAGTTTACACGGTACCCGACGACACGAACTACGACTACAGCACTGTGGAGGGCTACAGCGAGACGACCCATAAGGTGACCCGCACAGTATCCCTGACGGTGAACAAAGCGAGCAGCACTATTACAAAAGCACCGACGGCGAACGAACTGACCAATAACGGCACCGCCCAGGAGCTTGTGACTCCCGGCGCAGCCGATGGCGGCGATATGTACTATGTCAGCACGGATACGAATGCCGTGCCGACAGAGGGCTGGACCACATCCATCCCCACAGGAACCGATGCCGGAACCTATTATGTGTGGTACAAGGTCGTGGGCGACACAGATCATCTTGACGTCGACCCGGCCTGCGTTACGGTCACCATCGTCGAGCCTTCTTCAAACGCCAATCTGGCATTGGGCGACGATACAACGAACGTCACGGTCACCGGTTTGGATAATCTGGCGGAAGAAAGCGCAGTAGACGGAAAAACGGTTGTCGTAACGATGACGGTGGACAAGAAGGACAAGACCGAAGTCGAAGCGGCAGATTCAGCGGCAATCGAGACTGCGGCGGACGGCATGCGGCTGGAATATATCGACATTTCCCTCACAAAGACCGTGAACGGCGAAGAATCCGCGTTGACAGATACAAATACGGTACTGGAGATTGTCGTTCCCTATACTCTCTCGAATAAAACGCAGACCACGGTTACTGTTTACCGTTATCACGACGGAGTAGCCACGAAGCTCACCGAGGCCGACACAAAGGCAGACGGCACATACCGGCTCGACTGGGAAAACGATCTTATTTACATTTACGCAAGCAAGTTTTCCACCTACGCCATCGGTTTTACGCCGACCTACACGGTTTCCGGAACGCTCAGCGGGACGTTCACAGGTACGGTCAGCTTCTCTCTGACAGGGAACGGCATTACAAAAACAGCGTCCGGCACCGTGATGGACGGGAAAGTAAGCTACAGCTTCACCGGCGTTCCGGCAGGGACATACAGCGTGAAAGCGAGCTGGCGCAAAAACGGAAGGGCGCAAACGCTGACATTCCCGGTTACGGTCACCGCTGCGACGTCTTGACGCAGGCAGCGTATTTACAACGGAGTAAAAACTACAACAGGAGGATACAAAGATGAGTGCAGGCATTGAGCAGATCGACAGAAGCGAGCTGGAAAAGCTGATTCAGACCCAGGGCGTCGAATCCATCAACAAAAAAGAGAAGAAAAAACTGACAGGCGCAGGCATCGCGTTCCGCGTGATCCTGGCGGTGGTGGCGGCGGCGTATTTTGTGCTGCTGATCTTCGGAAAGTATTTCCTCCCCGAGGGCAGCGAGCTTCTGTCCAGTCTGAATGTGTTTTCGGACGCGGAAAACCCGAACCGCCTGATCCGGATCATCGGTATCGTGATCCTGACGCTGACGATCAGCACGATCCTCTGCGTGATCATCGCCAGAATGGCAAAAAGCAAGACGGTGACAAAGCGGACAGGCGTCGCGTTCATCGAGCTGCTGGGCAGCGTGGTCAAGTTTGTGGCCGTGCTTGTGCTGATCTTCCTGATCCTCAGCGCCCTGGGCGTGGACACGACGGAGCTGCTGGCCGGCCTGGGCATTTTGAGCCTGATTCTGGGCCTCAGCGTGACAAGTCTGATCGAGGACATTGTCGCGGGAGGATTCATCATTGCCGAGCACCTCTATGACGTGGGCGACATCGTGGTGGCGGACGGTTTTCGCGGCACCATCCTCTCCATTGGCGTCCGTTCCACACAAATCGAGGACCAGGGCGGCGATGTAAAGATCATTCGCAACTCCAGCATCCGCTCTCTGGTCAATATGACCAATCGCTCCTCCTACGCGATCTGCAAAATCCCGCTGAGCAAGGCGGAATCCCTGCACCATGCGGAAGAGGTCATAAAAGAAGCGGACCTGGAAAGCTGGAAGGAGAAGTACCCCGAAATCGACCAGGGCCCCTTCTATCTCGGCCTGTCTGAGATCGACGGCTGGGGACTGCAGTGGCTCGTCTTTGTGGCAATCTGTCAGGAAAACAACAAGTATTATATTCAGCGTAACCTGAACCGTGAATTGAAGTTGCTCTTTGAAGACAATGGAATCAAGGTGGGTTAAGAATCCGGTGACGAGAACTTTGGTCTTGAAAGGAGGCGCGTGTCATGAAAATCGACCAATTCAATGATCTTGCTGCAACGAATCTGATTGGGTCGGAAACACGCGACCCCAAAGACGAGTTTAACTCCCACCTCAAAAAAGAAAAATACGCTGCCCCTCCGGAGTTTTCCAGCCAGGGCGTGGAGGATTACGTCATGTATTCCGAAACGCTGGATATGAGTCCGCAGATGTCCGCTGAGCAGAGAGACCGGCGCAGCAAGGCGCAAAGCGACAACGGCGACTACAGCGACGGCAGCAGCGACGGCGGCAGTTCCGGCAGCAGCGGGGCACAGAGCCTGACGAAGGTGCTTGTGCAGCAGGCTGTGTGTTTGATCGCCGGTGCGATCATCATAACCAGTTCCTATCAAACCATGGTCGAAAAGCGGGAAGCGGAAAGAAACAGCCTTTCCGAGCCGCCTGCGGCTGTAGTGGTGATCGCAGGACCTACGGGCACGGAAACGGAGGCAACGCAGGACGCGGAGAATGATACGCCGGTCGAAAACGGCGATGAAAACGAGAGCGTTGAAAGCGCCGGCAACGACGGCGAGAGCGACGGCGGTAGTGACAGCAGCGGCAACGGCAGCAGCACTAGCGACGGCGGTAGTGACAGCAGCGGCAACGGCAGCAGCACTAGCGGCGGCAGCAGCGGCAGCAGCAACGGCAACAGCGGCGGCAGCGGCGGAGGAGGGGGCGGACAGTCCCCGGCAGTTCATACGTTTGGAACGCCAACCCAGGAGGAACTTGGGGACGGCAGCATTAAACTGACATATACCTGCACAGAATGCGGCGAAACCTATGTTGTAATCGTCACGGTTGATCCGGAGCAGTAGGCGTGACCATCGGAAATCTTGATCGCGGCACACAGTTGAGCGTACGCGAAACAGGCAATGCGCTGCTATGTAAACATTTTTTCAAAAATGCCGATCTTTTTTTGAACGCCCCGGTGCGCGCGGCTTTTTCCGAAAACGGCGCGTTCTTTTCTTGCGTTTTGCCGTCGGATGCGGTACAATACAGCAGAAGGGAGGCGGTTGCATGGCGGAAAAGCTTCGGTATTCGATCACGCTGCGGATCTACGGCGAAGAAAAGATTTTCGGGCCGGGGATCGCGGAGCTTTTGGAACGAGTGGACGAGCTCCATTCGCTGCGAAAGGCGACCATGGCGATGGGCATGGCGTACTCGAAGGCCTGGAGCATCATCAAGACCGCGGAGCAGTCCCTTTCGTTTCCGCTGCTGATCAGCACGACCGGCGGCCGCGGCGGCGGCGGTGCGGAGCTGAGCCCGCAGGGGCGGCGTTTTTTGCAGGCGTATCGCGCGTTTGAGCAGACCGTGCACGATTACGCGGACGAGGTGTTCGAGGACATGTTCGGGCAGGACGACGACCGATAGGCCGCGTTCGGGCTCGGACGGATTATTTATAATAAATCGGAGGATTCAACATGGCACAGAACAAGTATGCGGGAACGCAAACCGAAAAGAACCTGGCGGCTGCATTCGCAGGCGAATCGCAGGCGCGCAATAAGTACACTTACTTTGCGTCGAAGGCAAAGAAGGAAGGGTACGAGCAGATTGCGGAGCTGTTTCTGAAGACGGCGGACAACGAGAAGGAGCATGCGAAGCTCTGGTTCAAGGAGCTGAACGGCATCGGCTCCACGGCCGAGAACCTTGCGGCGGCCGCCGACGGAGAGAACTACGAATGGACCGATATGTACGACGAATTCGCCCGCACCGCCGAGGCCGAAGGGTTCCCGGAGCTCGCCGCGAAGTTCCGCGGCGTCGCGGCGATCGAAAAGGCGCATGAGGAGCGGTATCGCGCGCTCTTAAAGAACGTCGAAACCGCAGCCGTTTTCGAAAAGAGCGAAGTCAAGGTCTGGGAATGCCGCAACTGCGGGCACATCGCGGTCGGCACGAAAGCGCCGGAAGTCTGCCCCGTCTGCGCGCATCCGCAGTCGTACTTCGAGGTCCGGAAAGAGAACTACTGAGCAAAACGATTCAGCAAAGAAAAAAGAGGCCGTTGCGAAAAAACGCAGCGGTCTCTTTTTGGTTCGTTCGGATTATCGATAGTACTGCTCGATGAACGCAAGCACGTCGTCCCGCGTGCCCTTGAACGGGCCCGGCGTCTCCATCTTGAGGGAGACGAGCGCGGCGGCGAACTCCAGCGCTTCGGGAATGTCGTGATCGAGACGCTCGGTGAGGTAGCCGGCAAACGTCGTGTCGCCGCGGCCGGTTCTGCCCGCAAGTCCGCGCGGACGGAGCGGAGAACGGTAAATCTTCTTGCCGTCGCAAACGATCGCTTCGGTGTTGTGCGTAATCAGGACTTCCTTCGCGCCCCATTCGCAGAGCATAAAGGCGGCCTTTTCGCGGTCGGTCGTGCCGGTCAGAACTTCGGCTTCGGCAGCGTCGGTCTTCAGGTAGCGGATCAGCGGCAGCAGCTCCATCTTCTGCGGCCAGTCGCGCAGCTCCAGCGAACCGTCGTCGTTGCGGCAGCGCAGCAGCGCCTGCACGTCCACACCGGTATCGCCGCGCTTGGCGCACGCTTCGATCACGTCGCCGGGGATGTCGCCGTACACGAGGCCGCCGAGGTGATAAATCTTCGCCTCTGCGTCCGGCAGGTCTTCGGGACGGTAAGGCTCGATCATGCCGGTGTTCAGGCACACACGGCGTTCCCGGTCGGCCGTGAAATACGTATTCTGCATTTCCGTGCAGGTGCGGGACGGAACCGCAAAGATGCGCTCCACTTTACTGTCGCGGAACGTTTCGCGCGGGTCGAGCCGCTCACTGTTGCCCTTCGGCACAACCGCAACGCTGTGGCCGATTGCCGCGGCCGCATAGCCGGAGAACGTGACCGCGCCGCCGGAAATATACTCCTCGCGGCCGTCGTAGTCGATGTTGTGGTCGAGCGAGATTTGCCCGATAATCATGGTGTCAAACATTTCGGATTGCCTCACTTTCCAAAATAATATTTGCAAAGGGTTCACACGCCAGGCGGTAGTCCCGCGCGGTGATGACCTCCTTCAACCGATAGGAATCGGGGATGCGCGTTTTACTGAGCAGCGCCGCGCGTCCTTCGTCGCCGATGCGGTGCGCGTCGGAGCCCGCGGTGGCGTACATCCCGGGATGCGCCCGATAGTACGCAAGCGCAAGCTCGTTGCGGCTGTCGTGGCGCGGGTTCGCGTTGGCGATCTCCATCCCATGCACGGAATCCCAGAACACCAGGTCGCAGTTGCGGTACGGATGCGCGTGAATGATCAGCACTTCGTCGCCGAAACGGTCGAAAAACGCTTTGTGGTCAAGACTTGTGATCCACGGATGGCCGTAAAGCCACTGTTCGTCGATCCCGTACACAAGGTAGTCGCTGTTGTTTTCGGGGAATCGCAGCTCCGCGCCCAGGATGACGTCCATGCCGAGCCGTTCGCCCTCGGCCTTCGCAAGACGATAGCCGGTCAGGTACGCGTCCATACACGCGCGCCAGTCGTCGGCGCCGAGCGTTTTCAGATAGACGTTGTGCAGATGATCCGTCACGCATACGCCGTCGTACCCGAGCCGGTGATAGGTGCGGATCTGCTCCACGGCGGGGACGTGGCCGCAGGCGGAGGTTTCAGAGGTGTGCAGATGCAATTCGTATCGGTACATGGAAACCTCATTCGGAAAGCTGTTTTGCGGAACGCCGTTCGACGAGCGACGGCGGGACGATCACGGAGGTATGCCCGGCCTCCGGCTTCGCTATCCGGTCGAGCAGAAGATCGACCGCGGCCGTCGCCATTTGCTGCTTCGGCTGATCGATGGAGGTCAGATTGATCGGCGGCAGCGCGGCAAAGGAGATGTTGTCGAAGCCCATCAGGGAAAGCTGATCGGGAATGGAAATGTTGTGCTCGAACGCGGCGCGCATGACGCCGATCGCAAGCGAGTCGGTGGCGCAGAGCATCGCCGTGTGCGCGTGCTCGCCCGAGAAGTATTCGTCGGCGAGCTGATAGCCCGCTTCGTGCGAACTGCGCGAGAACGGCGAGTACAAAACGTCCGCTTCGATCCCGAGCGATTCGCAGGCCTGCCGATACCCGTCGAGACGGAGCCGGTGCGTTACGCTGTGCGAGCGGCAGCCGAAGTACAGAATCTTCCGGTGACCGAGGGAGTAAAGGTATTCGGTTGCGATGCGCATCCCCTGCCGGTTGTCGACCGCAACATAATCCTCGGGCAAGTCCTGCAGATTTTCACTGATGAACACGGTGGGGACCTGCGCGGTCAGCGATTTCAGCGATTCGTAGGATTCGCTGCTGATCGGCAGCAGAATGATCCCGTCCACCTGCCGGCCGACGAGCAGCGTAAAGACCTCTTTTTCAAGATCGACGTCGTAGGAGGAGTTGCAGACCATGAGGTTATAGCCGCAGCGGCGCGCGTAGATTTCGATATTCGTCGTCAGTTCGCTCATGAACGGGTTGTCCAGACTGGCGACGATCAGGCCGAGGATGTTCGTCCGCTTCATAACCATCGACCGCGCGACGGCGTTCGGCGTATATCCCATTTCCTCGCAAAGCTTCAGAATCCGCTTTCGCGTGTCCTCGCCGATTTCGGAACTGCCCGACAGCGCGCGGGAGACCGTGGCATACGAAACGCCGGCGACCTTTGCGATGTCTTTCAGGGTAACCATGCTCATGCGATCCTCCGGGGACAAAGAATTACGAAAACGTTTCCGTAATCCTATTGTACCGCCGCCGTTCCGGTTTGTCAATGTAAAAAATACGCAAAAAGAAACCGGCGCGGCGATCGGGCTTCCCGGCTGGACCATCTTCCTCGCGAACGTCCTGTTCTTCATTAAGAACAACCCCGATCACAAGGAAGGTCTGCTCGAAGCGCGCTTGATTCGTTCAAGTCGAGCCCGACGTACGCGAACCGGATGCGCGAAGCGTCGCACCGGATCCTGTACAATATCGCGAACTTCTCCGCCGCGATGAACGGCATCTCTCCGGATATGACGATCGGCGCGACCGTCTGGTGGTGGAAGACGCTGCTGGACGTCTCGATGTGGACTGTTGCAGCGCTGACGCTCGTTGCGTGGATGCTGTGGCTTCTGCCCCGGAAAAAGAAAGAACAATAAAGCCGCATCAAACGAACAAAGCCGTCCCGGTCTTGCGGGGCGGCTTTGCTGTCGCTTTGCGCCTTATTCGGCTTCGTCGCTGTCGCGGTAGCGGGCGGCCTGCGTCGTGAAGAACGTGCAGTATGCGCCGCCGAGCGCCATCAGCTCGCGGTGGTTGCCCTTTTCGACGATCTCGCCGTTGACCATGACGAGAATCGTATCCGCGATCGTCGCGCTCGAAAGCCGGTGCGAAATGAAGATGCTCGTTTTGTCGACGCGCAGCTCGTTGAACTGGTTGAAAATCTCCTGCTCTGCCATCGGGTCGAGCGAAGCGGTCGGTTCGTCAAGGATCAGAATGTCGGAATCGGTGTAGAACGCGCGCGCGATCGCGAGCTTCTGCCATTGCCCGATCGAAAGCTCCGTGCCGTTTTCCTCAAAGTACCGCATCAGCGGCGTATCGTAGCCGTCCGGCAGCGCGTCGATGAACACGTCCGCGCCCGCATGTCCGGCCGCTTCGCGAATCTCCGGCTCGCCCGCGTCGCGTCCGAGATCGCCGAATTCGATGTTTTCGCTGACCGTGACCGCATATTTGCCGTAGTCTTGGAAGATCATGCCGAACATATCGTACAGTTCGTTCACGTCATATTCTTTGATATCGTGCCCGTCGAGCAGGATCGTGCCGGACGTCGGGTCGTAAAGCCGCGTCAGCAGCTTCACGAGCGTCGTTTTGCCCGCGCCGTTGTAGCCGACGATCACGACCGTTTCGCCGGCATGGATCGTCACGTTGATGTTCTTCAGAACGTCCCTGGTCGAGCCGGGATAGCGGAAATACACGTTGCGGAACTCGATCGTGTGGCCGACGTGACGGGCGACGTGCCGCGGCTCAGGGATCGACGGCACGATGCTCGGTCTTTCGTTCAGGAACGAGATCAGGTTTTCGATGAACAGCGTGCCTTCATAAATGGCAGAGGTTCCGGAGATCAGCGACGTCACGCCCGCGCTGATTGCGGTAATTGCGCCGGTATACAGCGAAAAGTCGCCGACCGGGAAATTGCCATGGTATACACCGCGCGCCAGGAAGATATAGAGCAGACAGTAGACCGCGCTGGTCAGAAGCGCTGTGGCGAGCCCGTAGAGACATTCGCCGATGCGCAGCTTCCTTAAGCCGCTGTAGTATTCGGAAAACGCTGCTTGATACTTTTCCGTGAACGTATCGGCCAGATTGAACATCCGGATTTCCTTGACCAGATCCTTGTCGATGACCGTTCCGGCGTAGTATTCCATCTGCCGCCGGTTTTTGGATCGGAAGTTCAGATACGCCACGTTCTTTTTGCGATAGACGAAGGTGACGATCGTCGTCGGGATCGAAACGAGCACAATTACGATCGGCGCCCACCAGCTTGCGGCAAACAGAACGATCACGTAGCTGACGATGCTGATGAGTGTGGAAAGCACGGTAAATGTCGCGCTCATAATTTGCAAAGGCCGCATACCCGCTTCGCGGTTCGCGTTCTCCATGCGCGCGTAGAAGTCCGGCGAGTCGAAGCTCATCATATCGACTTCCTTCGCTTTTGCCATAATCTTCATTTTCACATGGTTGGAAAGCTGTTCGCCCGAGAAAGACGTAACAAGTGCATACAGTCGTGAAATGGAATTGTTGACGAACGTATAGAAGAACTGCAGAACGAGCAGCACCGCAATGATCGAGAACGCAAAGGCGGTTCCGTTCTGCGAAGCGGCGTACGCGTCGGCAAGGCGGTTCATAATCTGCGCGCCGATCAGCGAGCCGATGACCGGCATCACGCCGTTGAACGCCGCCATAAAGATCATCCAAAACAGCAGCGACTTTTTCGTTTCCCAGACGAGCTGAAAGATATAGAACAGGCGGGAGCAGAACGTGGAAAGCAGCGTCCAGAGGTATTTCGGAACCTCCTTGACGCTCTGCGGCTTCGGCACGCGGTAGCGGTCGTTGACGTTGTTGACTTCTCTCATGGTTCGGTTTCCTTTCGGGGCCGCGAAAAAAGGCGATTTTTCTATATTATACTGTGCATCTTTCTAAATTGCAAGAAGACGAAGGGGGCTGTCGCAAAAGGCGTCAGACCATTTGCGGCAATTTGGAATTGTTTTAACTTGTATGTGGAAAAGGCGGAAAAATCCGCCTTTTCTCTGATTATATGCCGCAAATTATCCGCGTTTTCGCCCTCGGCGTAGCGTTAGTACAGCCTTCGGGACGAAAACGCGAATTCTGCCTGCCTTATCAACAGCCCCTTACAGCGCTC
>JAFSLH010000025.1 GCA_017448545.1 Clostridia bacterium
TGCGTTTGTTGTCTCTCTTTACTGCTGTAAAGAATTGACTGGCTTGTTTGTTGTTTTTTGCACTATATAGTTTTCAAGGTGCTTGCCCTGTCTTGCGACAGCTTTTGTAGTATACCTCCCTTCTCCCCCTTTGTCAATACCTTTTTTTCATCTTTTTTTGCCTTTTTTTGCCTTTTTTGAAAGTTTTTTCGTATATAATCCGGCTTTTCCTGCATTTGGGGGAGGGTGCGGCATAAACGGTGCCGTTCGGCGCACGATCGGTACGGCACAGCCCTTGAACGCATCGCTTCCTTTTGCTATACTGTAAGAGAATCGTAAAGCGGCGCCCTCCCGGCCGGCTGCGGACAGTAACGCGACGCAAAACGTGCTGTTTTTCCGTCCGCGGTACGAACGGCTTGTTTTTTGGCACAACCGACCTCGTCCGCCGCTTTACACGGCCGCTAAAACCGTGTACAATAATAAAGGAAGCTTATGGGTGATAAGGCTTTCGCATCAATTATCCCTTTACAAGCGTGCAAAAATCTTGTAAAATACTAACGAAGTTATGATTAGGGAGGGTATACGCATTGAAACATGAAGAACTGATCAAGCAGATGACGCTCGAAGAAAAGTGCCACCTGCTGTCGGGACGCGATTTCTGGCAGACGCAGTCGGTCAGACGGCTCGGCATCGAAAACATGACGCTCTCGGACGGGCCGCACGGTATCCGCAAGCAGGAGGGCGCCGGTGACCAGCTCGGTCTGAACGGCTCCGTTCCCGCAACCTGTTTCCCGACCGCCGCGACCATGGCGAACTCGTGGGATCCCGCCCTCGGCGAGGAGCTCGGCCGGCGCCTCGGCGCAGAAGCCGCCGCGCAGGACGTTTGCGTGCTGCTCGGGCCGGGCATGAACATCAAGCGCAGCCCGTTCTGCGGCAGAAACTTCGAGTATTTCTCCGAGGATCCGTACCTTGCCGGCAAGATGGCGGCGGGCTATATCCGCGGCATTCAGGAAAACGGCGTCTCCGCCTGTCCGAAGCACTTCGCCGCGAACAACACGGAGCTTCGCCGTATGGCTTCGAACTCCGTCATGGACGAGCGCACGCTGCGTGAAATCTACCTGACCAACTTTGAAATCGCCGTGAGAGAGGGCCATCCGAAGTCGATCATGTCCTCCTACAACCAGATCAACGGCGTCTACGCGAACGAAAACGCGCACCTGCTGCAGGAAATCCTGCGCGACACCTGGGGCTTCGACGGGTTCGTCGTTTCCGACTGGGGCGCGAACAACGATTTCACCGAGGGCGTCCGCGCCGGTTCGCACCTCGAAATGCCGTCCACCGGCGGCGACGGCCCGCGCCAGCTCATGCAGGCGATTGCGGACGGCAAGATTTCCGAACAGGAAGTCGACGTGCGCGTGGATGAACTGCTCGACGTGATGCTTTCCACCCGCAAGGCGGTCGATCCGCTCAAGGGCAAGGGCTTCGACAAGGAAGCGCACCATGCGTTCGCGCAGAAGGCGAGCGAAGAAAGCATCGTTCTGCTCAAGAACGAAAACAACATCCTCCCGCTGAAGAAGGGCGCGAAGGTCGCGGTCATCGGCGAGTTCGCGCAGAAGGCGCGGTATCAGGGCGCGGGCAGCTCGGTCGTGAACTGCACGAAGCTCGACCACACGATGGACGTGATCAAGAACTTCGACCTCGACGTGATCGGCTTTGAACCCGGCTATCCGCGGCACGGCGCGCCGAACCCCGAGATGCAGGCGAAAGCCGTTGCGCTCGCCGAGAAAGCGGACTATGTGCTGCTCTACATCGGTCTCGACGAGATCAGCGAATCCGAAGGTCTCGACCGGTCGACGCTCGCGCTGCCGCAGTGCCAGAACGAAGTCGTGGACGCGATCACCGCGGTCAACAAGAACGTCATCATCGTGATGAGCGCCGGCAGCTCGGTCGAGATGCCGTGGATCGACAAGGTGCAGGGCCTCGTGCACGGCTACCTCTGCGGGCAGGCGGGCGCAAGCGCGGTGCTGAAGGTCATCCTCGGCGACGTGAACCCCTCCGGCAAGCTCAGCGAAAGCTATCCTTACAAATATGAAGACTGCTCGACTTCGACCTACTTCCCGGCGAAGGAGCGCAGCGTGGAATACCGCGAGGGCCTGTACGTCGGCTATCGGTACTATGAATCCGCGAAGATTCCGGTGCTGTTCCCGTTCGGCTTCGGCCTCTCCTACACGACGTTCGCCTACAGCGATCTGAAGGCCGACGACAAGCAGGTCACCTTTACGCTGACCAACACCGGCGACCGCGACGGCGCGGAAGTCGCCGAGCTGTACGTCCATGCGATCAACCCGTCCGTCTACCGTCCGGCGAAGGAACTCAAGGGCTTTGCGAAGGTCTTCCTGAAGGCCGGCGAGAGCAAGCAGGTCACGATCCCGCTCGACGACAAGGCGTTCCGGTACTGGAACAGCAAGACGAACCGGTTCGAGATCGACGGCGGCGACTATGAACTGCTCGTCGGCGCATCCGTTGCGGACATCAGGCTTTCCGCGAAGGTCGCCGTCAAGGGCACCGACGCCAAGAAATGCGAGGACAAGGCGAAGCTGAAATCGTATTACACGGCGGACATCAAGAACGTGACCGACGCGGAATTCACCGAGCTGCTGGGTCATTCGATCCCGAGCGGCAAGTGGGCCGGCAAGATCGAAGCGAACGACGCGATCGCGCAGCTCTATTACGCCAAGGCGCTCAAGGCGCGCTTCGTCTGGAAGATCATGACCGCGATGCTGAACAAGAGCATAGAAAACGGCGAGCCGGATCTGAACATCACGTTCATTTACAACATGCCCGTCCGCGCGATCGGCAAGATGGCCGGCGGTATGTGCAGCCAGGAAATGTGCGACGGTATCCTGGACCTCATCAACGGGCACGGCATCTCGTTCTGCAAGGGCCTCGGCAAGATCATCATCGGCTTTATCAAGCAGCTCGGCGTCTCCAAGAAGCAGAAGGCGCTGGAATAAGAGGAGGATACGAACATGAAGAAAAGCATTAACGGAATCAATCCGATCGTTGCGATTTTGCTGACGCTCGCCATGTGCGGACTGGCGGTTCTGTTCTTCTGCACGCATCACATCTTCTGGGGCGTCGTCTTTGCGCTGATCACCGTTGACTTTGCGGCGGACGCGGTTCTGTCGTTCAAAAAGGTATAAAGGAAAACAGGAGGAAGTTCAATGGAAAAAAAACAGGGTAACATTTTTGACAAGCTGAACGGCGTTTTTGATAAGCTGCCGCCGAGCCTGATCAAAAAGAACAACGTCACGCTGATCCCCGAAGCGGCGATCGGCTATCTCGTCGGGCCGACGCTCGCGCTGCTTGCGAACTCGGTACTTGCCAACTACTTCAACAAGTACATGTCCGATGTTCTGAAGATTACGGACTGGGCGCAGGGCTTCTTCACCTGGCTGCCGGTCATCTCGGTCATCTTCGTCGTGCTCGGCAACATCCTCGTCGGCCGTTTGATGGACAATATGAAGTCCAAGGCCGGCAAGGCGCGTCCGCTGCTCCTGCTCTCCCTCCCGATCAGCCTCCTCGCGCTGCTGTTCCTATTCGTATTCGCGCCGTATAACGGAGCCAATACCGACTGGCACCTCGGCATGCTGATCTGCATCGCGATCGGCTACAACCTCTGGTTCGCCTTTGCGTACCCGATGTACTACACGCCGCACGCGGGCCTCGTCAACCTCTCCACCCGTAACAGTAAGGACCGTTCGCTGCTCGCTACCGCTTCCAACGCGACGGCGCTCGCCGCGATGGGCCTTTCGAGCATGATCCTCCCGTTCTTCCTCCCGCTGCTGTTCGTCTATGACATGAGCGGCGCAGGCACGGCCGTTGCGAACGAAGCGGGCGTCGTCCAGTATTATGTGGACGCGCAGGGCGCGGTTCTGTACGACGTGCAGGCCTCCTATGACCACTGGAAGATCTTCGTCATCGCCCTGATCGTCATCACCGCGATCGGCGCGCTCGTCGAATACTTCTTCACCCGTGAGCGCGTCACCGAAGAATCGCTGAACCTCGAAGTGCAGGAAACCAAGAAGGCGCTGTCCTTCAAGGAGCAGGCCAAGATCTGCTTCAAGGATCGCTTCTGGATCATCATGATGGTCTTCTTCTTCCTGTATCAGTTCGGCGGTATGATCAAGAACGTGTCCCAGAACTACTTCTGCACCGCGATGTTTGCGGACGCGCAGGGCAACTACACGGTTGCTTACGGCGGACAGCTGCAGGGCATCCTCGCCATCATCGGCGCGGTTCCGACCGCCGTCGGTATGGTCATCGCGCTGCCGCTCGCCAATAAGATCGGCAAGGGCAAAGCCATTATGCTCGGCGCCGGCCTCGCCGTCGTCGGCGGCGTGATCGGCCTCATTAAGCCCGACAACTTCGTCGTCGTCGTTGTCTCCTTCGTCATCAAGGCGCTCGGTTCCACCCCGGCGATGTACCTCTCGCTCGCCCTCTTGGCCGACATCCTCGACCACCAGGAAGCGCTGCACAGAGAGCGTACCGACGGCTTTTCGATGATGTTCTACGGCGCGATCATGGCCGGCATGACCGGTCTGACCACCGGCGTTCTGAACGCAGTCCTCTCCGCGACCAACTATGACATCAGCACGCTGAACACGAACACCGCGATCCGCGCGGCGATGCCGTGGGTCTTCATCGGCGGCGAAACGATCTGCTACCTCGTGATCGCGATCACGTTCATCTTCATGCTCGTCGAGAAGTTCGGCAAGCTCGACCACAAGGCGATCATTCAGGACCAGAAAGCCGTTGCGGAAGCCGAAGGCCGTCCGTTCATCTCTCCGGAGGAGAAGATCCGTCAGGAGGAAGGCGAAGAAGCGTATCAGGCGGAGCTGAAGAAGCAGGCCGACGCGGCAGCCGCCGAGGAAAAGAAGCTCGCGAAGCTCTCCCCCGAGCAGCGCAAAGCGCTCGAGGAAGCGGAAGCGAAGCTCCTCAACGAATACAACGAACTGCGCAAAGCCAACGGCAGAACGCCGATTGAAGCGTAACGCATAGAGACGCAACAAAATTGCTCCACCGGCTGAGCCGGTGGAGCATTTGTTCTGTTTCGGTTTTTACCGCACGCCGGTGATGGTGAGGCCGTAGAGGCGGGTTTCCTTCGGGATGACGTAGTTGTCGTACTGCTCGGTTTCGGCAGAGAATCGCATCGAAGGGATGACGTCCTGCATTCTGCCGGAAACGCTGCCGCCCGTGATGACTTCGACCTTGCCGTCGTGGTGCCAATAGCCGAGCCGGATTTCGCCCATGATATCGCCGCCGATCGAATCCACCTGGAAATCGGAGAACTCGACGAGCTCGAGATAGTCGCCGTCATGCAGCGCGTCCGCGCTCTCGCGTCCGCCGGAAACGACGAAGTTGTAGACGATCGAGCTGTCCTCGGCCCCGAGGTACTGACTCGTCTTCCGGTTGCCCCAGACGTTTTCCGCCACGCCGTCGCGCACGAGGTACCGCTCGCGGATCAGCGCGCCTTCGCCGTCGACCGGGAACGAACGGGAGGAGTTTTCGAGCGTCGGCGTTGCAAGCAGGGAAACCCTGTCGCCCGTGGTATAGTCCGCGACCGGCTTGCCCGGCGTCCAGTCCGAAAGCTGCATGAACTGGAGCTGCGCGTTCATCCGCTCCGCAAAGTAATCATAGATCTCTGCCGCGTCGTCGGTCGAAAAGATCACGTCCGCCGTGCCGAGCTTCGGCGTCGGCTCCGCGGAGAGACGGTCCGTGCCGAAACGCATTGCCGCAGCGACGTCGCGCGTCAGCTTTTCGCGGTCGCACACGCCGGAGGTGAAGTTGCGGTAGATTTCGATCTCGTGATCGCCCTTCGCCGCGTTCACGACGACCTCGATCATCGACGACGGATACGTCACGACGCTCGTCACGCCGTTGGAGTTCTCAAACGTTTTGGTGATCTCGCGCACGAAAATCTCATAGGAATTGATGCGTTCGGTCTCGGTTTCGGGCACGGCCTGCATCGCTTCGATGAAGTCCTTCGCGATCGCCGCGACGTCCACGGGTTTCGATTCGATCGCGGGGACCGGCTTGTCGGTCAGCGTGTACGCCGGGTTCTTCACGAACGACGCCTGATAGTACAGCGTCTCGAGCGCTTTTTTGATTTCCGCCTCGTCCGCGGTCGGGCTGATCGGGCCGGACGCGGAACCGAGCAGCTTGCCGTCCTCCATCGGACGGTACAGCGTCGCTTCGAGCTCGCGCGTTTCGACGACGCGGTTCTGATCCAGCTTGTGCCGGATGAAGTAGAATTCCCAAACGTTCTTTTTGACTTCGGTCAGCTCATAGGTGTCGCAGCCGATCTCTTTCAAAATCCTTTTTGTCTGTTCAAACATTATCCGAGCCTCGCTTTCGTCTTGAGATACGGGCCGCCGTCCGCGACCTTGACCCATTCCTTATAGCCCTTGCCGCAGCCGCCGTTGCCTTCGACGACGCGGTCGGTGCTTGCCATCGAGATGTTGCCGAGCAGATCCGGCACATACCCGGTCATGATCACCGGTGAAACGACCTTGCCGGTCAGCTTACCGTCCTTGATTTCGTACCCGGCGGCGACGATGCACTGGATGCCCCAATGCTTCGGGTCCTCCATGCCGCTCTGCGTGCCCGAGAGCAGGTAGCCGTGCTGCACGGACGCGATCATGTCTTCGACGGAATCCGTGCCGGAATCGAACACGGTGTTCGTCATGCGGGCGTACGCCTTATGCGCGAAGTTTTCCCGCTTGCCGTTGCCGGTCGGCTTCGTGCCGAGCCGCAGCGCCGAAAGCGCGTCCGAAATACCGGTCACCAAGATGCCGCGGTCGATCTCGGTTACGTCGCCCGCGAGCGTGCCTTCGTCGTCGAACGCATACGCGGTCACGCTCTCCTCGCACAGCGCGCCTTCGTGCATCGTCACAAGGTCGCTGCCGACGCGCTTGCCGAGGTACTGCGCGCCGAGCGCGCGCTCCTTGACGAACATATCCATTTCCACGCCGTGGCCGAACGCTTCATGCGCGATCAGGCCCGTGATGCCCGGATCGGTGATGATCTCATACTCGCCCGGCACGATGCGCTCGGAATGCAGCAGCTCCGGCATCAGCTTTGCGACCTCGGCGAGCTTGCCTTCGAGCCCGTCGAGGATTTCCGGCCCGCCGAGGCCCGAAACGCCCTTGGAGGCGATCTTCATTTCGCCCTCCTCGTTCGGCCCGAACGCCGCGATCATGCCCTCGGTGTAGACATAGCTCTGGCGCAGGAACCGGTTCTTGCTCACGAACATTTTGGAAATGTGCGTCGAGCTCGTGCGAACCATGCAGTCGACGATCCCTTCGATCGTTTCCATGCCGCGGTCGGACAGGCCCTGCAGCAGTTCGACGAGCGATTCAATGTCCTCATCCTCGGGCAGCCGCCCGGTCTCCTTTTCCACGAACAGCTCCAGCGGTTCGTCGGGCAGCGCGCCGGTCGTATACACCGGCGTATTCGTCGCTTTCAGCACGGCAAGCTGCCGGTCGAGCGCGGTTTTGAGCTCCTGCACGGTCGCGCCGACGTCGTCGGGATCGAACGCATTGAACGCGTACTCGCTGTACAGGCCGTCCCGGTACACGCGGACGACGGCGCCGCGTTCGGTCGTCATGGTCTCATTGGTCACGGATTTGTTGCGCTGCGACATTCCGACGGAAAACCCGACGGAATCGGTGGACAGCAGACTGACGTAGTCATAGTCCCTGCCGAGCGCATCCACGATTTCCTGCATCTTCGGCGCAATGCCGTTGAGATAGGCGGAAAACGGTGCTTTCATATCGTACAAACGCCTCCTTTTTAATGGCTTACGCCGAAGAGTATATCATAGGATGCGGAAAAAGAAAAGGGGTGTCCGGAAACAACTTTCCGAACACCCTGTTTGGGATATCAATTATTGTGAAGACTCCGGCCCTGCAATCCTCCCGATCGCTTCGCGATCCTCCCTCCTTTACACAAGGAGGGCTTTTCACGGCGCAGCCAATTCACGCGGCGAAGTCGCAATTCACGACCGCACTGCGGTCAATTCACGGCGCAGCCAATTCACGCGGCAGCGCCGCAATTCACTCCGGCTTCAGATCGCGATCGGGATGTTTTTGATCTGCTCGCCGAACTGATAGCCCTCGAGCCGGACGTCCTCCGGCTTGAAGTCGTAAAAGTTTTTCACGTCGGGGTTCAGGAAGAACTTCGGCGCGGGGAACGGTTCGCGCTGAATCAGCGTTTCGATGATCGGGATATGCCGGTCGTAGATGTGCGCGTCCGCGATCACATGCACGAACTCGCCGACCTCCATGTCGCAGACCTGCGCCAGCATGTGCACGAGCACGGCATACTGCACAACGTTCCAGTTGTTCGCCGCGAGCACATCCTGCGAGCGCTGGTTCAAAATCGCGTTCAGCACGAGCTTACCGGTCTCTTTGTTCTTCGTGCAGTTGAACGTCATGCTGTACGCGCACGGGTACAGGTTCATTTCGTGCAGATCCGCGAAGTTATAGATGTTCGTCAGAATCCGGCGGCTGTACGGATTGTTCTTCAGGTCGAAGATGACGCGGTCGACCATGTCGAACATGCCTTCCTTGTACTGATGCTTGACCGACATCTGATAGCCGTAGGCCTTGCCGATCGAGCCGTCCGGATCGGCCCATTCGTCCCAGATATGCGAATGCAGGTCGTGAATGTTGTTCGACTTTTGCTGCCAGATCCAGAGCAGCTCGTCGACCGCCGACTTGATCGCGGTGCGGCGCAGCGTCATGATCGGGAATTCCTTCCGAAGGTCGTACCGGTTCACGACCCCGAACTTCTTAACCGTATAGGCGGGCGTGCCGTCCGGCCAGACCGGGCGCACCTTCTCCCCCGTGGTATCTACGCCGTTGTCGATGATGTCCCGACACATGGCGATAAAAACTTCGTCTGCGTATGCCATTTCGTTTCTCCGTTCGCCGTTATTGCTCGGTAATGCCGCTGAAGCGCTGATCGCCCCGGGTCGTGTTTTTCGAAAGCATGTTATGATTCCTCCTCGTTTGTCTTCAGGGACAGTATATCAGTTTTACCGCCGTTTTTCAAGCGAACGCGCGAAAAAACCGGCCGATTGCGCCGGGCGGATTTGCAAAAATGCGTGACAGGACGCCGGGAATGTGCTACAATGGTACAAACCGGTTCGGGCGAACCGGCAACTACGCACAGGAGGACTGTTCATTCATGGGTGTTGATTCCAAATTCCACCGTTTCCACGAAGCGGGCCAAAAGGCCAACGTGAACAACGTGGCCGCGTTCGGCGAACCGGCGCGTTCGCTGTTCACTTCCTCGAAGATCGTTTCGCTGCACCATCGCATCGAAATCACCGACGAGAACGAGCAGGTCGTTTACCGGGCGACGACGAAGTTCCCGTCCCTGCACGACAAGACCGATATCACCGACGCCTCGGGCGCGCACGTCTCGCACATTCAGAAGAAGATTTTCACGCTGCATGAGCGGCACTTCATCACGATGGCGGACGGGTTCGAATTTCAGATTTCGAACGAGCTGTTCCACCTGGTCAAGGATATCACGAACATTCCGGAGCTCGGCTGGCAGCTTCGCGGCAACATTCTCGGGCTGAACTTCGAACTGTACGACGCAAACGGCGCGATCATCGCCGTGATCGGGCAAAAGCTGTTCTCGATCCACGACAAGTACTGCGTCGATCTCTATCAGCCGGAGCAGGAAAAGATCGTCGTGACGATCCTGATCACGCTGCAGCACATGATTCGCGACCGCGAGAACGCCGCAGCCGCCGCTTCCTCCTCGTCCTCGTCGAGCAATTAAAGACAGTGCTTACATCCTGAAGAATCCGGCCCTACAATCCTCCCGTCGGGCTTCGCCCGACCTCCCTCCTTTACACAAGGAGGGCTTTGCCTCCCCTGTGTAAGGGGAGGTGGATCGGCGTTAGCCGAGACGGTAGGGTTGTACGGCGCCGCTCACATTCTTCCTTGCACATCCAACTTTACAACCCCACCCGGTGACTGCGTCATCGACCTCACCTTACACAGGGGAGGCCTTACAACCACACCGATCCGCCTGCAGCGTGCTGACAGCGGTCATCAAAGATTCTGCTTTCTCTCCCACCGGGAGCGCAGAATCTTTGTCCCCTTACACAGGGGAGGCATACGGCGAAGTCAATTCACAGAAAAGAGAGTGTCCGATGGTCCGGGCACTCTCTTGGTTTCCTCTGCTTTACGCGACGACGATATTCACGATGTTCTTGACGACGATGACCTTGCGGATCGTTTTGCCGGCGAGATAGGGCTGCACGTCCGCGGCGGCCCTGGCGGCCTGTTCGATCGCGGCTTTGTCCGCGTCGGCCGGGAGCGGGATGCGCGCGCGAATCTTGCCGTTGACCTGCACGCCGTACTCGACCTCCTGCACCGCAAGCGCGGCTTCGTCGTACGTCGGCCACGGGGCGTGGTGGAGCTGCTCAGGATAGCCGAGCTGCTCGTTCATTTCCTCGGTCATGTGCGGCGCAAACGGGTACAGCAGCTGCAGCAGCGTGTGCAGTTCGTCCTTCGTGACGCTGCCCTTGGCATAGAAGTCGTTGACGAGCGACATCATCGCGGCGATCGCCGTATTGAACTTCATGTGCTCGATATCGTCGGAGACCTTCTTGATGCAGGCATGGACGGCGCTGCGCTGCTTGAGGTCGGTATCGCCCTCGCCCTCGACCATATCCATGAGGCGCCATACACGATCCAAAAACCGCTTGCAGCCGTTCGCGCTCTGGTCGTTCCACGGCGTCGCCGCCATGTAGTCGCCCATGAACATGACGTAGGTGCGCAGCGTGTCCGCGCCGAACCGCTCGATCACGTCGATCGGATCGACGACGTTGCCCTTGGACTTGCTCATCTTGTCGCCGTCCGGGCCGAGAATCAGGCCCTGATACGTGCGCTTGGCGTACGGCTCCGGCGTGTTGACCTCGCCGATGTCGTACAGGAAATGGTGCCAGAACCGCGAATACAGCAGATGGCGCGTGACGTGCTCCATGCCGCCGTTGTACCAGTCGACCGGCATCCAGTACGCCATCTTCTCCGGGTCGCAGAACCGCTCCGCATTGTGCGGATCGATAAAGCGCAGGTAGTACCAGCTCGACCCGGCCCACTGCGGCATCGTATCGGTTTCGCGCTTCGCCGCGCCGCCGCACTTGGGGCAAGTGCAGTTCACGAACGACTCGATCCGCGCGAGCGGCGACTGACCGTCGGTGCCCGGTTCGAAGTTCTCAACGTCCGGCAGCGTCAGCGGCAGTTCGTCATACGGCACGCCGACCGTTCCGCAGACGGGGCAATGGATCAGCGGGATCGGCTCGCCCCAATAGCGCTGGCGGTTGAACGCCCAGTCCTTCATCTTATACTGCACGCCCTTATGCCCGATCCCCTTCTTTGCGAGGAACTCGAGCATCGCCGCGATGGAATCCTTCTTGTTGTCGTAGGCGTTCAAAAAGTCCGAATTGATCATCTGCCCGTTGCCGGTATACGCTTCCTTCGAAACGTCGCCGCCCGCGATGACCGGCAGAATTTCGACGCCGAACTTTTGCGCAAACTCCCAGTCGCGCTGATCGTGCGCGGGAACGGCCATGATCGCGCCCGTGCCGTAGCCCATCATGACGTAATCGGCGAGGAACACCGGAATCTCTTTCCCGTTGACCGGATTGATCGCCGTGAAGCCCTCGAGCCGCACGCCGGTCTTGTCCTTGACGAGCTGCGTCCGCTCGAACTCGGTCTTTTTCGCACATTCGGCGCGGTACGCTTCGACCGCATCCCAATTCGCAATCCGATCGCGGTACTGATCGAGCAGCGGATGCTCCGGCGCCATGACCATGAACGTCACGCCGAACAGCGTGTCGCAGCGGGTCGTATAGATTTCGAGCGTTTCGGGAATCTCCTTGATTCTGAACTCCACGAACGCGCCGACGGACTTGCCGATCCAGTCGATTTCCTGCTGCTTGATCGAATCGGGATAGTCGACGTCGTTCAGCCCGTCGAGCAGCTTATCGGCGTACGCCGTGATCTTCAGGTACCAGACGTCTTTCGGAAGCTGCACGACGTCGCTGTGGCAGATATCGCACTTGCCGCCCTGCGAATCCTCGTTGGACAGGACGACCTTGCAGTGCGGGCAGTAATTGACCTGCGTTTTCGCGCGGAACACGAGCCCGTGATCGAACAGCTTGCGGAAAATCCACTGCGTCCAGCGGTAATACTCCGGCAGGGACGTCGCGATCTCGCGATCCCAGTCGAACGAATAGCCGACGCGGCGCATCTGCTCCTTGAAATGCTCGATGTTCGCGGTCGTGATCACATGCGGATGCGTATTCGTCTTGATCGCGTAGTTTTCCGCGGGCAGGCCGAACGAATCGAAGCCCATCGGGAACAGGACGTTATAGCCCTGCATGCGGCGCTTGCGCGCGATGACCTCGAGGCTCGTATACGCCTTGATGTGCCCGACGTGCATGCCCGCGCCGGACGGGTACGGGAACTCGACCAGGCCGTAAAACTTCGGCTTGTCGGTCGTTTCCTCGGCGGCAAAGCAGCGCTGCTCCGCCCATTTCTGTTGCCATTTCTGCTCGATTGCGGCAAAATCGTATCGTTCCGCCATACCTGTCTTCCTTTCCCTGTTTGCCCCTTGCAATGTGGTTTTACTTTAACTTTTTCGGCGGCTTTTGTCAACCGCTTTACAAGAATTTGGGTTTATGATATAGTAATATGAAAATTTGCCGGATCGGCGTCTTTCTCGGAAAGGAGTTTCTTCTCATGATCGGAGAATACCTGTTTCATATCGGCTCGTTCGGCGTTCCGTCGATGGGCTTCTGCATTCTGGTCGGAACGATCCTCGCGATGTTCCTCTGCTACTACGCAAAGCGGTTCAGCAGCCTCGACTGGAACGACGAAATCCTGGACGGCGTGATCTGGGCCGTCATCGGCGGCTTCATCGGCATGAAGGTTCTGTACTGGATCGTCACGCCCGACGAATTCCTCGCCGTGTTCCGCGATTTTTCCTGGAAGCGGCTGCTCAGCCTGATCACCAGCGGCATGGTCTTTTACGGCGGACTCGTCGGCGGCGTCGCGGGCTTGTTGCTGCTCTGCCGCAAGAGGAAGCGCAATTTCTTCACGTTTGCGGACCTGATCCTGCCGTGCTTCTGCGTCGCGCACGCGGGGGGCCGGATCGGCTGTTTGCTCGTCGGCTGCTGCTACGGCGTGGCGGAGGGACAAAGCTGCTTCGGCGGGCTCTGCACCTATCACGGCGCGCTTGCCGTCCGGTATCTGAACGGCACGATGCGGCTGCCCGTGCCGCTGCTCGAGGCGATCTTCCTGCTGCTGCTCGCGGGGCTGCTGCTGTTCCTTCTGAAGATCAACAAGCACCGCGGCACGGTCACCGGCTGGTACCTCGTCCTGTACGCGATCTGGCGGTTCTTCATTGAATATTTCCGCGGCGACGAAGTGCGCGGCATCTACGGCGTGTTCTCGACCTCGCAGTGGATCAGCATCGCGATCCTGGCCGCCGGCGTCGTGATTCTTGTGCTCTCGCGCAAGTGGCCGAAGGACGAACCGATCCGTGAGTTTGCGGAGGACGATCTCGTCGTGCCGCCGGAAGAGCCCGAACCGATGCCGGAGCAGGAAATGCCCGAAGAACCGGACGAAGTCGCCGAGACGGAAGACGTCGCCGCCGTGGAGGAAGTCGCGGAAACGGCCGATGCAGGCGAAGAAATCGCTGCTCCCGACGCAGCGCCTGCGTCGGACGACGGAGCCGGGGACAGCGCAGAATGAAACGGTTTCGGACGGCAGCTTTGCTGCTTGCACTCCTGACCGTCGCGTGCGTTGTGCCGACGGCGCTCCTTCCGCAGCCGACCGAAGCGCCGACCGCCGAGCCGACCGCGCCGCCGACGGAACCGCCCGTTTTGATTGCGGACGTCACGCTTGCGCCGACGCCCGAGCCGACGGCGACGCCGACCCCGGAGCCGACCGCAACGCCGGAGCCGACCGCAACGCCAAAGCCCACGCCCGAACCGACGCCGACGCCGGAGCCGACGCCGATGGTCGCAACAATCGGCGCGGTCGGCGACATTATGGTTCCGAGCGGCATCGTTTCGGACGTGAAGCGTTCGGCCGACAACTATGATTTCTCCCGCCTGTTCGCGCCGGTCAGCGATCTGTTTCATTCCGTGGACTTCATGTGCGCGAACCTCGAAGCGCCGCTGGCGGGCGCGCAGGCGAAGTACAGCGTACAGGCCGCGAGCGGCGAAATTCCGCGGTTCAATTCGCCGGATTCGATTCTGGACGCCCTGCGGGACGCGGGCGTGGACCTCTTGACGACCGCGAACAATCACATGCTTGACAAGGAGCTGGACGGGCTTCTGCGCACGACGCAGACGATCCGCGACGCGGGCTTTTATCAGACCGGCTCGTACCTCGATGCGGAGGACCGCAAGTCCGTCTGCGTGGTCGACATCAACGGGATTCGCGTCGGGTTCATCGCCGAAACGCGGCTGATGAACGAGCGCACGAAGCATATTTCGGCGGACGCGCTGCCGATCCACGTCGGCATGCTGGTCGACGGTACGGAGCTTTCGAAAGACGTGCCGGACGACATTGCGCGGTGCCGGGAAGCGGGCGCGGAATTCATCATCCTGTTCCCGCACTGGGACTATGAAAACGACAACCCGCCGGACAAGCAGACGCAGCGGTACGCACAGCTGCTGCTCGAAGCCGGTGTGGACGCGATCGTCGGTTCGCACCCGCACAACATCAAGCGGACCGAGTACATGACCGTTTCGCGCGACGGCGGGGACTACACCGGCCTCGTCGCCTACTCGCTCGGAAACTTCACGGCCAATCAGGATACGCCGCGCTCGACCGGCCTGTTTCTGAAGCTGACGCTGACGAAGGACCTCGTGACCGGCGAAGTGACGCTGACCGACGCCGCGTACCTGCCGACGCTCGTGATGCGCCGCGACATCGACGCGCAGCGCTTTGCGGTCTTCCCCGCCTATGCGGAGCGTGACTTTGTGCCGGGCGACCCGTCGAACGCCGAATGGAAGCGGATCGGCAACGCCCGCGCCTTTGCGATCGGGATCGTCGGCGAGCCGGACGGCGTGCGCGTGATGGAAGCGCCGGAAGGGGCTGCCGCGGGAGAGTAAAGCAAATTGAATACCCAATCGGAGGGAGAACATCCCTCCGTTTTTTTGTCCGGCAATCTTCCCTGCGCATCCGACCCTACAATCCTCCCGATCGCTTCGCGATCCTCCCTCCTTTACACAAGGAGGGCTGTTTTGTAAAAACGAGTTAAAAACTTGCAAAAAGCACTTTACAACTTTAGCGTGCTAAAGTATAATGCGGCCATACCAATTCCACGGAGGACAAAAACCATGAAAAAACGGATCATTTGCCTGTTGGCGGCATTGCTGCTTGTGAGCGCGGCGTTCGGCTGCGCGGGAAAGGCCGCATCGACCGATTCGGCGAAAATCAAGGCGAAGGGCAAGCTGGTCGTCGGCATTACCGATTTTGAACCGATGGACTACCTCGACGAGAACGGCAACTGGATCGGCTTCGACGCGGACCTTGCGGTCGAGTTTGCGAAGAGTCTCGGCGTACAGGCGGAATTCACCGTAATCGACTGGGACAGCAAGACGATGGAACTCGACGCGGGCAACATCGACTGCGTCTGGAACGGCATGACGCTGACGGACGGCGTCAAGGCGGCGATGGAGACGAGCAAGCCGTACTGCGGCAACGCGCAGGTCATCGTCACGACGGCGGACAAGGCGGCCGCGTTCCATAACGGCGCCGCGACGTTTGCGGTCGAAGCCGGTTCGGCGGGCGAAGAAGTCGCCAAGGAAAAAGGTTGGAACGTTGTGGCGGTGCAGTCGCAGGGCGACGCGCTGCTGGAGGTCGCTTCCGGCACGAGCGACGCGTGCATCATCGACCGGCTCATGGCCCGCGCGATGACCGGCGAAGGCACGAGCTATCCGGACCTCGTCATTACCGAAGCGCTGAACGAGGAGGAATACGGCGTCGGCTTCCGCAAGGGGTCCGACCTCGCGGCGATGCTGGATACGTTCCTCGACGGCAAATATGCGGACGGCAGCCTGGCGGCGCTCGCCCAGAAATACGACGTAGACCTGCTCGCCCGGTAACGGTTATGCTCGGCGAAGTCCTTGTTTCGCTCGGAAACGGTTTTCTGCAGTCGCTCGAGCTGTTCGGGCTGACGCTGCTCGGCGGACTCCCGCTCGGACTGATCATTGCGTTCGGTTCGATGTCGAAGTTCAAGCCGCTGCAGACGGCGGTGCGCGGGATCGTCTGGGTCGTCCGCGGCACGCCGCTGATGCTGCAGCTGATCGTGATCTATTACGGTCCCGGACTGCTCGCCAAGGGCAGCAATTTCTGGGGCGGCGGTTCCGGCGGCCGAATGACGGCCGCCGCCGTTGCGTTCATTGTGAACTATGCGTGCTACTTTTCGGAGATCTATCGCGGCGGCATCGAGAGCATCCCCCGCGGGCAGATCGAGGCGGGGCGCGTGCTCGGCATGTCGAACGGGCAAATCTTCTTCCGGATTCAGCTCAAGCAGGTCTATAAGCGCATCCTGCCGCCGATCGGCAACGAAGTCATTACGCTCGTGAAGGATACGTGCCTGGCGCGCATCATTGCGATCTACGAGCTGACCTATGCGGGACAGGCGTACATCAAGTCGGACGGTCTCATCTGGCCGCTGCTGATGACCGGCGCGTTCTACCTGCTGTTCTCCGGCCTGCTTTCGTGGCTGTTGAAGCGCGGCGAGAAGCGGCTCGCGTATTTTGAGTGAGGTGCGACGATGGCATATCTGGAAATGGAACGACTCGGCAAGCGGTTCGGTACGACGGAAGTGCTGCGCGACGTGACACTTTCTTTGGACAAGGGGCAGATCCTGACCGTAATCGGGCCGTCCGGCGAAGGGAAAACGACGTTTTTGCGCTGTCTGAACCTTTTGGAAACACCGGACACGGGGATCGTCCGGCTGAACGGGGAACTGCTGTATGACGCGTCCGCGATCGACCGCGAAGCGCAAAGGCGCGTGCATCGCGCGTTCGGATTCGTGTTTCAGGCGTTTCATCTGTTCCCGCAGTACACGGTGCTCGAGAACGTGATGCTCGCGCCGACGATCGTCAAGCGTGAGCCGAAGGAGCCGCTGAAAGCGCGGAGCATGGCGCTGCTCGAGAAGGTCGGGCTTGCACAGCTTTGGAACCGCTACCCGATCACGCTTTCGGGCGGGCAGCAGCAGCGCGCGGCGATCGCGCGGGCGCTTGCGATGGAGCCGGAGGTGCTCTGCTTTGACGAGCCGACGAGCGCGCTCGACCCGGAGCTGACGCAGGAAGTGCTGAAGGTAATCCGGCTTTTGAAGGACGAGGGACGGACGATGATCGTCGTCACGCATGAAATGGCCTTTGCGCGCGACGCTTCCGACGTGATTCTGTTCCTGAAGAACAACACGATCGGGGAAATCGGAACGCCGGACGAGCTGTTCGGCGCGCCGAAAACGGAAGCGCTGAAGCGGTTTTTGCTGCAGGCGGACTGAATAGGGAAACGGGGGAAATCGAACATGGAGAAACGGAAAACGGAAGAACTGATCCCGGAGCTGTACGAAACGATCGTGCGGCTTGAGACGACGGAGGACTGCGCGGCGTTCTTTTCCGACCTCTGCACGTTCAAGGAGCTGGAACAGATGGCGCAGCGGCTCGCCGCGGCCAAGCTGCTGCTCGACGGGAAAACGTACGTGCAGGTCATCGACGAGGTCGACATTTCGTCTGCGACGCTGAGCCGCGTTTCGCGCTGCATCCGCTACAGCGACGGATACGCGAGGATGCTGAAAGAGTGAGAATGGTGAATTCTCGCTTCGCTCCGTGAATTGTCCTGTAGACGTGAATTGACCGCTTCGCGGTCGTGAATTGCCTGCGGCATGAAAGCTGTCGTGAAGGTGCGGTTTCCGGACGAAACTCCATTATCACGACAACGCAGTTGTCAATTCACGCATTTATGCAATTCATGGCGAAGCCAATTCACGCGCTTGCGCAATTCACCAAAAGGGTGCTCGGAATCCGGTTTCGAACACCCTTTTTCATTATAGTATGTTGTTTTACCAGGGGCGGCGGGCGTTGACGAAGTTGCGCTTCCAGTAGTTGGACAGGGAACGCTTGACCACCTTGCCGTTGCCGGACGAGGCGTCGATCATCATACCGCCGCCGATATAGATGCCGGTATGGCTGACGCTCTTGGAATCGTCGCTGCGGAAGAACAGGATATCGCCGCGCTGCAGATCGCTGATCGACTTGATTTCCTTCCAGTCCGACTTTTTCGAGTAGCCGGACGCGCTGAGCCGCGTGACCGAAACGCCCGCCTGCCGCAGGCAGTAATAGACGAAGCCGGAGCAGTCGAAGCTGTTTGGGCCGCGGTCGCCGAGGACGTATTCGCAGCCGATCTTCGACGTGGCGGCGGAAATGAATTTATCGATCCGCTTCTCCTTCGAGGACTGCTCCTGCGCTTTCTTTTCGGCTTCCTTCGCCTTCTGCTCCTCCGCCTTCTGCTTGGCGGCTTCCTCCTTGGCCTTGCGCTCGGCTTCTTCCGCTTCGGCCTTCTGCTTCGCTTCGAGCGATTCGGAAATCTTCGCGTCGTCGCTGTACAGCTTGTCGAGCGTCTTCTCCCCCGCCTTGCCGTCCGCCGTCAGCTTGTTCCGCTTCTGGAACGCCATGACGGCTTCGGTCGTGATCGCGCCGTAGACGCTGTCCACCTGACTGCTCGAGAGGTAGCCGAGGTCGACGAGCTGCTCCTGCAGCATCTTGACGTCGCGGCCCTCCGCGCCCTCTTTCAGCGTGTACTTCTGCGCGTCGCCGCTGTAGAGGAGTTCGAGCGTCTGCGTTCCCGCAACGCCGTCCATTTCCAGTCCGTGCTGTCGCTGGAACAGCTTGACCGCGTATTCGGTCGCGCTGCCGTAATAGTTCGTCGGCTCGTCGATTTCGAGGTAGCCGAGTTTGATCAGCCGCTTTTGCAGCGTCAGGACTTCGTCCCGCTCGTCGTGCTTTTTCAGCACCAGCGGTTCGGCGGTCGGTTCCGCCGCAATCACGACGGTTTGCTGTTCCGCTGCCGCAGCGTTCCCCTCAGCGACCGCTTCCGCCTGTGCTTCGGGTTCGGACAGCGCTTCGGGCAGCGCCGGTTCGGCTTCGATCCACGCTGATTCGGCTTCGGACAGCGCTTCGTCCGGTTCGGGCATCGCGCGCTCGATCGGTTCGGCGGCCTCGTCGCTTTCCGTGACAGCCGCGCGCACGGCGTTCCCCCTGCGGCAGGCCGACACGCCGACGGACAGCGCGATGATAAACAGCAGCAGCGCAAACACGAAGACGACCGACGCAGCGATCATGCGCTGCCGGTCGAGACTCTGCGCGCGAAACCGCTTCCAAAGCCGGCCGGCCCATGCGCCGATCGCCTTTGCAGCGGTCACAACGATATGCTGAACGGTTTGCCAAACCGTGCCGAGGACGGCGCCCGCGGACGATCCGGCGGTTCGATTGTTCGATCTGTTTCCTTCCATGCCCCCAGTTTACGACCGACTTCGCGTGCGTGCAAGCGGCTGCGGCATCTGTTAACGCAAAATTCAAGGTTCGGACGCATTTTGTCCGCAATTTCGAAAATAATGCAACCATTTTGGCGAATCTGTGGTATTCTGTATAGGAAAACAGGAAAGGGGAAACGCCCATGAAACAGCAAAAAATGACCGATTACAAGCCGAGCTACCCGAAACGGTTCTTTCAGGGTGCGGCGATCACCGCGGCGACGGTGCTTGCGCTCTCTCCGATGACCGGCTGCAAGCCGCTCAGTGAGCTGACGACCTCCGGCGCGGTCGCGATCGATCAGCCGACGGACGATCCCGGCGAATTGGTGCTGGACGGCGAAGTCATGATTGACGAGCCGACCGACGAAGGAACGCTGCCGGATGAAACCGAAGCGTGCCCGGATGACGTGCTTGTGACCGACGGCGAAGTCGCGGTGGACGAACCAGACGACATGGTGCGGACGGACGGCATTGTGGCCCTGCCCGAAGACGGCGAATAATCCGAACGGAGGGCGCTATGAACCTGACGCTGCACCTGACCGCGGACTGCAATCTGCGCTGCCGGTACTGCTATGAAACGCATCGGCGCGTCCGGATGTCCGAAGAAACGGCGAAACAGGCGGTCGATCTTGCGTTTGCCGCAGGGCATCCGAAAAACGGCTTCTCGCTGTTCGGCGGGGAGCCGCTGCTCGAGCGCGGACTGATCGAGTCCGTGTGCCGGTATGCCTCGGACCGCGCCGCGCGGGAGGGCAAGGCCGTCCGGTTCAAGATGACGACGAACGGGGCGCTGCTGGACGAGGATTTTTTGCGCTTTGCAACGGCGCACGGAATCGAGATCGCGCTCTCGCACGACGGGCTGCTGCAGGACGTGCAGCGCCTGACGCGGGACGGCAGCCCGACGCGGGAAACGCTGGAGCCGGTCGTGGATCTGCTGCTGGCGTATCAGCCGAACGCGGTCGCGATGCAGACCGTGATGGCCGAAAACGTCGGCCGAATGGCGGACTCGGTAGAATGGCTGTATCGGCGCGGGTTTTCGCGCGTCAACACGGCGATCGACTACCGGCCGGACGCCGGCTGGGACGACGGTTCGATGGCCGTGCTGCGCGCGCAGTACGAGCAGGTCGCGGCGCTTTGCGAAAGGCAGTTCGACACGGAACGGCCCCTCCGGTACCTGAATTTTTGGTCCAAGATCGCCGCGTACCTGAACAACCGGCCGTGCCTCGAATGCAAGCTCGGCGTTCGCCAGCCCTCGGTCGCGCCGGACGGAACGATCTACCCGTGCAACCAGTTTCTGAACCTGCCGGACTACCGGATGGGCGACGTGACGAGCGGGATCGACAAAGCGCGGCAATGGGCGATCGTGCAAAAATCGCTTGCGCCGGAACCGGACTGCCTTGGGTGCGCGATCGCGGACCGCTGCCGCCACCATTGCGCGTGCCTGAACTTCAGCCTGACCGGCGACATGCATACGGTTGCGCCGGTGCAGTGCGAGCATGAACGCATCCTGATCCCGATCGCGGACGCGCTCGCCGGGCGGCTCTATGCCCGCGGAAGCGTCCGGTTTTTGCAGCAGTATACGGGGGATGAACTCGCGCAGTGAATGCGGGGAAAGGTGCCTTTGCATTCTTCCCCGCACGTCCGACCTTACAATCCTCCCGGCTCGACAAAGTCTCGCCAAACCGCCTGCAGCGTGCTGACAGCGGTCAATAAAGATTCTGCTTTTTCTCCCACAGGGAGCGCAGAATCTTTATCTCGTTACACAAGGAGGGCTGTTTTGTTTTCAAAGTGCCTTTTGCGGCAGGCCCTTTTGTTTTACTTGCGTTTTGGGGGCGGAGCGCGTATAATGGGTACATCGCACAGAATATGGAGGCAATATGGAACGAATCAACGTATGGACCACCTACTCCGAGGAGCAGGAACAGCAGGTGTTTGCGCTCGGCGCAAAATACCGCGCGTATCTGGACGCAGGCAAGACCGAACGGGAAGCCGCTGCAGAGACGATCCGCCGCGCCGAAGCCGCCGGTTACCGGAACCTGAACGACGTGAAGACGCTGCAGCCCGGCGACCGCGTGTACGTCAACACGATGAACAAGGCCGTGCAGCTGTACATCATCGGCAAAGCCCCGATCGAACAGGGCGTCAACATCATCGGCGCGCACATCGACAATCCGCGGCTGGACGTGAAGCAGAACCCGCTGTATGAGGATTCCGATTTCGCGTACCTCGATACGCACTACTACGGCGGCATTAAGAAATACCAGTGGGTGACGATCCCGCTCGCGCTGCACGGCGTCGTCGTGAAGAAGGACGGCACGACCGTTCCGGTCGTGATCGGCGAGGACGAGGACGATCCGGTCGTCGGCATTTCCGATATTCTGGTCCACCTTTCCGCTTCACAGCTCGACAAAAAAGGCGCCGTCGTCGTTGAGGGCGAGGATTTGGACGTGATCGTCGGCGGCAAGCCGCTCGCGGGCGAGGAGAAAGAGCCGTTCAAGGCGACGGTGCTTTCGATCCTGCAGGAGAAGTACGGCATCGAGGAGGAGGATTTTATCTCCGCCGAACTCGAAGTCGTTCCCGCGGGCAAGAGCCGCGATTTCGGTCTCGACCGCAGCATGATTCTCGGCTACGGCCACGACGACCGCGTTTGCGCGTTTGCGCAGATCGAAGCGATGTTCAGCGTGACCGAAACGCCGGACGTGACCTGCTGCTGCGTGCTGGTCGACAAGGAAGAGATCGGCAGCGTCGGCGCGACGGGGATGCGGGCCCGGTATTTTGAGAACGCGATGGCGGAAATCCTCAATAAGTGCGGCGCATACAGCGACCTGACCCTGCGCCGCGCGCTGCAGAACAGCCGGATGCTCTCCTGCGACGTCAGCGCGGGCTACGATCCGCTCTACGCCGCGAACTTTGAGCGCAAGAACGCTGCCTTCGTCGGCCGCGGCGTGTGCTTCAACAAGTTCACCGGTTCGCGCGGCAAGTCCGGCAGCAACGACGCGAACGCCGAATACCTTGCCAAGCTGCGCAAGATCATGGACGACAACGACGTGCATTTCCAGACCGCGGAGCTCGGCAAAGTCGACGTCGGCGGCGGCGGAACGATCGCCTACATCTGCGCGCTGTACGGCATGGAGGTCGTGGACAGCGGCGTTGCCGTGCTCTCGATGCACGCGCCGTGGGAGATCATCGACAAGGGCGACCTGTACGAAGCGAAAAAGGCGTACCGCGCCTTCCTGCTGAACGCATAACGGTATGAGCAGAACGAATTTCGGCGCAAAGCCGCTGACCTATCCGCAGCCCGTCTGGATCATCGCAACGTATGACGAGAACGGCGTGCCGGACGCGATGAACGCCGCGTGGGGCGGCATCAGCGAGGAAAACGAGGTTTCCGTTTGCCTCTCCGCCGGACACAAGACCTGCAAGAACTTTGCCAAAACCGGCGCGTTCACCGTTTCGATGGCGGACGCGAAGCACGTTGCGGCGTGCGATTACGTCGGCATGGCGTCGGGCAACAAGACGCCCGACAAGTTTGCGCGCGCGGGCTTTACCGCGACGAAGAGCGATCGCGTCAACGCGCCGATCATCAACGAGCTGGCCGTTTGTCTCGAATGCCGCGTGATCGAATACAATCCCGAAACCTGCATCCTGCGGGGCGAGATCGTGAACGTGAGCGTGGACGACAGCGCCATGACGGACGGCAAGGTGGACGTCAAAAAAGTCGCGCCGATCTGCTTTGACCCGTTCAACAACGCATACGTCGTGCTCGGCGACGAGGTCGGCAAGGCCTGGGGCGCGGGACGGGCGCTGCTCTGATCAAAAAAAAAATTCAAAATTAAGCGGGAGTTGCTTCCCGCTTAATGTTTATTTAAGGAAGACAGGGTATACTGAACGTATCAAAAGGGCAAACGGCAAGCGCCGCGCCCGGAAGGAGACTAATATGAAACAGATTCTCGCACTTTTCCTCGTCGGCATGCTTCTGCTGACCGGCTGCGGCACGGCGGCCGCAGGATCGACCGGCAGCAATGCGGCGACCGCGACACAGGCGACGGCAACCGAAACCGCGACCGCCGCGGATACCACGCCGGTGACCGAGCAGCCGACCGCTGCAACGACCGACGACGCGGCGACGCTTTCCGATCCGGCCGACGCCGCGAAGGAAGCGACCGGCGCATTCTCGATCGTCACCGAGGACGGCGCGTTCTCCGAGAAGGGTTCCGTCTATACGATCACGAAGGGCGGCGAATACACGGTTTCCGGCGTGCTTGAAGACGGCCAGATCGTCGTGAACGTCGCAAGCGACGAAGAAGTGAAGCTGATCCTGAACAACGCTTCGATTTCGTGCAGCACCGACGCGCCGATCGTCGCAGTCAGCGGCGCGGAACTGACCGTCAAGTCCGAGACGGACACGTACAACACCGTGACCGACCTCCGCACCGGCGCATCGGACGACGCCGAATACGACGCGGCGATCTATGCGGCCTGCGACCTGAAGCTTTCCGGCAAGGGCACGCTGATCATCACGACCGCGTTTGACAACGGCGTCAAGTCGAAGGACGACCTGACCGTGAAGAACGTCACGCTGAAAGTCACCTCGACCGGCGTTGCGCTGAAGGGCAACGATTCCGTGACGATTGAGTCCGGCAGTCTGATCCTGACCTCGACGGCTTCGGACGCCATCAAGACCGAGAACAGCGACGTGTCCTCGAAGGGCAAGCAGCGCGGCACGATCGCGATCCTCGGCGGCCAGGTCGACATCTATGCGGCCTGCGACGGTCTCTCGGCGGCGTACAACGTGGAAATCTCCGAAGAAAGCGACTGCGTCGTGAACGTCTACACCGCCTCCTACGCGTCCGGCCCGGTTGCGACGCTGAGCGAGCAGTACCTGATCGTGCCGATCTCGCTGTACAGCAACAGCAGCGACTACTATGCGTACTTCTACAACGACGACGACACCGCGGGCGTCTGGGTGCAGTGCGTCTATGAATCAATGGTTTACAGCGGCGGCCGCGCGAGCTACTACGCGCTGCTGTTCCGGGTTCCGAGCGGGTACGAAAACATCCTGTTCCACGCGGTTGCTTCCGGCACGACGCCGGACGGCTCGAACTTTACGGCGGCATCGACCGGCGACACGATCAACCGCGCGATGACCGGCTATCTGATCAAAGGCGTTTCGGACACCGTCATTTCCGGCGACTGGGTGCAGATTTCGAGCAGCGGCGACGGCAAAACCACCTACTCCTCCAAGGGCATCAAGGCGTCGAACGAGATCCTGATCTCGGGCGGCGCGGTGACCGTCTATGCGGCGGACGACGGTATGCACGCAAACGGCGACATTGCACTGGACAGCGGTTCCGTCGGAACGGGCAACATCCGCATTTCGGGCGGCTCGGTCACGGTCACGTCGGCGGACGACGGCATCCACGCGGACGGCGCGCTGACGATCGACGGCGGCACCGTCAACGTTGCGGAGGCGCATGAAGGCATGGAAGCAAACGTGATCACGCTCAACGCCGGCACGGTCTTTGTCTACGGCAAGGACGACGGCATCAACGGCTGCGCCGGCAGCGCGACGCCGCTCGTGCAGATCAACGGCGGCTACCTGCAGGTGCAAACGCCCTCGGGCGACACGGACGCGATCGACGTCAACGGCAGCTTCGTCATGACCGGCGGCACGGTGCTCGTACTCGCCGGATCGCAGATGGGCGGCGTTGCCGGTTCGGTCGACGTCGACGGCACGATCAGCGTCACGGGCGGCACGATCATCGCGTTCGGCGGCATCTGTGTGATTCCCTCGTCCGGTTCCGTCAACGTCTACACCGCGAACGGCACGACGTTCCAGGCCGGCAGCTACGCGCTGCTCGACAGCGACGGCGGCACGATCTTCTCGTTCACGCTTGACAGCGCGTATACCTCCTGCTGGATCGCTTCCGAATCGTTCGTTCTGAACGGCTCGTACCGGCTCGAAAAGGACGGCGCGTCCGTGCTGAACTGGACGCAGTCTTCCGCGAGCGAGGGCAACTACAGCAACAGCGGCTCCGGCGGCCGCGGCGGTTTCGGCGGCAGCGGCGGATGGTAAAAAACAGCATACGAACGCTTCTTCTGGGGCTGTCGCAAAAGGCGCCAGACCATTGCGGCGAATCAAATTATTATTATACTGAGTGGTGGAAATGGCGCAAATCGCGCCATTTCTCCTTTTATTTCGCCGCAATTAGCCGGTTTTTCGCTCTCGGCGTAGCGTTAGTACAGCCTTCGAGCGAAGAAACCGGCTTCTGGCATCCTTATCAACAGCCCCTTCCGGGGGCGCAAACAATTTTGAGACAACGCCGGTTTTTTGCCGAAAGTTGTATCAGATTTGTCTTTTTTCTGAAAAGTCGATTGACGGACGGCGCGAAAACGGTATAATGGAATCACTACGAAATCGTGGCGGAACAGGATGCGGGCAATTCGTTTGACAATCTGGGTACTTTGCTTTGTCCTTCTGGCGACGGTTCCCGTTTCTGCCGGCGCGGCGGAAACCGGATCGCTGCCGGCGGGCGTTTTGGCGGTTATCGCGGAGGGCCCCTCCGCCGTGCAGCCCTCGCTCCCCTTCCTTTCGGACGGGCGCACCGATACGACGCTGACCCTGAACACGCGCGAAGAACTCGTTCTTTCGCGTGCGGAAGGCGAGACGCGCCCGATCGACTCCCTGTATTTCGATTTTTACGAGCAGCCCGGTTCGTTCGTGCTGACGTTCTGTGACGCGGACGGGAACAAGATCGCGTCGCAGCAGTTCAACAACGCGGAGCTTTTGCTGCGCGTTCCGACGGAGGAGCTGCAGCCTGCGTCGATCGTGCTCACCGTAATCAGCGGCCCCGTCCGCATCACCGAAGCGTACCTTTGCGACGCGTCTTTTTCCGCGCCGTTTTCCGATGCGAGCGAGACGGCGGACGTTTTCATCCTGCTCGGTTCGCCCGGCGACGAAGTGTTCAAGCTCGGCGGTCTGCCGCTGCTGCTCGCGGGTGAACACGGGCTTTCCGTGCGCGTCGCGTATCTGTTCGGCGCGGACGGGTACAAGACGCATCAGTGCATGGAAGCGCTGCGCGCGCTCGGGGTCCGGCAGGAACCGGTCTTTTTCAACGCGACCGCAACCGACGCGACAAACGATACGGCCGTCTGGGGCCGGTTCGGGTCCGAAACGTCGCTGCTCAACAAACTGACTTCCCTGATTCGCACGACGCAGCCCCGCCTTCTGATCGTGCCGGACGCTGCGAAGAATACCGATCCGTATTCGGACGGCGTGATCGGACGCGCGGCGCTCAAAAGCGCCGCGATGGCCGCGGACGAGCAGCGGAACGTGCAGAAACTGCCCGCGCATACGGTCGACAAGGTGTATTCGCTGACCGCTGCCGGAACCGAGGGCGCGACCGTCGTTACGCTTGACCGGGCGCTGTTTGCCTTTGACGGCGCGAACGGCGCGGCCATGGCGCAGTCGATCGCCGAACTCTACCGCGAAGAACGGCTTTACCGCCGCACCGTGCCGCAAACGCTTTCGTTCGTGCTGCAGTCCTCCGCCGTCGGTGAGGACGCGGCGAAGGATGCGCTTTGGGAAAACCTCGATCTGACGCAATTTTCGGGCTGGTGCGAACCGACCGCGACGCCCGCGCCGACCGCGACGCCGGGCCCGACGGACACGCCTTCCCCCGTGCCTGCCGAAACGCCCGCGCCGACCGAGGCCGCGACAGCCGCGCCGGCCGCGCAGCCGACCGCCGTACCGGAAGAACCGGACGAGCCGGCGGAAAGCCGGCTTTGGCTGCGGCTTTTGCCGGGCGCTGTTGCGGTTGCGCTGTTTGTGCTGTTCCTTCTGCTGAAAAAGAAGCCGAAATGGCTGCCGGTGCTGTCGGCGGTTCTGCTGCTCCTCTGCGCCGTTCTGCTGCTGCGGCAGGTTCGCTGCGCGACCCCGCAAACTGTGGAAGCGACGGTCCTCCCGACCGCCGTACCGACCGCCGCACCGACGGCAACGCCTTCTGCCGCGCCGACCGTAACGCCGACGGCGGCCCCGACCGAAACGCCCGCGCCGACCGCGACGCCGGAGCCGACGCCCGATCCGCTCGCCGCGTACTTTACGGAGGACGGCTCGGAGGAGATCGTTTCGGACTTTACGGAGGGGCATTGGTCGTACAAAAATGACGCGCTTTCGATCGACATCGTGCGCGTCAACACGCAATACGAAAAAAACGGCGGGCCGCTCGTGTACTATGTGGCGGACATCCGGATGCGCGACTATTCGAGCTTCCACACCAACGTCCGGAGCTTTACGCAGCCGTGGAGATACGCGCGGCTGGAACACGCGGTCTTTGCGCTGACCGGCGACAACCTGACTTCCTCCGAAGCGGAGCTGAAGGGCTGCCTGATCCGAAACGGAAAATACTATTCCGATCGCGGCGCGCAGGCGACGCTGGTGCTGAACGACGATCTGACGCTCGAGATTCTGCATCCCGGCACGTTCACGGCGCGGCAGCTGCTGGATCGCGGCGTGCGCAATACGTTCAGCTTCGGCCCGGTGCTGCTCGAAAACGGCGAAGTGTCGCCGGAGGTCTACACGCACCGCGTGACGCACCCGAACCCGCGCTGCGGCGTCGGCATGATCGAAGCCGGGCATTGGATCGCGATCGCGACGGACGGACGCAGCAGCAGCTATTCGATGAGCATTTCGCTCGAATACTTTGCCGGACTGTTCCAATCCTACGGCTGCACGCTGGCGTACAACCTCGACGGCGGCGCGTCGACCGGCATGGTGTTCATGGGCGAAGCGCTGAACCTGCACACGCCGGACAACAACGATCCGCAGCGGCCCTGGGTCGACTGCTTCCTGCTCGGCTACAGCGACAAGGTTCCCTCGGTCAGCGATCCGGTGTATCATAAGGGAGAGCGGTAAGCAATGTGAATTCTCGCTTCGCTCCTTGAATTCTCGCTTTGCTCCGTGAATTCTCGCTTTGCTCCGTGAATTGTGCCTTACGGCACGTGAATCGACAAAGTTTTTGCGCTCCCTGTTGGAGAAGAAGCAGAATCCTTGTCCCCTTACACAGGGGAGGCATACGCAAAGCCGTCGTGAAGGGTAGATTTCCGGGTTGAAACCCTTTATCACGACAACGCAGTTGTCAATTCACGCGCTTGCGCAATTCACGGCGAAGCCAATTCACGCGGCAAAGTCGCAATTCACAAAGAGCTGTTCAACAACGCACGTTGAACAGCCCTTTTTTGGTTGGCTTTATGCGATTTGGTGGCCTTCTTCGAACTGGAGACGGTAGAGCTTCCAGTAGTGGCCGCGGTTCGCCAGCAGCTGCTGGTGCGTGCCGCGCTCGATGATCTCGCCGTTCTGCAGCACGATGATCTGATCCGAATGCTGGATCGTGGATAACCGGTGCGCGACGACGAGCATTGTGCCGATGCTGCGCATCTTTTCGAGCGACGCCTGGATCAGCGATTCGGTCTCGGTGTCGATGTTCGCGGTCGCTTCGTCGAGGATCAGGATTCGCGGACGGTGCAGCACGGTCCGCGCAAACGACAGCAATTGCCGCTGCCCCTGCGAGAAGTTCTCACCGCGCTCGATCACGGGCTCGTCGTAGCCCTTCGGCAGCTTTTCGATGAACGTATCCGCGTTGACATAGCGGCAGGCCTCCTGGATCGCGTCGTCCGGGATCGTTTCGTCGTGCAGCGAAAGGTTCGTCTTGACCGTGCCGGAGAACAGGAACACGTCCTGCAGCATCTGGCCGACGAGCCGCCGCAGCGACTTGATCTGAATGTGCGCGATGTCCACGCCGTCGATCAGGATCTTGCCCTTCTGAATCTCATAGTTGCGAACGATCAGGCCGAGAATCGTGGTTTTGCCCGCGCCGGTCGCGCCGACGAACGCGCAGGTCTGTCCCGGCTCGATCACGAACGACACGTCGCGCAGAATCCAGTTCTCGCCCTCATACGCAAACCAGACGTTCTGAAATTCGATGCGGCCCTCGACGTCCTTGAGGTCGATCGCGTCCGGCAGGTCGCGGACTTCGGGCTGCACGTCGAGCAGATTGAACAGCCGCTCGGATGCGCTGCGCGCGCGCTGGATGTTGTTCAGCTGGTCGGCGAGCATTTCCACCGGGTGGAAGAACCGGCCCGTATACAGGTAGAACGCGACGATGGAACCCGGCGTCAGGCCGATCCTGACGCCGAACCAGAAGATCAGCGCCAGCGTCGTCACATACACGAACGTCACGAACGGGCGGTACAGGCCGAATCCCTTGATCACGTTGAACCGTGCCTGGCGGTAGCCGTCGTTCTTTTCGTCGAACGCTTCGAGCTTCTTGTCCTGCCGGTTGAAGATCTGAATGATGCTCATGCCGGACAGGTTTTCGTTCAGGAACGTGTTCAGCTCGGAAATCTTCTGCCGCTCGGTGCGGAACGCGCCGCCGACATACTTCGAGAAGAACAGCGACGAAACGAAGATCACGCTGACCGGAACCAGCAGGATCGCGGCGAGCTGCACGTTGATGAAGAACATGATCACGTACACGCCGAACACGGTCAGAAAGTTCTTGATGACGCTGACGATCACGTTCGTGAACAGGTCGCTCATCGACTGCGTATAGGAGGTGACGCGCGTCACCAGCGAGCCGACCGGCATTTCCGTGAACTGGTTGCGGCTCATTTCCTCGATGTGCGTGAACACGTCGATGCGCAGGTTGTAGATGATCTTCTGCCCGGCCTTCTGCAGCACCATGGATTCCGCGTACAGGAACACGTTGTTGAGGAGGCAGATCACGAGGTACACGACCGCAAGGATGATCAGGTACCGAAGGTCGATCGCGTCCGACGTGAGGTTGTCGGTCATGCGCGAGGTGAGCAGCGGCAGCAGGATATCGAGCACGACGTTGATCATAAGCAGCAGCGCCGCGAGCAGGAACCGCCCGATCTCCGGCCGGAGATAATGCGCGATGCGGCGGATGAACTCGCCGGCGGGAAGCTTTCGATCGCCCTTCAATCGGTCTTTCTCATCGATTTCTTCGATAAAGTCTTCCATCAGGCTTCGCCTCCCTTCACTTCTTTTTCGAGCTCCTGCAGATAGACCATGCGGCTGTAGGTCGGGGAGACGGACAGGAGGTTCTGCGGCGTGTCGAACGCTTCGACGGCGCCCTCGTTCAGAACAAGAATCCGGTCCGCATGCGCCACGGAGGACACGCGCGACGCGATGATGATCGTCGTTTTGCCCGCGCGCTCGCTGCGGATGTTGGCGAGGATCTTCTCCTCCGTCTGCATATCGACCGCGGAAACGGAATCGTCGAGCACGAGGATCGGCGCGCTCTTCAGGTACGCGCGCGCCAGCGAGACGCGCTGCTTCTGCCCGCCCGAGAGCGTCACGCCGCGCTCGCCGGTCATCGTATCGTAGCCGTCGGGGAAGCCCTCGATGTTGTCCGCAACGTCCGCAAACGCCGCTGCGCGCTTCACGTCGTCCTCCGACGCGTTCTCCGCGCCGAACGCGATGTTGTTCCGCACGGAATCGGAGAACAGGAAGTTATCCTGCGGCACGAACGCGACCGCGCTGCGCACCGAGTCGATCGTGGCGTGCATAATGTCCTTGCCGTCGATCGAAACGGTTCCGTCCGGCACGTTATAGAGCCGCAGCAGCATCGTCAAAAGCGTGGTCTTGCCGCTGCCGACACGGCCGACGACGCCGATCAGTTCGCCCGGCCTGACCGAGAACGAAACGTCCTTCAGCACTTCGATTTCCGGCGACGCCGGATAGGCGAACGTCAGGTGCGAGAACGCGACCGCACCCTGCACGTTTTCGAGCGGTTTTGCGTCCGACGCGTTATGGATCTCCTCCTCCGCGTCCAGGAACGCGTCGATGCGTTTCAGCGACGCTTTTGCGCGGCCGCGCATGCTGACCAGCGAGCCGAGCGCGATCATCGGCCAGATCAGCGTATCGAAGTAGCCGATAAACGTAATCAGTTCACCGGGCGTCAGCGCGATCGCATGGCCGAGCAGCACGATCGGAGTCTGCGTAACCGTTGCCCACACGAACCAGCTGCCGAAGCCGAGGATGAACGACAGGATGATCGCGATGATGACCTCGATCAGCGTATCGAACAGGATGCTGACGCGCACGAACGCGATGTTCGCGTCCTGGTTCTTGCGCGCGACCTTGGCGAACGCGTGCAGCTCGCTCGTTTCCTTGACGAACGCCTTGATGACGTTGATGCCGGTAAAGTTTTCCTGCGTGAAGTCGTAGAGTTTGTCGTACTTTTCCTGCCGGTCCTTCCAGCGCTCCGCCATGAACTTTTCGACGAGCGCGCCCCAGACGATGATCAGCGTCATCGGGATCAGTGCGAACGACGCCATGACCCAGTCCAAAAGGAACATCCGCACGATGACGAGGATGCCGAGGAACGACGCGTCGACGATCTGCACCGTGCCGAAGCCGGTGTACTCCTCGATCGTTTCGAGGTCGGTCGTGAACCACGACATGATCGAGCCGACCGGCGTGGCGTGGAAGTAGCGCGGCGACAGGCGCTCGCTCTTTCGGAACATCTCGCGGCACACGCCCGCCTGGATCCGCTGCGACGCATTGAACAGCGTGAAGCGCCACAGCATCCGCCCGCCGAACATGACGACCGCAATCCCGAGCAGCTTCAGGCACAGCGAACCGATGAACGCGATATCCACCGCGCCCTCGGCTTCCGAGAGGTGATCGACGATCTGGCCGAGGAAGATCGGCTCGAACAGCTGCACGTAGTCCACTGCGATCAGCGCCGCGACGCCGAGCACGAAGAAGTACCAGTATTGCTTATAGTATTTGTTGATATGCTTTCCGAGAAGCATCGGGCATCCCCCATTTCCGGTTTCGTCAAAAGACGATATCTGTATTTTACCAAATTCTGCCGCCCTTGTCGAGGGATCGGCTTGTAAAGAATGCGTTTTTTCCTTATTTTACAGGCGTTTCAGCCAAAACGGCGATCCGGACATCCATCCGAATCGCCGCCTGCGCCTGTTCGATCCATCCTATCTTCTATCCTGTTCGCGCGGGGTTCGCTTCGATCTTTCCGATCAATAGCGAAGCTCGAGGTTCCCGAAGTTCACGTCGCCCTTCAGGTAGGCCGTCTGATCGGCGTCCGCATCCGGACAGCCGCTCACGCGAACCGCGGAAAACGCAGTGTCGGTGGATTTGATGATGTTCACATGCCGCGGCAGCAGGATGATGACGTTGCCGAAGCTCACGTCCGCTTTGATGACGCAGTTGTTGAACATGCGCACGCCGCGGAGGTCGATTTCATGGTTCCCGAAGTTGGTTTCGATGTTTGCGCCGTTCAGCGTGTCGTGCGGGTACACGATTTTGTTGCTGCCGAAGTCCATCTCCGCGTTGAGCCGGTAATCTTCGTCGCTGTATTCACAGACGCGGTTCGGCGCGTTGCCGTTGATTTCCACGTGCGACTTGTTCCGATCCTTCCACAGGCCGAGCTTCTTCAGGATCGTCTTGAGCAGAACCGCGACGGCGAAGAACAGCAGCACGATGTACCACTGAATCTCAAACGGAACGCCCCAGCCGAACCAGACCAGTTCATACGCGCCGAACGCCATCGCGACGACGCCGAAGATCACGTTTTCCCGCAGGGAAACGAGCCCGAGACCGAAAATCAGCAGCGGCCAGATATAGCTCCAGGTAGTAACGCCTTCCCGGTTGAACAGCGGCGTTGTCGAGCGCAGAATCAGCATGACGCAGACGAGAATCGCCGTGATGCACAGCGCGATCGTGCTCCAGTGCCCGTCCTCGCGGGTAAACGTCATATTGAAATGCTTCCCGGACTCCTTTTCGGCTTCCGGTTCCTTATCCAATACGACGACGTGCGGTTCGATCGGCTTGATGCCGAGCAGTTCATCGGTCGTGACGCCAAACAGGTCCGCAAGCAGCGGCAGCGTTGCGATGTCCGGGCACGCGATGTCGTTTTCCCACTTGCTGACCGCCTGCGCGGAGACGCCGACCTTTTCGCCGAGCTGTTCCTGCGTCCAGCCCTGATTTTTCCGCAGCATTGCGATGCGCTTTCCGAGTGTCATTTGTTGTTCCATTGGTTTTGCCTCCCTGCTTTTGATGGCTTCATCCTACCATGGACGGTCCGGTTGTTCCACAACCTGTCGGTTGAATTGTCGAAAACTGCTTACCCGCGTCGGTTGAACAGCCGTTTTTCGCTCTACACCCGCGGTTGAATCGGTCGTTTCGGGACCGATTTTGCGGGAATCGTACAACCGGATCAGTTATCCGCGCGGCGATAGCCGTTTTTCATGCAGACGCTGGCTTCGTGCAGCACCTTGGTCAGGGCCGCGTTCGTTTCCTCGCGCGCCATGCGGCACAGCGCTTCGTTCGCCTCGGTCTGCAGCGTGAGGTCGCCGGTCTCGGCGATCTTTTTGTCGTATTCGCGCACGATCTGCCGGCCGCGGACGAACACGGCGGCCTGATACCGTTCGATCAGCTGCACGCACTGTCCGAAATGCGCGTCCGCGAGCGCGCCGATCAGGCGGCTGGCCCAATAGAAGTTCTCGGTCGACGCTTCGAGCGAAACGTCCGACAGATAGTCCGGCATTTTCTGCACATTCGGGTACACCGGCAGCAGCGCGTCGAACGTCGTGGAGCCGAAGCAGATCCATTCGAGGCCGCGAATCGGCTTCGGCGCGTCGGGCCGAATCTGGCAAACCGAGGTCACGCCGGTGCGGTTGATGCCGATCGACCGGTACATGCCGCGCTTGCCCGTATCCTGCGCCGTGTACGGATCGTACGGCGTTCCCTGATAGTGCGACGACAGCATATACTTCACGTCCTCGACCGCGACCTTGCGATCCGGCACGAGCGCCCACGGGATATTGTCGCTTTCCGGCGTGAACTCCGCGTTCTCGCCCTCCCAGCGGTGCGAAAACGGCGTGAGGTACCGGCCCATGAACCATGCGCGCGGCGTATTGTAGACGTGATCGGAGTCGATATGCGAGCCGAACACGTCGCGCGGGTTGAACTTGCCGCCCTGATTGCAGTCGAGCTTGTTCTCGGCGATAAACTCCCGAAGGTCGGCCGAGCAAAGATGCGCTGTCTGCTTTCCGAACGCGTCGTCGAGATCGAAGCTGTCCATGCCGAACTGGTTCGGCGCGATCACGCACATGTCGTCCGGAACGCGCTTCGCCATCCAATGGTGACCGCCGATCGTCTCCATCCACCAGACCTCGTTTTCGTCGTTGAACGCGATGCCGTTCGATTCATACGTGCCGTACTGTTCAAGCAGCGACGCAAGCCGCAGAACGCCCTCGCGTGCGGAATGGATGTACGGCAGCACAAGCACGACGAAATCTTCCTCGCCGACGCCGCCGGGCACGTCCTTTTCGCCGCGCGACTTTGCCTTCTTATACCGGACGAGCGGGTCCGCCGAGAGTACGCGCGGATTCGAAGTGATCGTTTCGGTCGCGGTCATGCCGACCTGCGCAGCGTTGATGCCGGTCGCCGCCCAGACGCCTTCCTTCGAGTCGACGCTCGGGCACGCGGTATAGCGCATCGGGTTGGCGGGCAGCTCGATTTCGAGGTGGGAAATCACGCTTTGGTACCGCTGTTTCTGCTGTTTGGGGCGAACCACAACGAGCTTTTTGACGTCAAAGAACCCGTCGTCGGTGCGCGCGATCATTGTGGAATGGTCATTGGAAGCATTTTTGCCGACCAATACCGTTGTGCAGGGCATAGTGTTTGTTCTCCTTTTCCGATACAGTCTTATAAAAGGTATATTCAGCCGATCTCGCCGGATTCCGGCAGACAGTGCAGATGCGTCTGTCCGAGCACGCGGAAGCCCTCGGCCCCGCGCGAAACCGTGCGAAGCCCGAACTGCAGCGAACGCAGCCGCAGATACAGCCGCAGGGCGTCCGCCTCCGCGCTCCCCGCGGGATACTGGCTTACATGGCAGTCGAAGATTGCCGAAAGCTGCGCCGCAAGCCGTCCGCCGGTTTTGACGAACCGGTTCGGCCGCGCGGTCATGTAGAACGCGACGCCGCGCACCGGCGCCGGCTCCGTGCCGTACCGCGCGCGCATCAGACTCCCGTACGGCGCAAAGCAGACGAGCTTTTTGACCGCGTTCCCGACGGCGAGATGGTCCGCATGGCACTCGCTTTTCGAATCCGGATCGGGTGCGAACACAAGGTCCGGGCGCACGTTTGCGATCGTTTCGGCAAGGCCCTGTTCGAGCGCCGTCGCCGAATAGCCCGCGCCGTCCTCGAGATCGAGAAAGCGCACGTCCGTCACGCCGAGCTTTGCGGCCGAAGCGAGCGATTCCGTCCGCCGCAGCGCAGCCAGCGCGTCGCCCGTGACGCCGCCGGAAGCGCCGTCGCCGTAGCGGCCGTCGGTGCAGATCAGGAACGTGATCTGCTTCCCCGCGTCCATCAGCTTGCGGACCGTCGCGCCAGCGCCGATCTCAATGTCGTCCGGGTGCGGCCCGACAAACAGATAGCGGTCGAACGATTCGACCTTCGGCAGCGGCACGGCCATTCGGATTGCGGTCTTGACCAGCATACGGTGCGCCTCCCCTTTCGTCAGCTTTCTACAGTATACTCCCGCGCCGCCCAAATAGCAAGCGAATCGGCTTTCCTTTTTGATATTTGTGCCGGGAAAGGCCGCTTTCGGGGCCGTATCCCGCTTTTCGGGACGATCGATAAAAAATCCATTGACAAGTATGTAAAAATCATATAAAATATAGATTCATTGAAAGGCTTTGCACATCGGAAAGGAGAGGATCGTTATGGCAATTCAATTTACGGAGCTTCTGAATCCCGGCAACGGCAATCTGCCGATCCGCGTGGCGCGCGGGCATTTCGCGACGAGCCACAGCCACATCAACTACTACATCGATCTGACGCAGACCAAATACAAGCTGTCCGAAGCGCGCGAAGCGGCGGTGCAGCTTGCGAGCCGGTTCAAGGGGACGACGATCATCGACACGATCCTTTGCCTCGACGGCACGGAGGTCATCGGCGCGTGCATGGCGAGCGAGCTCACCAAGGTCGGCTTTACGAGCGTCAACGCGAACCGCACGATTTATATCGTCACGCCGGAGCACACGACGGGCAGTCAGCTGATCTTCCGCGACAACACCGCCCCGATGATCGTCGGAAAGCACGTCCTCGTGCTCGCCGCTTCGGTCACGACCGGTTATACGGCGCAGGGCGCGATCGAAGCCGTCCGCTACTACGGCGGCATGGTCGTCGGCGTCTGCTCGATCCTTGCGACTTCGACGGAATGCTTCGGCTATCAGGTGACGTCGATCTTCCGCACGCAGGACCTGCTGTCGGACTACGAAAGCAAGCCGTCCTATGAATGCCCGCTTTGCCGAGCCGGTCAAAAGCTCGACGCGATGGTGAATACCTACGGTATTTCCGGTTTTTGATGTCTCAATCACAGCGCAATCGGCCGCTGCTTCCCGATTTCTCGGAGGCTGCGGCCTGTTTTTGTCCGCGCCGGGGAATGTGAACAGGCAGTGGATTTTTTGTAAACGGTCGCTGCGGGGTTGCATCCGACCCGAAAAGCGTGTATACTGAACGCGTCCGAAAGGAGAGGGAATTTGGAACAGCAAACGACGAAAAAGAAAAAGCATCTTGTGCTCTGGATCGTGCTCGGCATCCTGGTCGCTGCGCTCGGCCTCGGCGCGTGGTATGTGAGCCGGATTCTGATGCGGCCCGAATCGTTCTTCGATGCGACGCCGGATTCGTCCGCCGCGCCGCAGCTCGAGGTGACGCCGATTGCGCCGCTTTTCCCGATCGAAACGACCGCTTCAGAAGGCGAGGCGCAAACGCAGGCAACGCCTGCGCCGACCGCTGTCCCGCAGGATGAAACGCCCGGGGACGAAACGCCGGAGGAACCGAACCGGCTGAACATCCTTCTGATGGGCATCGACGCCTATGAGGACGGGCGTTCCACGAGCGGCACGATGCCGCACGCCGACGCGACGATGGTCATTGCGATCAATTTCGATACCGAAACCGTGGACCTGATCTCGCTCCCGCGCGACACGTTCACGACCGCGCCGGGCTACCGCGGGTTCTATAAGCTGAACGGCGTGTTCAACGTCGGCGGCGGCATGAAGGATACGGACGCGGGCTTTCAGCTGATGTGCCGTCTGGCGGAGCAATGGCTCGGCGGCATTTCGATTCCGTACTACTATGCGCTCGATTTTCAGGCGGTCATCGACATTGTCGATAAGATCGGCGGGATCGACTTTGACGTGGATCAGCGGTTCGGCGAATGGGGCGGCACCAAGCAGTATTCGACCGGCATGCACCATCTCGACGGCAAGGCGGTTATGGGCTACCTCCGCATCCGCAAAGGCGCCGACGGAAAAGACAGTTCCCGTACCGCGCGGCAGCGCAGAATGATGGTCGCCATCTTCAAAAAGCTGAAGGAAGAGAACCTGCTGACGCAGATTCCGCTGCTGATCAACACGGCGTCGAGCGGCATCTACACGAATACGACGCTGTCGCAGACGTCCGCGCTTGCGAGCTATGCCGTGCAGCTTCCGACGGAGAACGTCCACACGTACGCCATGAGCGGCGCGATCCACGGCCGGTATGACTACGGATTCTGCTTTGTAGATCAGGAATACCGGATCAGTCTGATCCGCGATATCTTCGGCATCGAAGCGGAACCGGTCGGCTACTGCACCACCGACTATGAAACATGGCTCCACGAGATCGGCTTTTATACGCTGAAATACATCCGGCAGGCCGAAAAGGTGCTCGCCTATCTGGCGGACGAGACTGCCGCGGGCACAACCTATACCGAGGAGCAGCTTGCCCCGTATGCGGACTGCTACAACGCCTACCTCCTGCTGCGGGACGATTTCAACCGCGCGACCGACGAGCTCGGCGCGCTGTATACGTCGGAGCACACCGCACTCGACAAAAAGGCGGCCGAGAGCGCATGGGAAACCGTGATCAATGCCGATATGCAGACGCTGAAGAGCGCGACCGAAACGCTCGCAAAAAGCGTGAACTGCACGGTCAAGCTGAGCTGGAACGTGTACCTTGCCGGCTGGTATGAGGACCTCGACATCAACGAGATTTACGTGGATTTCCGGTAAGGCATTTTTGCCGGGTTTCCGGTAAGGCAATTTTGCCGGGGGAATTGACAACGTCCCGGATTCATAATAATATATAGGAAGAGTGTTTCCGGCCGCCGCTGCGCCGCCGGTCAACAGAAAGGAAGAATACAATATGTTTCATGTAACCGTCAAAGACACCTACGATGAGGTTTCCAAGGAAGCGTTCAAAGTCATGCACGAAGTTCTGACCGGCGACCATACCCCCGTGCTCGGCCTTGCGACCGGTTCGAGCCCCGTCGGCCTCTACAAGGAAATGATCCGCGATCACGAGGAAAACGGCACGAGCTACCGGGATATCATCACGTTCAACCTCGATGAATACATCGGTCTGCCGCGCGACCATCGCGAGAGCTACTGGACGTTCATGCACGTGAACCTGTTCAACCACATCGACATTCCGGACGAAAACGTGCACGTACCGCTCGGCTGCGGCAAGGATCCCGAAGCGGACTGCGCGGCGTATGAAGCGGAGCTTCAGAAGTACACGGTCGACGTGCAGGTGCTCGGTATCGGCAGCGACGGTCACATCGCGTTCAACGAGCCCGGCTGCCCGTTTGACAGCGTGACGCATCTGATGGATCTGACCGAGCAGACCCGCCGCGACAACGCCCGGTTCTTCGACGGCGACATCAATCAGGTTCCGACGAAGGCCGCGACGATGGGCCTTGCGAGCATTATGCGCGCGAAGAAGATCATCATGATCGCGACCGGCGCGAACAAGGCGGACGCCGTTAAGGGCATGATCGACGGCCCGAAGACCGTGGATTGCCCGGCAAGCATCCTGCAGGATCACCCCGAGGTCTACGTCTTCCTCGACAAGGAAGCGGCCTCGAAGCTCGCGTAAAACAGTTCCAAAAATCAAACAGGCGGTGCAGTTTGAAGCTGCACCGCCTTGCTGTTTTCCTCCATTTTCCTGTTTCCGGAGCGCTTTGCGGACTGGCTTCGGGCCCCCGGTCATACGGTTCCACGGGGTTTCGCCTTATTTCTGTTCTCCATCCCCTGCCGGGGTCGGTCGGTTCCGCTCCGCTGCGAACGGGCAATCCTCGAAGAATTCCCGGTCGGCGTCGGCCAACAGCGAAAGCAATTCCAAAATCTCCTCGCGGAGCGCGTCGTTATTAAGTCCCGCGCGGAAGAAACAGACCTGCGGCCAGCCCGCGACGAGCGCAATCCAGGTATAGTACGGCAGCGCGGCAAAGCCGCAGCACCCACTTGTTGTCGACGATATAGTGCAGCCGCACGTCGGTCTCCGAAAACGACGTGTCGATCAGCCGGATTTGTTCGCCCGCAGAACCGTAGTCCGCCAGCAGCGCGCGAATATCGTCCCCCGTCGGCGCGCGCAGCTCTTTCGGGAAAAACTTCCCCGGTGTCAGATTCGCCTGTTCCGCCATGCGCCCCCTCCTCTTTGTCTGTTCGAATTTGATTATATACAATACTGCCGAAAAATGCAACAAAAACCGCCTCTGCAGGGCAGCAAAAGCGGCTTGGAGCGTTTCTTCTGCATTGGGCGACAGCCCCTTGGTTACTCGCGCATCAGACCGACGGCTTCCTCGACCGTGACCGATTCCACAAGCTCTTCCCAAACGTCCTCGTTGTAATACCGGACGGTGGTTTCGGCGGTCATGTAGTTATTGTCGAAGGTGGAATTGGTCCCCTCGGGGATGATGACCGTATAGCCGCGCTCGAATGCGGATTTGACGGTCGCGTCGATGCAGTAGTTCGTCTGCAGACCGATGATCATCAGCCGCTTGTCCTTGTCGCGATGCTTCTTCAGGTACTTCTTCAGCTCCTTGTTGCCGAACGCGCTGTTGATCGTCTTGACAAATACCTTTTCGCCCGGCGCGGGGCGCACCGCGTCGGCAATTTCAAAGCCCTCGTCTCCGGCGGACAGACCGCTGCCGGGGCCCGCGTCGTGCTGCACATAGACGACCTCCACGCCGTTCTTGCGGGCGGCCTCGATCAGTCGAACGGCGCCGTCCACCAGCGCGCCGTAGCCGTACATCGCCTCGTCCAACAGAATTTTCTGCATATCCACAACCAATAAGATCATACCGTACTTCCTCCGTTCCTGATCTCGTCCGCGTCCGGACGTGTTTCTGAAAGCAGTATACCATGCTCCGGCAAAGAAAACAACCGGAATTGCTTTGCAAAGCCGGAATTACTGTTCCTTTTGCGCGACGACGACCGTATAGCCTCCGTCGCCGGATCCCCCGCCGAAGAAACGACTTTGTCCCATTGCACGGCAGGGAGGGCGTCACAGCGCGTCTTTGGGGCAGTTTTTGACGCACTCCATGGCGATCGCTTCAAAGACCGCCAGCAACAGAATCGGCAACAGGTATTTTTTCACGTTTGCCTCCGTTCGTTCGGGAGAAAAGAAAGAACGAGTGGTGATACCGGAATCCGGTATCACCACTCGACTTGGTACGAGTGTTGATAACGGACTTAGTTAAAATGATGGAAGGACAGTCGCATACACATTCCAAAGATTAGTGTTCATACATTAAAATCATCAATCGCTTTAATCATCTCTTCACAGTCTTTATATCGGTTTTCTATTTTCATGGAGAGTGATTTCATTATCTTCCCAATCTGCACTTCAGTTAGATTTGAATTGCTTTCTCTGAGATATGCTTCCGGATCTCCTCCTGTTGGGGCTTTGCCACAAAGGAGAAAATACATAATTGCCCCTACAGAATAAATATCCGATCTGGCATCCCTCATTTGTGGATCATCAAACAGTAATGGATCTATATACGACCCTCCTGCAATATGTTCCCCTGTTCTTGTAAGCTTTGAATATCTGTCCGCATTTATAAATGCGCTGATACCAAAGTCGATTATTTTGCATGTCCATTTCTTTCCAGTTTTTTCGACCATAATATTGCTCGGTTTCAAGTCTCTATGAATAATCCCAATTTTATGTGCATGTTCTAACCCCGCAAGGACCTGTTTCATTGCCCTTGATGCAGCATCATACGTAAAATTACCTCGATCAGTACGAACTTTCTCAAGCGTTGTACCATTAACATACTCCATTTTAATATAGGGATTCCCATTTTTGCGCCCTACATCATATATCCTGACAATATTAGGGTGATTAAGTTTAAAAAGCATAGAAGCTTCTCGGAAAAAGCGTTTCTCGTTTATAATACGATCTTCATCTGAAACGAACTGTGGTTCAAAAAACTTTACAGCAAAGTCTAAATCAATAATCGGGTGATGGAATTTATAAACTGATCCGAAACCTCCTTGATCTATGAATTCTCCGTCATTTGAAAGAAGAGCGCTTTCTCCAAATGAAATCACATTATTAGACGGTAAAAAGATCGGTTTAATGAAATATAAGGTCACTTTTTCCCGTCCCGGAGGGATAGAACTTCCCCCACTTGAAGAAAGCCATTTGCTACAGTCAGATATAATAGTTTCATAGTACTCATCTATAGTAAAGGCATATTTTGTTTCTCTCAAATTGTTTTCAAGGTCACGAATTACTTCTATAACCTTTAACAGTGCTCTACTAGGCTCTGCCCAAAAATGAGCAGATGTTTCTCCCGTAGGTAATCTTTCGTTCATGGTTTTGCATAAATCTACGATTTCGCAATGAAGTATGGTCAGCATTTCCCTAAGTCCTTGATGTGGAAACGAAGAGCTTGCATACAAAGAGCGAATCTTGTCATCACATGCACTATATGTTTCATGGCTAAAGTTCTGACGAAACACGCTTTCTAAATAATTCTCAACATCGATATTCATTATAAATCCTCTGCTCTTACCTGAAAAAAATACCATTAAAATTATATCACGGAGAAAGAAAATAAAAAAGCCTATTCCCTATATTCATTTTCGCACATTCGCCTTTTCCGTTTGCTTTTGCTATGCTGAAAATAGAAAAATACAAGGAGGTGCGAATATGGAAAAGTATGTTGTGGATGAGCGGAATGGATTGGAGTATGAACTGGTCGGGGATTATTACATCGTTGCCGGTGAGGATGAACCGCCGGCGCGGCCGATCGGGATTTGGGGCGCGATGCGTCGGGACTATCTGAAGCAGCATCGGCAGAATGTGTACTATGGGTTGCTGTTTTCCGGGAAGCTGAACGATCACCTTGCCGACATCGAAGAACAGGCGCAGGAAATGATGTGGACGCTACCAAAGCAAATGGCAAAAGCCGAAGGTGTTACCGAAGAGTTGAAGCGCAAGGATCAAATGGCATGGGTCGGCGCGATGAATAACATTCAGGCTCGGGTGCGAGAAATCATAAGCAACGAACTGATCTATAGCTGAACGCAGAATAGCCGCCGAGATGATCCCGGCGGCTGTTTCTATGCTCAATCAGTTATTTCATCCGCAGTAGGCGCGAGAAGCGAGCGATGACGATGATGGCGACAAGGATGACGGCAAAGGGAGATCCGCCACTGCGAAAGGGTTTGCTGCCCGACGATTCACCCGACATGCAGATAGCTGCCGTCGATCGCGTTGATCAACATGAGCTTTTCATGTCCCTTCACCTTTTCGGAGCGGCTGTCATTATAGACGACGACCCACGCAGGTACGAGCGCTGCTTCATCGGGATCGTTCGGGATCCGTTCGATCGCACAGGAGAGAATGATTTTGCTGACGTGCAGTTCGGTAATACCGCGGCTGTCTTCATCCGTCCACGCGTAGGAGTAGCGAAGATCGTCCCGGATATGCGATTGAATCTCAGAAAAAGGCATCAGCTGTACGTTTTCGCTCGCTTCCGCTACAAGCTCGTTCGGATCAAACCAGCCGACGTATCCGACGCCGTTTTCCGAAACATAGAGTTCGAACCAGTCCTGACTCCATTCTTGCGCAAAGCTTTCTTCGGTCGGCATCTCAAACAGCGCGCTGCGTTGATCCTCCATATAGACGCCGCCGCCCTGCGGGAACGGTACGTAACCGCCGCCGTTTCGGGAGATACGCAGAAGGTATCCTTCCGAAAGGACCTGATAATACGGATCCTCCACGATCGCGCGGGCGATCCGTCCTTTTTCCATGAGGCCGATGCCGAACTGTCGGGACAGCCCCGCGCGGTCCAGCACGGCAGCCGCCTTCTCTTTGGCTTCTTCCTCCGTGACCGTAATATGATCGAGCGTTCTATGCCACGGTTCGCCGATAAATCCGCCGCTCCAGACGGTATGCTCATCCTGCACCTGCCCGTTCCGCGCGGTCTGAACCTGAATGGCACTCTTTTGGAAAGACAGGTATAAGAGCGTTCCGTCTTCCGTACGGATCACGTACGGTTCGCTGCGCGTACTCAGCTTTGCGGGATCAAATGGCACAAATGTATCCTCGACGGGACATTGCGCCATCATCGTCCTTAATTCGGTCAACCGTTCCGTGTCTTCGATCAGCGGTTCAAATGTGACCTCGCCGGTCTCATCGTCCCAATCAACCACGTTTCCGCGCAGCTCAAAGCGGATATCCTCCTCGAGCTCCACCATGCTGTACGTGTTCTCACGAAGCTCGAACGGCCCCGTGAAGCAGGCGTTCAAAAGTGTCTGTACATCCTCGCCGGTGAATGTATGCCGTTGGATCGTCTGCAAAGGATACCGATCCGTCTCCGGCAGCACGACATCCGCGTCGATCACAATGTTCAGATTTTTCATTTCGATCGTTTCATTCCAATGCTCCGGCGCTTCGTAGCGATACGCTTCCGCATCCCGCGCGGAAAGCGTGTCCTTGATCGAATGGTCTGCCTTGTTTACGACAGCCTCCTGATCGGGCGTCGGCACGCAGGCACAGAGCAGTAAAAAAGAAAACAGAATCGTCAAAAGCCGTTTCATTGTGCACCTCCTTGTGAAAATGATAATGCATCGGTGGAGATCGAAAACTCGGTCAGCGGTATAAGTGCATCGCACACGTATTCATGATTGGTTTCAATGTAGTACGGTTCGCCGGTTGTGAGATCGATCTCCTTGTCGCTGTTATCGAATCGGATCTTGGGGAAGTATTCGAGCCAGACCTTGAACGTCAGCTTCTGTTTCGGGATAGGATCGGAAAGAGAAAAATTCTTTTGGTCGTGAACGAGATACTGTTCCGTCAAACGCGAATCATCGTCCCCCATGCTGAGCCAACCGCTCGTACTTTTGAAATATGGGCGCGATACCCTTCCGTTTCGGACCTGCTCACCATACGGCTCGCCGTCCGCATACGCTTCGATGCAAAGCCTCACATTCTTGATCACTTCCTCAGACCAGGATTCCGGGTAGACGATATGCAGCGTATAGAAAAATCCGTGCTCCCAGTAATAGAATCGCTCGATATGAAATTCCAGTTCGGAAAAATCGACTGTCTCGTTCCGATACGTGCCGTAGACCACAAACTCCCCGCCCTTCAAACGTCCGTCCGCACCGTAATGTCCGGCGGCTTTATTACGCTCGACGTCCTCCGTCCAGATCGTAACCTGCAGCATTTTCGGCTCGCACGCAGCTTCAGACATGTCCTCAGTATGCTCAATCGGCAATTGTACGGACAACGCAGGAAGCTCTGTGACGCCGATTGTACCGGGATAATATGCTTTCTCGGCTCCGTTGAATCGGACAACTTCGTCCTGCTCCAGATCAAGCTGCCCTCCGGGATGATCGTTGTAGTTGCTGCCGCCAAACATTTTCCGGAAACAGAAGAACGGTACGATCTTCCACTCATGCGCGGCGTGCATGACCGTGTCGGTCACGGTGTCGCTGCGATAGGTCATGGTAACGGAATTGCAGCGCGAGACGGCAAGCGCTTCGCTCATGATCGGAAACTGATCGACCAATCGGAAATCGTTCTGCGACTTTTCGTCCAGATAGAAGCGGAAGCCGAAGCACGGATTCATGGAAAGGCATTGGAGGTCCGTCCACTCGTCCGGCAAATCGAGCCGCAGCGTGAACTGCGTTCCGCTTTCGCCCGACGCAAAGCTTATGACTGTCATGCGAAGGTTCTGAAAGTTCACCGTTTCGTTGTAAAACTTCGTTTCGTACTGCTTTCCGGCACAGAGCTTTTCCCAGTCGATCTCCTTGATCGTGATTGGCAATTCGATCGGCTCAGTCTGCGCTTCGCTTGTCGTGCCGACATACGGATGCTGCGTTTGAGGCGCTTCGGCCGGTTCCAGCGCAGGACTTTCCGAAGGTTCGTTCGCCGCGATAGCCGTTGTGGCGGGGCGGTTCTCCGATTCAAGTACGATCTCCGATACAGGCAAAACCGTATCGGGTGCTTTTTCGTTCAGCGGCATACAGCAGACAAATATTGCCGCTGTCAATAGAAGGCACAATACTCTTTTCATCCTGTTACTTCATCCTGAGCAGTCGTGCAAAGCGGGCGATCACGATGACGGCGATCAGGATAATGATGATCGCGATCGCGACAAGCAGAGAGATCCACCATTGCGACAGCGTCTGCTGCTCCTTTTGCGCCTGCTCCTGTTTGCGTTTTTCCTCGTCCGTCTGCTGCTGCGGCTCCAGAATCGAGCATCTCAGATCTTGAAACAGCATCTGCTGCTCACCGTTTTCGTCCTCACAGGTCAGTTCAAAGCTGCCCCAGGTATCGCCGTATTTGCTGCTGCCGGACAGCGTCGTAACAAAGATGGACAGGTCCTTGACCGCGGAATCCTGCGGGTTGATATTGCCGAGATAGGCTGACGAACAGATCAGGCCGTCCACACGAAGCACACCGCGCACGTTATACAGCGGCGAAAAGCCGGTATTGTAAACACAGATCGGCAGCACAAAGGTCTCGCCGCTTGTCAAGGTCTCAGGCAGCTTGATCGCGTCGTAGCCGATCGCCGCCTTTTGATAAACGGTCAGTTCATAGTGCGTGCTGTCCGAATACGTTCCGGTGCTTGCGGTATCCGCATAGGTGCAGAGGAAGTCCACCGCGTGCCGCCCCTCGCTTGCGGAGGGCAGCGCGCGCAGATCGAAGGTGACGGTCGTCGATTCACCATTTTTGAGTTCGCCGATCGTAACGGAATCCTGTATACCCTTTTTACGGATCGCTTCATCCGCCGAGGTATAACGAACGACAACATTTTTCGCGTCGCGCGTGCCTGTATTTTGAATCGTCAGCGTTGCGGTGAAGTCCTCTCCGCCGCTGACCACTTCGTTATAGACGCACGAAACAATCTCCACCTTCGGCTGCGTGATCCGCACGCGATATTTGCCTTCTTCGCTGTACACGCCGCCGTAAGCGTCTTCGTAGGTGATATATGTTTGCGCCACCACGTCACCCTCGGTTGCGCCGGGCGCGACCGACAACGTAAAGTCCGCATCGAACGTCCCGTTCACCGCAAGCAGCGCCAAAAACTGCGCGTTCAGATCGGATTGCAGCGTGAGCGCGTCACTTTCCGGCGCGACGGAAATGCGGATATTTTTTGCTTCGCGGTTGCCGACGTTCTTCACCGTGAGCCGGAAGGAAGCCGTGTCTCCGCCGGAAACCTCCGTCGGCGCGATCGTGCATGTCTCGACCAGAAGAACCGGCTTCCGCACCGCGGACTGTCCGCCGCTCCCGCCCGAGGACTGCGTTTTGCCGTCAGCAATCGTAAGCTGCACGGTAAACGTCTGCTGCGTCTGCGAACCGTCCTCCGAGACGTATTCAATCCGGAACGGGATCGGATATGTGCCGTTGTAGCGCGTCGCATTCAGCGGCAGGTCGAGCCGCACCAGAAAGAGTTCGTGCGTCGAGCCGTCTGCTGCGACCGCCGCGCCCTTCTGAACATCGAACTGGTAATTGCCGTACAAGTACGGCCCGCCGGAGGAAAGTTCCGGCGTGACGCGAATGATTTGTCCGCGGGTATTGCCGACGAGCGGAAGCACGATCACGGCAGTGTTGTTCGCAACGGTCGGAAGATACCCCTTGCCGTAGCTTTTCTCCATGCCGTTATACACGTTGACCGTGTCGATCGAAAGCGCTTCCCCGATGATCGGCGTGTCTGCCGGCTCGTTGCCCGTTGTTCCGGGATCGGCAGGATCATCCGTCGTTCCGGGATCGGTCGGTTCATCCGTCGTTCCGGGATCGGTCGGATCGTCTGTCGTTTCCGTATCGGCTGGATCGTTCGGAGTGCTGTCCGTCCCCTCCGCGATCGCCAGCACCGGCGTCAGCGCCAGGATCAATACCAACATCCATGCAAATACTTTCTGTTTCATATCCTTTACCCTCAATTCCTGTTTAATAGCATTGTCATGACGCCTGCGTCCATCTCGCAAACCGTATCGCACAGGGCTTCGATGTCGGCGATGTTGTGGCTCGCAAGCAGGATGGTACGCCCGTCGGTGGCGAGCGATTTGAACAGATCGCGCATCTCGGCGACGCCGTGCTTGTCGAGGCCGTTCATCGGCTCGTCTAGGATCATCAGCGACGGCTCCTCCATGATCGCCTGCGCAATGCCGAGCCGCTGCCGCATGCCGAGACTGTACTTTCCGACAGGCTTAGAGCTCATCGGATCGAGCCCCACGCGGCGGATCGTGTCGGCAATCTGTTTCAGATTGATCTTGCGCTTCAGCGACGCGAGGATCTCGAGGTTCTTGAGCCCGGAAAGCTGCGGCAGAAAGCCCGGTGTTTCGATGATCAGCCCGATGTCCTCCGGAAAGTCGACGTCCTTTCCGATCTGCTTGCCGTTCACGAGCACCTTGCCGCTGGTTGGCTGCAGAAAGCCGCAGATGCACTTGAACATGACCGTCTTTCCGCTGCCGTTGTTGCCGACGACGCCGTGAATCTTGCCCGCCTCGAAATTGCGGTTGATGCCCTTCAAAACCGTGTCCTGCCCGAACACCTTGATAAGATCGTGTACTTCAATTGCGTTTGTCATAGATACTCTCCTTACGATTGTTCCGTGCCGAGGAACATAAAGTTATACTTGCGGATCGCAAGCAGAATGCCGATCATCAAAAGGATGATCAACGCCGCAAAGATGCCGTAGGTCTGCCAGAGCCGCGGCAGAAGGTCATAGCCGAAGTTGTGCATGTGATAGGTGGCCTGATTGAGCGGGCTGAGCCAGCCCACTGCGACGTTTGCCTTGTACATCAGCTCGTCCGGGAGGTTGAACATCTGCTTGATGAGCTGTGGATTCAGAAGCAGCCCGTAGAGCGAGAAGCCGAACGCCGCGACCACGCCCGCGCTTTTGCCGCGCAGCAGCTTGAACAGAAGCATCAGCAGCGCAAGCACGAGCGTGTACAGCAGCATCAGGAGGAAAATCGTTTCGGCACATTGGTACGGACGCGACATCTCGAGCGTTTTGACGAGCGCCGGCAGTGCCACCGCCTTGCCCGCGCCGGAATACCCGAGGATCGCCGCCGTTTCCGACCACATATTGCCGATAAAGCTGTTCTGCATGCAGATCAGCGTCGTCGCGATCAGAATGAAAACCATATAGATGAGCGTCGCAAGGATCAGATACACGAGCTGTCCCCACGCCCACGTCGAGCGCTTCATGCGCACCAGATAATACGGCACGCCCGCGCCGAGGAACGGAATGTCCGCAAATAGCAGAACGAGCAGAAGTGAGATCAAAAGCACCGAGTTCGCGTCGCCGAAGGTCCAGACGAACGGTTCAAACGCCTGCATGGCCGTGCCCATATCATAGGCGAAGCTTGCCGCCTTGTCCGAGAGCAGAAAGCACAGGATGAACGCGAGCGCAAACGTCAGCACAATGCGTACGTTGCCGCGCCACATACGGAAGTTATAGCGCACGACCGCCGCGACCTGCGAGAGACCGTAGAGCCCCGGGATCTTCTTGCCCTTCTTCGGCTTGGCGCGCTCGATGCGCTTTGCAAGGCGCTTTTGCGAAAGGTTCTGCGCAAAGTAGTGCCGCTTCTGCCGCTTATCGTCTCGCAGTTCCGTCTGCGCGGTCATGTAAAAGACAAGCTGCAGAATGACCACGAGCATCAAAAGCGTCAGCGCCGCGCTCTTGCCCTGCAGCGGCCACGCGCCCTCCATGGTGAGATAATTCTTGGGGTTCAGCATGAAGGTCGTGCGGAAATAGCGCTCCTGCAGGATGATCAAAACATAATAGAAGATGAACGGCGCGGCATACGCAAGGTACACGTTCTGGGTCAGCGACGAGGCTAAAAGCCCCACGCTTGCCCACAGCGCGCCCGAGAGAAAGAACAGCACAAGCCGCAGCAGGATATCCGGGATCAGCGACTTGACCGCGTATTCCCCGTAGACCTCGATCGGCGCGAACACGAGAAAGAACACGCCGAGCGCCGTCACGATACCGAGTACCAGCGCAAGCCCGCCGGAGACCGCTGCGTCGATCCCCTTGCCGAGGATGTAGCGCGATACGCTTGTCCGCGTCAGATACGGTTTCAGATACCCTGATTTCACGTCGTCGGTGAACGCGGTGGTGTAGGGGATCGCGGCAAGGATCGGGACGGCGAACAGGATGATGTCGCTGCCCAAAGCGTTCAGCAAAAGCTCGCGATGATAGCCGTACAGCACCGCCCGTTCCTCCATACGAAACACGGAAAGCGCGTCCGAAAACGCGCCGATGCAAAGGCACAGCGCCATGCCGAGGAATGCGATCAGAAATGATCGCGAAAATACCGCCCGTTTGATGTCTCCAAAAATATGCTTCATCTTTCTTCCTTTCAATTTCCTTGATTCAATCATACCTTTCTACATCGAAAAAGTTGTTTTCAAATTGTAATGGAATTGTAATTGATCAAAAAAAGGACCGCTGAAAAGCAGTCCTGTCAAGGTTGTATGACGATCATTCAAGAACGAATAATTCACGTTCCGCGGGTCGATCACGCTGCCGTCGGCAGCATTGATCGAAAGCAATGGGTGAAGCTCCGTGCCACTATTGTTATTCAAGGAACTGTGGAAGCACTATCTTTTGCTTTCGGAGAACACGACCGTGCCGTCCACGGCGTTGATAATGATTGCATCGTGCGACAAGCGACGGTCGATGCGGTTTTCGGGATTGTTCGAGTGGAAACCGTCAAACAGCACGACCCAGCACGGCACCTCGTAATAATCGGTCGAATCGGGCACGCGCAGCGTCTGCGTGGTCAGCATCATGCGGTAGATCTCCAGGGAAATCTGCCGGTTCTCGTTTCCCTGATACCGGAGGCTCGGATAGCACACCGACAGCGTATTTTTTACGATTCGCTGCACGTCCTCAAACGGAAGCAGCGCGACGTTCGGGTTCACCTCCGAAAGCACTGTCTTTTGTCCGCTGTACTCAAAGTATTCGATCCCGTTTTCATCGACAAAGACGCAAAGATATTCGGTCCGAATCGGCTCATTGGCAAGGTATCCGTCTTCGGCGCTGAATTCCAGAACGCTGCTGATCCGGTACGGAATGTCGAATACTGGGTAATCAAAGCTGCGCTTCAGTTCAAAGCCCCACCCGCCGGACACGCCGACAGTACTTGTTTCCGAGGCGTCAAACAGCGTCGCGTGTTCCGCCGCCGAAACAGTAAAGCCCTCGATGCCGAGCTTCTCAAGCCCTTGTCGCAGCATTGCTTCGGCGTCCTCCCTCATCAGGTCGGAATCCTTCCAGTACCGGTTTGTGTCGGTGGTCGGGTCGTCCTTGTCCCCTGTATAATCGTGTTCCCAGTAAAGATACCCGATATGCTTGCACCGATTGGACAGAATCACGTAGTTTCGCGTATCCCTCCCGTACGATGTGATCGTGGCGTTTTCGCCGTTCTCCGTCCGATAGCGTACCGTCTGCCCGATGCGATAACCGGAATAGTCCGTTACAGCCACGGTGTCGAGCGCATCCGGGGCATGTTTGATTTCATTCATGTACCATTCCGTTGTCTGCTTGACTTCCTCCGGATCGTAGCCCGTTTCGTCCCCGTCTCCCTGCATGCCGTTCGCCGCCCATTCTTCCCATGCGGCGACTTGGTCGAGGAACTGCTGCAGCTCGGCTTCCAGTTCCTTCTTCGTTTTTGCTTCGAGCATTTCCCGCGCAACCGGATGCGGCAAGAGCGCGTCGGCAATGCGGACGATCTGCTCCTCGGTGAACTGCTTGCCCCGTGTGCGATAGGCGGGATATTGGCGGTCCGCGCGCGTCTCAACGTTGGTGTGGATCGACAGCGTCACGTAGTCACGAAGCGTGATCCCGTCCTCGTCCCACCGCTCCGGGAAGGTTTGTACCATCGGCGCCGCCGTCGGCTCAGCAACTGTTTCGACGTTCGGCGCTGCGGTCGGATTTCCGGCAATTTCCATCGTTTCCATGACCGGCTCCGCCGTCGCGTACAGCTTTTGTTCCAACACGTTATCGCCCTTGTTCCCAACAAACTCCGTCTCCGGCGTCGGCTGGCAGGCGCAGAGAAGGAGAAGGACTGCGATTAGAATGAAAATAAACTGTTTTTTCATAGCTTTCTTCTCTCATCCGACCCATGAGTCACGTTTGATAATGCTTCCATCGACAGCGTTGATTGTCAGAAAAGAGTATCGCTCGTCGGATGCGAACGAAGCAAGGTTCTCGTCGACCCGATAGCCCAGAAAATCCCACGCAGGAACCAAAAGTCCGCCCTCGCCGTTCTGCTCCCGAATGCTGACCAGACCGAGCCGTACAGACGTGATGCAATACTGCTCGTCACGATCCATCGGATCTGCGTTGTTATCCACAATTACTACCATTTTTTCGAAGATGTCCAGAATCTTTTCATATGAAAGCAGGGTCGCGGCAGACACGGTAACTTCCTGCGCAACGCAAGGGTTGTTGTAAAACAGTCCTGCTACGCCGTCATCATCTACCAACACATAGCAACGCTCATATTCCCAATTGCGCGCATAATCATTCGGTTCAACACCGGATTGCTGCGTGAAAGTGGTCTGTGCACCGTTGACCGCCATCGTATACACGAACGCCCAATAAGCGCGGTACGGAACGGCGTCAAGCCGTACATCGCCCGGATAGACGCGTACACTTTTCGTAAACGCGCATTCAAGGTGTTCCAATCCCATCGTCGCAAGTACGCACTCTGCCTCTGCGCGGGCATCCGCTTCGGAGATATCCAGTCCGTTCTGCCATTTCGTTCCGTCAATCGGATAGTGTACATCGTCGACGATGTCACGCTGGTAGTACACGCTGCTGTTCCCGAATTCGCTGCTGCTGAAGATGTCCAGTCTCGACTGCGAATCGTCGGCGTTTACCGTCAAAAATGTCAGATAGCGGTCATTGGTTCTCTTCTCGCCTCCCGGCGTCCAGACATGCGGCGTCTCCCATTCATAGGTCGGCGCAAAGGTCTCTGGTTTTTCCGGTGCATTCGCCGCTTGTGCCATCAGTTTCTGAAGGTATCGTTCAAAGTTCTCTTTTGTTTCGAAGTTTTCACCGTATACTAGATTTCCGTACTCGTTCCAATGCTCCAATGCATCCTTGTACGTCAAGACTTCCTTTTCATACGACGCACGCGTGCGGTTATTCTCGCCCCACGGATCGACGCACTGCGGGTTCTCGCCCAAAAGAGCGGTCACGAAACGGTGCGCATCTTCATCGGAGAACAGGACGGGCGCAATCCGAACAATCGGGAGCTCCGTATCCGGCAGAACGATCGGCGCGTCGACCTCAGTCTTCAGATGCCCGCCGCCGCTTACGAGCGACGCTGTATAATGCGTCGGCGCACCGAGTCTCTCGTACCAGTCGACAGTCAGTTTTTCAGGGTCGGCTGTTTCATAGGTCGCTTCCTCTTCGGCTTTGCCGATCATGATATCCTGATCTTTTCCGACCACAATCTCCGTCTCCGGCGTTGGCTGACAGCCAAAAAGCAGAAGGACTGCAAAGAATAGGATAAAAATGCGTTTCTTCATGGAATCACTCCTTTTCTCGGTTTCTGCTTTCAGCATACCGAAGGGCCGCGGGAAAGACATCATCAAAGTGTAATGAAACTGTAATGAAAATGCGTTATGGGGGTTGCGTCCCCGAAAAGCGCAAGGATCCTTCGACTCGCTGCGCTCGCTCAGGATGACAGCCATTTGGGTTCAACGCTGCCCGTCATTCCGAGCGAGGAACGAGTCGAGGAATCTTTTCCGGTGCAAAAGGCGAGGATCGTGTCGCCCACTTACGGCAGCGTCACCGACACCGTCGTGCCTTTGTCCGGTTCGCTGTCCACGGCTACGCTTGCGCCGTGGGCGTCGGCGATCCTTTTGACCAGCGCGAGGCCGAGGCCGCTGCCGCCCTGGCGCTTGCTGCGGGATTTGTCCACGCGGAAAAACGGCTCGAAGATGCGGCTTTGCGCCTCCTTCGGAATGCCGCGCCCGTGATCGGAGACCGAAAACGTCCTGCCGGTGACCGAAAGCACGATCGGCTTTTCGGGCGCGTCCGCGTCGTAGGCGTTCGCCGCGTTGACGATCAGATTGGAAAGCAGCGAGCGCCAAAGATCGGCGTTCAACACCAACGTTTGCGGTTCGCACTGAACGGAAAGTGTCGCGCCGCGCTCGTTCAGCTTCGGCTCCACGCCCTCCCTGATCTCGTCCAGCAGTTCCGGGAGCTCGACCGGCCTTTTTTCGATGTCGTCCTCCGAGGTCGTCAGCTTCAAAAGGTTCTGCGTCAGCCGTTCAAGCCACGCGGTCTGCGATTCGATATGCGCAAGCGACGCGTCGCGCTCGTCTTCGCTGAGGTTCGCGCGGCGCAGAAGCCCCGCATGGAGCAAAAGCCCCGTCATCGGCGTTTTGAACTCGTGCGTGACGCCGCCGATGAACAGGCGCTGGCGCTCGTTGCGCTCCTCGAGCTCGGTGATTTTCGTTTCGACGGCGGCCGCCATGCGGTTGAAGTCCTCGCCTAAGCGCCCGACCTCGTCCTTTGTGCGGATCGCGACGCGTTTTTGGTACGCGCCGTCGGCGATCTCCTTTGCCGCGTCGGACAGCAGCGTGATCGGTTTAGTGCTGTGCCGAACGAGCAGCGCCACCGCTGCTGCGCCGATCACGATCGCGCCGAAGCTGACCGCCGCAAAGATCCACGCCATGCGTCGGATGCCCGTGTGCACGTCGGTCACATCCTCGACCACATAGACGCTGTAGGTTCTGCCGCTCACCCGCGCGGCGCTTCCCGCGATCAACAGGTTCCGGCCCTGCACGGTCACGGCGACCGGCGTATTGTCGCTGTATGCGCTGTCGTCGATTGGTACATACGCCGACGGATCGACGCTGACGCCGGAAACAATCACTTCGCCGTCGCGCATCAGCACGGAATACCGGTCGGCAAACCGCGAGAAGCAGAGCTTGATCAGGGAGTAATGCACCGCATCGGAATCGCTGCTTGCCGCATAGTAGTTCGCCATCTCGGAAAACGACGTGGAAAGGTTCTGCTGCTTGCGCTGCGTCTGCTCGACCGCCAGAGACAGCGTCGTATTCCGCACATACAGCAGCAGCGACAGCGATACGCCGAGAATGGTCGCGGCAAGAACGATCGAAACCAGCAGGGTAATTCGCTTGCTCAGCTTCATATTATCGCTCCTCCAGTCGATAGCCGAGCTTGGGGATCGTGCGGATCGTATCCTCGAGCCCGAGCTTTTTGCGCAGCGCGGAAATCTTGACGTCGACCATGCGTGTCTCTCCGAGGTAGTCGAAGCCCCAGACCTCGGAAAGCAGCCGTTCGCGCGAAACGGTCATGTTCTTATGCCGCAGCAGCGCCACCAGCACATCGAATTCCAGCGGCTGCAGCTCGATCGGCTCGCCGCCCTTCGTGACCGTGTGCGTTTCGGTGTTGACGACGATATCCTTGACGCGATAGACGGCGTTCCACTTGCCGACGCGCTTCAGGACCTTTTCGATGCGCACCATGAGCGTCAGCGGGTCGAACGGCTTTACGATATAGTCTTCCGCGCCGTCCCGAAGCCCTTTGATCTCGGAGGCGGAGTCGGTCTTTGCGGTCATGTAGATGACAGGGATGCCGTACTGCTCCATAAGCCCGAACAGCTCGAACCCGTCCATGCCGGGCAGCATGATATCCAAAAGCGCAAGGTCGTACGCGTGATCGCATTCGAGCGCATCCGCGGCTTTCTTTCCGTCGTCGAACGCGACGGCGTCATAATCCGCAAACTGCAGATTCAAAAGCACCGCGTCGCGGATCGCCGCGTCGTCCTCTACCACAAGAATCCTGTTTTTCATCGCATTCTCCTTCGATTCGTTGTCTAAAGTGTACCATATTTCGCACACTTCCGGCATACGGGGATGTAATCAAAATGTAATTTCTGTGAAAACAAAAGAGCAGAAAACGGATATGCATGTTATCATCCGTTTTATTGGACAGGTAATCGTGTATGATTAGCGTAACAGTAGTGGAAGTATCCTTTTCGGCAGGTAAGGAGGTGTGGACAATGCAGGCAATCAAGATTCGACAAGCTGACGAAACGCTGCGGCGGTATCAGAACGCAGAGTTTATTCCCGCGTTCCTTATGATCCCCGAAGTACTGCTGAATCGCACCAATCAGGAAATGATTACGCTCAAGCGTACGCCGCGAGCGCTGTTTTCCGATCCAGAAACCATTGCACGCGTGGAAAGCGACAATTATCTGCAGGCCGTGATGGATGTATATGCATACCTCGCGTGGCCGTATATGGGCATTCACGGAAAGATGGAAGATTACTCCGGCTACGATCCCTTTTGGCGTGTGGCGCACTGCGCGCCGATCTGGATCGATGCGATGGAAGAACTGCAAATCCTGCCGAAGGTCGGGGAGTTCTATCGGCAGACAATGCAGAATCCCGATCAGCATTTCGGCTTCGTGCCGGAGACGGAGATCATTGCAATCATGGAAACCGTCGTGCCGTACGCCATGGAAAAGCACGGCTTCCGTGAGATGTATCAGTATATCAGAAAGCATCGCTGTCACGAGGACTTCGGCTCGCGCAGGAGTTTTGATAAGACCAATTTCTATGTTCGCTGGTATCACTCGGACACGAAGCACCCGACAAAGATTTCTACGGATGTACTGCGAATCAAAAACTATACGAAGCCGGATTTCTGTGTCAACCCCGACGGTGAGCTGGAGGAATCCGTTTGGGATCGCGTCGAGGCAAAGGCGTTTTGGGACACCTTATCCGAAACCGATCAGAAGATCCTCTGGTTGCGTTGGAACGATATGAAAATGGAGGATGTCGCCAAAGCCGTCGGGCTCTCCACGCACAGCGCCGTTTCAAAGCGGATACAGAGCATTGGACGGCGGTATGAGGAGTTTACCGGGGAGAGGTTGGGGCTTAAATACAAAGAAAAGGAAGGTTGAACAGCCTTCCTTTTCAACGCTCTTAAAACATTGCTCGAAGATTAGTATCTCCACACATTACATTTCGCCATGCGGCTTGTCCCGATAGTTCTGCAACGAATACTCTATCATCGACATCGGTGCAAGCAATCAACATATTTGCAACTTCTAAACATGTTTTGTTTGTGTTGATCGCCCACGCGGATTCGGATAGACGCGCCCATTTGGGGAAGCTTCTGATTGTGTTATGTAACGCATCATAGCTTTTGTTGACACCGCAAAGGTCATACGAAATCACCATCGTCATGTGCAGGAGACCTCATTTTTTCATAGCATGCTTAGTGGTATCGACCAAGGTAAATGTGGTCACACCGGATGATGTCGGCGGAACTCTCTTGCCTTCGACAAGAGTAATCTCCGTCTTACTACCAAAAGGACGATACTGTCCTGACACAGGGGCTTTTTGCCCAGTCTTGATTTTTGTCACAGCAAAAATCCTTTCTGTATTTTATTGAAAACAACTTGGAGTCCTGTTTTTTACTTTCCGTCGGCAAAGTTTGAATTGCAAATTGGTGATCAACGTGGTAAAATGAATTGTCATGTCATGTGCCCGCGTGAGTTTGCACAATGCCGGCACAGGGAGGCGCTTCACCAAAGCGCCTTTTTCCATACCGTTTTCTAAAACCATTATAGCTGCATTTTGCGTTCGTGTCAACGCGTTTTTAACATTAAGCATGATATATGAGAGTGAAATTATCGTAAAATAAACTTATTGATGTTATTAATTTATTTTAGTCTTGACAGACGCTACTCTGCATGGTATTATCCGGTAAAAGGAGAGATGACCATGTTTACTAAAATTTCATTAAAAAATTTCCGCTCTTTTGATAGTATCGTTTTTGATCTATCAGAAAACAAGAGCGCGAAAACAATGGCTTTGATATATGGTGAAAACGGTTCGGGAAAAACAAACCTTCTTCTTGCATTTAGTTTTTTAAATGAGCTGCTGCAAACGATGAATATACGCGATAGATATGAAGCTCTGCTTAGCAGATCTATCGATTTCAATAATGACGAGCTAAACAAACTATGGAAAGAGCAAATTCTCTCTGATATGAGAGATATTAAGGCTATTATTCAAGAGTATCATATGGTTGACTCAGACGAACCAATGGTTGCTGAATATGAGTTTATTATCCATGGTAATATTGGCTTATACCATGTCGAAATAGACAAACAAGAAATAATCAATGAACGTTTGGAATATAAATTGAATCAAAGACGAGGAGTATATTTTGATTGTCGCAAAGGATCCTTGAATATCAATCGAGGGATCATTAAAGATCCTGATTTTCTACAGGATGTTAAGTCTGCTGCAAAACGTTTCTGGGGAAAACACACCTTGCTTTCTATTTTGATGCATGAGTCTTATGATAAATCCGTATCTTATGGTCAAGAGAACATTGCCGAAAACTTGACATTAGTACTAAATGAAATGTATTCAATTTCAAGTAATAAGGGAAGAGAAAAATTATTTTGGGATGTTTCTTTTGCACCGATTAGTATCTTGGATTCACCAATATCAGGGAGGATACGGAATGAGCAGCAAGAGCAATTAACTCTTGCAGAAGAAGTATTATCTCGCTTTTTCGCTTCGATTAACTCAAACATTAAGCGAGTTAAATATCTAACTAATCTTACGGATAAATATGTTGAATATAAATTGTACATGGAAAAAATGATATCAGGAACATATCGGTTAATTGATTTTGACAAGGAATCAAACGGGAATCATCAGTTAGTTTATTTACTGTGTCAACTATTGATTGCGTGTATCGGATATACTGTTGTTTTAGATGAACCGGATGCATCAATCCATGATGTTCTGTTTAAGAAAATAATACAGGAAATACAAAGCGAGATTACTGGTCAACTGATATTAACGACGCACAATACAATGCTAATGGAATCAAATATAGGAAGGAATTCCATTTATATTCTTTCAGAAACAGAAGATGGTCATAGCAAGATACAGTGTATTTCCGATTATGATAAACGAACATATTTAGGGAATAATATTAGAAATAAGTATCTAAACAATGAGTATCGAGGAATCCCGATTGTTCAGGAAATTAGATTTGGTGAATTGGTTCATAAACTTATAGAATTATTATAGGCATCAAGGCATCTGTCAAATCGGCAGATGTCTTTTTTTGCTCTGAAATAAAATATATCATTTTCTTGTGGAACATTTGTATAGACTTGTCCTGTTTCAATGTGTAAGCGATCGCCGATCGGGTGGGATGACCGATCCGATTCTTACAGAAACTACTCCCACCGTTCACGGTTCATGGGATGGAAACTGCGGATGCGTGGAGACCGGAGGTGAAAATGAAAAGAACAGTATCGCACCGGAAACGGGAAGTGAACCAAAGGGACAAGAACAGAATAGGACGCAATCTTGGGAGTCGGTCGTTTGATCGGCTTTTTTCTTTTGCCGTCCGGAAAGGAGGAACCCGAAATGAGTGAATTGAAGCTCAAACCGTTAAGCACGGTACAGCCGCAGTCGGTGGAATGGCTGTGGTATCCGTACATTCCGTTCGGTAAGGTCACGATCCTGCAGGGTGATCCCGGCGAGGGCAAGACGATGCTCATGCTGCATCTGATCGCCGATCTGACAAGGGGCAGAAACCTTTGGGAGCAGGAAGAACCGAATGCGCCTATGACCTGCATCTATCAGACTGCGGAGGACGGCATTGCAGATACGATCGTTCCGCGTTTGGTCGCAATGGACGCCGATCTTGACAAGGTTGTGGTGATCGACGAGGAAGATGCTTTGCTGTCCTTTACGGACGACCGGCTCGAACAGGCGATTCTTGCAACCGGCGCGCTGCTGCTGGTACTCGATCCGCTGCAGGCGTACCTCGGCGCGGACGTCGATATGCATCGTGCAAATGAAGTGCGTCCGGCATTTCATGTGCTGTCGAACATCGCACAGAGGACAGGCTGTGCGATCGTTTTGATCGGGCACATGAACAAGATGAAAGGCATCGGCAGTCTGTACCGCGGGCTAGGTTCGATCGACATTGCCTGTGCGGCGCGGAGCATTCTGCTCGTCTGCAAACCGGACAAGAAACGGGACGAAGTGTATCTCGCCCATGTGAAGACGAACATCGGTCCCATGGGCGAAACCATGGTGTTCGTCCGGGACGATGATCGCACGGAATACATCGGTACCTGCGACGATACTGCGGACGATTTGTTGTCCGGCGGTAAGGGCGAAGAAGCGGAAACCATGTCGAAGGTTACAAGAGCGACACTGTACCTGCAGGAGCTCGCGCAGCAATGCGACGAGATGCCGAGTACAGACGTGTACGCATGGATGCTGCAGAAGGGCATTTCCAAGCGCACGACGGAAGAAGCGAAGAAACTGCTCGGCATTGCTTCCATTCGGCGCGGTAACCAATGCTTCTTCGATCTCAAACCGCCGCAGCTTCCGCAATTGGAAGAAGCGTAAGACAACAACGCCGCAAAATGGTGGGTACGAGTTTTGCGGTGTTGTTGCGTGGCGGCAGAATCGAAACCTTGAGGGAGCAAGGTTGCCGCTGCCGACACTCGCGGACGGAAGAAACGTGCGAAAAGCGCGGTTCGACGCCGTCCGCAGAGGCTGACGAGAACGGTCAAACACCGTTATACGGCAGCCGAAAAGCTCCCTGCAAGGGCACACGACCTACCGTGTAGGTCTAGTGTGTTATACTGCTCGGCGAAGTCAAAGGATTTCTTCGGGATAAGGGATGGATTTCGAGCAGTCGCCGCCGCGGGAGGACGGTTCACAGTGCGAACCTCCGATCGCGGCATGAGCAGAGCAGTATTCTTTCCCCCGCGAGGGTGAGAACTACACCGCAAACGGCGCACTCCATACTTGCGGCGTTGTTCTGCATCGACCGTAGCGCTGCCATGCAGCACAGCGTTATGGTACATCTTTTTGCTGCAAATACAAATGTACAAACACAGAAAGGAAATCAAATCAATGCTGAAACAGCATACCAATCAAATCACCGTTGTGCATATCCTTCGGGATATGTTTTTGAACCACACCTGCCGAAAGGAGGAGACCGTATGCCCTACGCGATCCTGAGATTTCAGAAGGCGCAAGCCGGCGGCGTTGCCGGACGCGACCGTCACAACGAACGGAAAAAGGACGAATACAAGAGCAATCCGAACATCGACCGATCCAAGTCGGAACAGAACTATCACCTGATCGAGCCGTCCGGCAAGTACAAGCAATGCTGCATGGATCGTATCCAAGCGGTCGGAGCACGAACACGATCCAACAGTGTAATCATGGTCGAAGCGCTGATCACCACGTCTCCGGAGGTCATGGAAAAACTGAATAGCTCCGAGCAGCGGCAGTTCTTTGAAAGGGCTGCCGCTTTCCTGTACGAGCGGATCGGCAAAGAGAACGTGATCTCGGCGGTCGTTCACATGGACGAGAAAACGCCGCACATGCACTTCTGCTTCGTACCGATTACAAAAGACGGAAGATTGTCCGCAAAGGAAGTCCTCGGCAACAAAGCCGCGTTCAGCAAGTGGCAGGATGATTTCTACGATCGGATGCATGGCTTCTACCCGGAACTGGAACGCGGCTTGCCTGCCGCGATCACCGGACGCAAGCACATCCCACCGTATCTGTTCCGTTCGGCTGAGAACGTCAGCAAATCGTATGACGCGATCAGCAAAGCGATCTCGGACATCAATATCTTCAATGCGGGCAAGAAACGAGAGGAAGCGATCCGTGCGATCGGTCGGTATCTGCCCGATTGCTACAAGCTGATCGAGCAAAGCAAGAGCATCGACGGGTATGTCACAGAACTCGAGCAAAAGCTTGCCGATCAGAAGAAAGACACAGCTTTTGAGTCGCAGCGTGTACGGAATCGGGAACAGCAAATCCGTATGCTGAACGAACAGTTATACGAGCACGAACAGGATCTGAAGAAACTGCAAAGGGAGCGCGACAAGGCGCAGAAGATCGTAGATGCGATCCCTGCCGATGTACGCGCCGAAATCGACAAATCCATGAAAAAGAAAGGAGCCAAGCGTTATGACTATGAACGATAAAAAGAAAGCACCGAAGCCGGTTTTGATCCCTTTGGACAAGCTGCATCCGTTCCCCGATCATCCGTATAAGGTGAAAGACAACGAGGAAATGGATCGGCTGGTCAACAGCATTCTAGAGCACGGCATCCTGACGCCGATCCTTGCGCGTCCGATCGAAAACACGGACGGTGAGCTTGAGATACTTTCCGGGCATCGCCGCTGCCACGCGGCAAAGAGAGCTTTTCTTTCCGCCGTACCGACGATTGTGTGTGCGCTCACCCGTGATGAAGCCGCGGTTTTAGTCGTGGACAGTAATCTCCACCGGGAACGGTTGTTACCGTCCGAGAAAGCAAAAGCGTACAAGCTGAAATTCGATGCGTTGAAGCACCAAGGGCGATACGACTATATTTTCGGCAACGACACTTCGGGACAAGTTGTCCCGAAGCCGGATGATCGGCGGACGTCAGCGTTGATCGGCGAAGCAATGGGCGAAAGCTACAAAACTGTGGATCGCTACATCCGGCTCACGGAACTGATCCCGGACCTCATGTCGTTGGTGGATTCCGGCAGAATCGCCTTCTCGGTAGGTGTGGAGCTTTCCTACCTGAACGAAGAACAGCAGCATGAGATCAGTCTCGACGCGGAGGTGTGGGAACGGACGCCGTCCTATTCACAGGCGGTTCGGATGCACAAGGAGCAGAACCTCGGCACGCTGACGATCGAGCGGATGCAGGAGATCATGAACGAGGACAAGCCGAATCAGAAGGAGCATCTGTCCCTCCCGATGGAGCGCATCTCCAAGTACATCCCCAAGGGCTATACGCCAAAACAGGCACAGGAATACGTCGAAAACGTACTGGAACAGGCGTATAAGCGCCGGATGCGTTCCCGTGAGGAGGAGCGATAACGATGCAGACAACCGAAATCAAGATGCTCCGAAATATGGAGCAGCAGGATCAGGAATACGTTGTCAACGGGGTGCGATATATCGTCGCATCCCGTTTCCTCCCGTTCCACCCGAAGAAGGAGAAGCCGATCTTCTTGCGGGATCGGCTCGAACACCACCTGACCGCATTCGCGGCAGAATTGACAGCGGAGACAGAACCATCTACGATAACGTCGGAATGTGTATGTACGGCTGTCGGAAAGGAGGCATATGCAGCCGAAAAAGAAAAAGGTTGAGGGCATCACCGCCCTTTACTGCCGTTTGTCGAAGGACGACGGACAGGACGCTGAGAGCAATTCGATCTCGAATCAGAAACAGTTCCTTGAACAAAAGGCACGAGAGTATGGGCTTTCGGACACACGCTACTATGTGGACGACGGATATACAGGTACCAATTTCAATCGTCCCGGCTTCCAGAAGATGCTGGAGGACATTGAGCTCGGATACGTTACGACAGTCATGGTGAAAGACCTTTCCCGTCTCGGACGCCATTACGTGGAGGTCGGCAACTACACGGACACCTACTTCCCGGAACACGATGTGCGGTTCATCGCGGTCAACGATATGGTGGACTCTGACGAGGGCGAAAATGAGCTGGCGCCGTTTCGCAACGTCATGAACGAAATGTACGCCCGTGATATTTCCCGCAAGATCCGGTGTTCGCACCGCCTGCGTGGAAATATGGGTGAGCCGCTGTCGCAGCCGCCCTACGGGTACATGAAATCGCCGGAGAACAAGAAAAAGTGGATCATAGATCCGGAGCCCGCCGAGGTTGTCAAAACGATCTTTCGGTTGACATTGGAAGGTAACGGCCTTGAAACAGTCGCCCATATTATGAGCGATCGGCAGATCCCGATCCCTATGGCGTATTGGTTCAGCAAAGGTCTTCCCCGTGGTGGGAAACGTCCGCAGAGTGAACCATATCATTGGCGGACGAGCGGCGTCAGCCAGATCCTTCGGAATCAGGAGTATTGCGGGGACATCGTGAACTTCAAGACGTATTCCAAATCGTTCAAGAACAAGAAACGGATCGAGAATTCCGAGGAAAATTGGGTGATCTTCCGCGACGTCCACGAGCCGATCATTGACCGGGAGACGTTTGAACTGGTGCAGCGCAAGCTGTCCAGGACGAAGCGACGCAAGCCAAAGCCGGAGAACGGAGAAAAGAATATCTTTTCCGATCTCCTCGTCTGTGCAGACTGCGGGAAAAAACTGTGGTTTCACACAAATACGAACAACCCCGATATTCACTTCTTCTCATGTTCCAATTATGAGAAAGATTATCGGGGGACATGCAAGACGCGACATTATCTCCGGGCCGATGCGATCGAACAGATTGTCACCAATGAGTTGAAACGACTTGCCGCACTGCTCGAATGTGATGAAAAAGCGTTTGCAGCACTTCTTCAGCAGCAGTCAGGCAAGGAGCAGCAGGAGGAACGAAAACGGATTGAATCCGATCTCACGAAAGCGTCCTCCCGAAGTGAACAGCTTGTAACGCTGTATGAGAAGCTTTACGAGGATAACCTTGCCGGGAAAGTGACGGATGAATGGTTTTCCCAGCTTTCGCAGAAGTATGATCGGGAACGGTTAGAACTGAAAGCGAGGATCGCGGAAAACCGCATTCGCCTGAACAATCTGGAACTGCAAAGGCGCGGCACGGAACTGTTCACCGCGGCGATCCGGAAGTTCATGGAAATGGAAACGCTGACAGCGCCGCTACTGTGGGAACTGATCGACCACATCGATGTGTATGAAGCAGAAGGCACTGGCAAGAACCGGACGCAGCGCATCTGTATCTGTTACCGGTTTGTCGGGTATCTCGAAGTGCCGGTTCCGGACGATGTGCTGCTCGCGCTCGATATGCGCCGCGGCGTTCGCGTGAACTACACCTCAAAAGCGGTGTGACGAAATCCCTCCGAATTGCCCGACACTCCTTTTCGGAAGGTAGAAAGAAATCGAGTGGTGATAACTCAAATCCGTTATCACCACTCGACATGGCAATAGACCGAATGATTGATACAAGGTGCATTTTTGCGGGATCGGGTGCGCTTTAGAACACCCATCCTTCTTCTACACACAGCTCAGTAATACTCATTGTTTTAATTCCGTAGTCTTTACTGACAATCGGAATCTTATTCTGTTTATCCTTCTTTTCTTCAGTTATTATCGTAAGGTTGTATTTCATCGCAGTTGCAATCAAGAATGCATCCCCGGATGATGATCCTTTTCCTCCGGAAAAACTAATCATTTTGGGATGTTCAGTCACTATTCTCCTAACATTTCTTTGTATTTCGTCGTCAATCGGAAGAATCACACACTGCTTTGAGCCAAGCCAGTTACCAACGATATTATCATTCTTAACTTCTTCCTCAATTTCGGAGCAAGTTGCTATGGTTTGTTCTTGAATACTTTTTTCTATCATCTCCCACAGGGTTTTGTGTACCTGTCGTGGAAGGCCATCTGAAGGCTTTTGTGCCATTATAGATGAAGAATCAATAAGGTATTTGTACGGAGGCTTGAATAGAGTTAGTTGTTCCATTTTGAAACCTCCATCAAGAACTTATCGACGTGTTTTGGTGCAATTTCCAAATGCTGCGCTATATCGCGTTTGCTGTACATTTCCTCACCATATCCGTAATAAAGCATTCTGCAAACAACTGAACTGGTCCGATCAATAGCATCACGACTGACGCTTTTACCGAAGCCCGTTTGTAACCCGGCTTTCCTTGCTAATCTCTGCTCCTCTCGCTCTTTCTCGATAATTCTACGGAATTCATCGGAATACGTTTGGTATTCTGTATCATTTATTTTGCCACAATCAAGTAATCGTCGGATTATTACCTCTTTGCTGACAGAAAACCTGTCTGCAATCAACCGAATATCATCCGTTGTGTATGGCTTATTGTAGCCCCCATTCCTTAAGACTATCATTAGTGCATCTTTGGGAACTAACAGTTCACCAGCAACGGCATTGCAGAAAACTTCTTCTCTCTGTGTTGATGTTACGTTATACATTACATTACATATAGATGATTCTCGCTTAATCAAATGGACCAGTTCATGAATCAATGAAAATGTTTTTGCAGGAGGCCTATCATCGTTATTGATTCCAATTATAGGGAGCTCGTGTTCGTAGATGGCGAATCCGCGTACAATTTCGACCGGAACATCTGTAAAGCACTGTACAAACACACCCTTCTGTTCAAGTTTTTCTCTGAGATACAAATAAAACTTACGTGAAGAGGTGCATCTATACTGATCCTTTAAATCTATCGCATAGTGCTGTCTAATTGCATGTGCCCAA
>JAFSLH010000001.1 GCA_017448545.1 Clostridia bacterium
AAAACTTACGTGAAGAGGTGCATCTATACTGATCCTTTAAATCTATCGCATAGTGCTGTCTAATTGCATGTGCCCAATCTATAGGATTGTCAGTAGCGCAAGAAGGCGCAGAAAATGAAGTTACAGGAATGCCTAATTCTGCACTCTCTTCGAGGAGGAAGTCCCGTTCTTGCAAAACATCGCAAATTGCAATATTAAAACCGCTATCATCAACACTGAGGCATCCGTCAAGTGTCCGGTAGTTTTTAATTGACGGTATTGCTTTTATATTGATGTCCTTCGTATTCATATATAAACCTGCAAATGGAATATGAAGGCATTTAGCAAGTTTCTTTGCTTGGAGTATTGTAGGAAGAGTGGCATCTGTAACATCAAGCCACTGATTCAATTTGTCAATCTGGAAATTTGTTCTTTCGCGTAAAAACTCAACCGATACTTTTTTCCCAGCACAAACAAAGGGGATTACCTCTTTGTTTATTAGCGCATATATAGCCATCGTCCCACCTCCTTTTCCGCTAAACGAACTACCGAATTCATCTCTATAGCAGATTTACGATCATTTCTTCCTAAATGTCAACCACTTGGAGTTCCAGTATTTATCGTCTTTGCCCACATAGTTGTTATTATATTTCCAGTCCATTGCACCCGTATTGTACGGAGGGTCAAGGTTCATATAGCACTTTTAACTTTTCATCCAGTAAGTGTTTGTTTTTCTTTTTCAGTTCACATTCCCAGATGCGAATAACCGTCCAACCCCTACTCTCAAATAGTTTAGTAATTGTTTTATCATGATCAATATTACGCTGCCTTTTTTTGTTCCAATAATCTGCATTTTCAACGGGCCTAGTATTACGGCAATCATGTCCATGCCAAAAGCAACCGTCAACAAAAATCGCTATTTTACGATCCAAAAAAACGAAGTCTGGATGACCTTTGACATTGTACTTTCGCCTCCAACCTGTAATATGGTTGGAGGCAAAGTACTTTATCAGCGTGAGCTCTGTACTTTTGTTCCCGGATGATCTCACGCCTTTCATTATTTCAGATCTTTTATCTTTTGAAAAAACATCTGCCACGAAAAATCGCCACCTATCAGTCGGTATACCTCAAAAGCGCTGTTTCACCACTGACAATGCTGTGCATTACCTCATCAACTTCTGCAACGATTCTCATCTGCATTGCGATTTTATTGAACAAGTCAAGAAGATCACTAAGATCGTCGCGGGTAAAATCACAATGTGTGAATCGATACGAGTGAAATTTGAGCCAGCAGTCCTTTATTACGTTATATCCGGCAATTGTGAATTTTTGCAAGGAGACGGGGCAATAAATACGTATATCGTCCCCTGTCTCTTCATCCCTTACAACGAACAGCTCGTTTTCTTCGTCATAGGGATTTCTTGCCGCAGACCTGCTATGCTCAAGATGGAAGCCAGTCCACATTTGCGAAAGGATCTCATCATAATCATAGTTCAGTACATTGTCGACTGTAGCATCGTTCTTTTCCAGAATAGCAAGCCTTTCACCAAGTTCTGAAAGGCGAAGGAATGCATCTGCATCGTCGGTAATTGGAATCCTAGCTCGACTTTCCGACTGGTTTACTACAAACAAAGCGCCATAAAACTCCTCAAGGTAAACCTGCGAACAGAAAACAGCATACGCGTAAAATACCATTTTCTTTGCGACTTCAGATGCATTGAGACCAGTTAAATCGGTATAGCGTCCAATCAGATTCGGATGAACGTTGTTGAGTACCGTATTAGTACGGGTATCCCGAATATACTGATTCAAATATATATGCCCGTTTCCTCTGCGGCTCAGGTCGTTGTCAGGAAAATACCAACAGAAAGAAGTAAACTGACCAAGCGACTCATCTAGATCCTTAGGAGCATGAGCAAGAGAAAAGCCAACAGTATCGGGCAATTCGTAGACAGCCTTTATCTCAGGTCGAACTCTAGCGCCTCCACCTCCAACCCCTGCCTGATAATCGAAAACGGTTCCCCAAAGCAAAGCGTTGGAATTAACGAAAGGCCTAAACGAACAAGGTCGGATATTGTCATTCAAAACAGACTCAAGCTCATGGCGAGATGAGCAAGTGTTCAGTGCGTTCTGAAACGCAATAATCTTAGAATCAACAACAGTTTTATCTTGACCGCCGATCCACTCCTGTGCTTTCAAAATTCCATCGCTAGCAATTTCACGACTACGACGCTTAAGCATCGGCTGTTTCACATGTGTTAGCAGAGCGGTTGGAGCCATTTTGGCACCGGAACACTGATTCAAGAAGACTCCGGGAGTTCCTGTTTCGGTACTTATAGGCCAAAACTGCGCGTAAAGCTGTTCGTTGAACGGTCGCGTGGGCATAAACGAGTACATAGAGTCGCTGATAGGAAATGTCACAAAGCGATCTATTACTTCTTCAATGTTTCCCTGAAGAATTGCTTCTTTTTCGCCACGTCTTCCACGCGATAAATCTGTGTAGTGCACCTCAGAAACAACGTTGTCTTCACCATATTTCCTGGTTAAGACTATAACCGCTCGGCCTTGCATCGTCATAAAAATGCTATCGCCGCGAATTCCGGTACGTGCGTCGGTGTCAATGGCAATTGCCCACACTTTGGAAAAATGTTCAATCAGATATTTTCGAGCATACTTGTAGGACTCAGCTTCTAAGAAAGAAAGTGGAACAATAAACGCCAGTACCGAGTGACTGTCGGATGCGAGTAGTTTTTCACAGCTCCAGCGTAAAAACTGAACGAATGGATTGTTTATTTGTTTTTGAGTGTTTTGTCGACCACGCCGATTTTCAATTGGCGGTCGAAAGTCTTCCATAAGTCCAATGATCTGGGAAAACTCATCAGAAACATTGCTTCTATTAGAATCAGAGGACGGAGGGTTTCCGATAATCAATCGCAGCGGGCGAGAAGACAATTCTTTAGCACGGATTAGCTCTTGCCCTTCTATGGAGCCCGCATTGGCGTTATCATTCAGCAGGTAATTGCTCAAAGTGTTAGCAAGGATAATATTCGGATGTAAATTCTGCTTTCTGTATTGTTGCTCAACAAGAGACATACGATAGTTGGCAAGCATATATGGCGCAGGCAAGATTTCAAAACCGCAAAGGTTATAAGCGCCGTCTGCTTCGTCGTGAGCTACGACCTGCTCGAGGAACGAACCCGTTCCACAACATGGATCGACGATTGTATTACCATCGTCATAAATAGTTGCGCCATCAAAGTTGTCGCTAACGACTCTATTTACAAATCGAACCACAAACTCTGCAAGAATCCTGGGAGTATAAAACGCGCCGTAATCAAATCGTGCCTGCTTATCAAATTTGTTGAAGAACAATTCAAACAGACGGTGGTAATCCGGATTTTGCAGTTGCTGGTCGGTCATCTGAACAAACGATAAGAACGCAATACATTCTTCGACCCACTGGCCAATAAACATACCAGCCCCTGCATGATCCCGCAGATAAACCATTAGATTTCTAAATGGTAGGAGCGCTTCGCCGTCTGCTACGTCGTTATAGGCATAAGAGCGGATTTTGTCTGCCTTCTGCGCAGGGGTATCTTCGCATGAGCAAATTACTCTATGCGCGTACAGGAGACAAAACATAATGACCTGTGCGGTAAAGTCTGCAAAGACGTTTCCTGTTCTCAGATTCGGATCGTTATGGTTATAAACGAGTTCTCTCAAGCCAGTCAGGAGTCCAATAATCTGGCGTTCATCTTCATTAAGCGCCTCTTCAACTGTCAAGTCTGAGTATTCTCGTATTTCATCGGCCAAATTTCGAGTACGAATTGCAACGAGTTCAACCAGCTTTTCTTCATCAACGTGCTGTGGCGCTGGGTTCGAGAAGAATTGTTCCATATAGAACCTAAACAAAGGATTAACAGGAAGCCTAGACCAATCTGGGGCATCCATTCTCGTTTTGTCTATAATCGAAACGACAACTGGAGTGTCGGTAAAACAGAATACAAAATCAATTCCGTCCGTAATAACAAGCTTGTGCCCCAGCGTCAAGTACCGATTGATCTGGCTTCTATACGGAGTAGTATCAAACGGTTCGTTAGATGGCCCTTTTGCTTCAATATAGCCATAGACGCCCAACGAAATGCTGTCCTGAATCCTCCAGTCCGGACGACCCATCCTGCCCTGATTTCTTGGTTCAAGGATAACATCAAAATTTCCATTCGGGTTCAGATCATGCGCTATACGTTTAAACATCTCATGCATCGGAACACGAAAAGAAAGCTCAGCTGTGTGTTGTCCTCCATGAAGGGCAGCCCTATATTCGTTTTGGTAAGACCGCAAATATGATTTGATGTTCGCATCAAACGGCATCATTTGTCACCAACTTTCCGATAGCATTCGATAATACTCTTTCCAATCTGCTCTGCAAGGAGAGGGGGTACCGCATTTCCAATCTGCCGGGCAATATCGACTTTATTGCCTGTGAAATCAAAATCCAAAGGAAAAGTTTGAAGAAGCGCACCTTCGCGTAATGAGATACTTCGATCCTGAATGGGATGGCCAAACTTTCCACGTGTGAAACTATCAAATCGCGCAGTAATTGTAGGAGCAACATCGTCCCAAGCCATACGGCCATATACGCTGCGGAATCCAATAACGGAGCTATCAACCTTATGGCAATCCGCAAGCAACTCTGCTGGTAGATCGTCTCTTCCTTGTCCCTCTTTAATGGCCTGTATTCTCTTGAGATTCAGTTCGGACAGCCGATCTCTTCTATGAAGCGGTATTTCAGGATGATCAGTTCCATCTGCTGGGGGAGCCGGGAGATCGCCTATTGTTTCGCGTACTGTGCGCCGAATGCCGATGGGCTTTGGATACTTATAGTGCTCGCCCAGATCATTTCGTTCCCCGACAATAATATAACGTTTCCTCCTTTGGGGAACTCCATAATCTTGCGCATCGAGCAAATCAATATGCACTTTATATCCTATCTTTTCAACATTTTCAATTAACTGCTGCAAGATAGTTTTGCCCCGTTTTCCAGCGATACCAGTAACATTTTCCATAACAAAGTACATTGGATAGAGCTCGTCAATAAGCTTGCCATATTTTAGTACTAGCTCGTTGCGTTCGTCCGTATCGCTCCCGCGTCGTTGGACTGAAAACCCTTGACACGGAGGCCCCCCTGCCAACAGAAATAATTCTCCTCGCTGAAGGTTGCATCTCTTCAGAAGTTCGCCATTCAACATGTCTGCGATATCGGCGGCTTCTGCAGGATGATTGAAATATTTTTTGTTGGCGTTGATTGTATCTATACAAATCTGATCAATATCGAAGCTTAAGAGAATATGAAAACCTGCGCGTTTGAGCCCGAGTCCAAGCCCTCCTGCGCCGCAAAAGCTGTCGATACAAGTGAACTTTGTTGTTTTTGATGATTGGTTCTTCATCTTGATACCCGCTATAACGCTGGAATAAGAACTGCTGACAGGTTCATTGATTGATTGAGGACTTGACGCCAATTCATCGTCAGTGGGTTCAGTAGAGAGAAGCTCAATCAGAATATTTGCCGCAATAGCCGAAGATAGCATCGGCGGCACAGCTTCGCCTATCTGACGATAAATATCATCAGATTTTCCTGTAAATTCAAATCCATTTGGGAAACTCTGTAGAAGAGCTGCCTCTCTCGCTGTTAGTCCGCGATCTTGTTCAGGATGCGAATAACGACCACTAGCTGGATTCCTAGCATAATGTGTAATAGTTATAGATGGTTTATCCCAATATAGCCGTCCATACACATCTGAAAACCCCTTGACTTTATCAAGGCATTCAGGACCAACGCCTTCCGGCCTGTTGCCTCCATCATGCGGAACTTGTTTAATGACATCAATGGTGCTTTGTTTATGCGATGCGCTTTTATGCATTGGATCATTTGGATCGGCAACACCTGCAGCAACAGGCGGCAAATATGAGATAGCATCGCGCACAGTCCGATATTCGCATGGAGCGAGATAGCCTTCCGGCAGAAGAAACTCTTTCTTCATACCAATAACGATTGTTCTGAACCGATCTTGAGGAACTCCAAATGCTGCCGCATTATATATATGCTCTTTTACTGTATAGCCTAATTGCTGATAACACTTTTTTGCCGCAGAAAAGTATCGCCAGTATTTCTTAGATAAAAACTCTGGCACATTTTCCATGACAATAACGTCAGGCATTATTTTTTCGACAATTGTTGCGAATGCCATAACAAGACTATTTCGAACATCATCTTCTTCGTCCCAATGTCTCTTTCGATGAGAAGAAAAGCCTTGACACGGCGCACAGCCAATCAAGATAGTGGGTTTATTAGAATCAAAACCTATCCGCTCAAGTAGAGACTCAAGCGCCCCTTCTTCATTTGCAAGCCGAACAATATCTTCTTGGATTATAGGCGTGTCAAAGTTTCGGCTATATGTCTCAGCTGAAATCTGGTTAATATCGCATCCACCGAGCATTTTATATGCAGGCAAAATGTTATTAAGCGCAGCAAAACCGAGAGATGTTCCTCCCGCTCCACTGAAAAAGTCTAGAACCTGTATCGGATTGCTCTCATATTCCTTTGCATTTAATGGTGCGAACTCTATCAAAGCCTGTTGAGCAGCAGTCACAAGCGAGTTTTTTACCGGTCTAAAGTCTTTATTATCCCAGCAGCGCCTTTGAAGATACGAGGCTAAAGATTTAATATCCATTTTATTCTTCCTCATTTCTTAGATTGTTATGATTTCAGCACACTATGCGTTGTTCACTAGTATCCGATAATCAACAATCCAGATAGTGGTAAACCGAGACGATTGCTAGCATACATAGCTTCAAAGAATTTGCAAACACGGTCGAAATCATTAAAGGCGCGATATTGATTTCGTACTGCAATGCAGAGTTTATCCACACCAACCATCGTGCAAGCCTCAAAGAAATCTTTCAGGAATTGATAGTTCACCACGGCTCGTCCGGCTTCAACCTCAACAACATATCCCGCAGAGGCAAGATAACCATCTGCCTCAAAGGATTTCTCGATTCTACCGTTTACGCCATACAGCACCGGAACAGCAACAAGATCATCGCTTTTTTTGCTTTTTTCAACAGCAAATCCAAGAGCTTCAAGTCCAGGCCGAACAGCGGTAAGAACCTCGTCACTTTTGAGCTGATGCGAATAGGAATCGATGTCGACTTCGACAGATTTAAAAGCCCTAACAATCTGAGCAGAAACTTCGTCAAGCGGTCTGTTTTTCGGAAAGTGCATCCAGTTAATCATGCTGCGTTTCCTCCGTTCCAAGATCCAACCAGAGTTCTTCGAGGGAAGCGTAGTCCAGATCATTTCTGGTGCAGAAATCTTTGATATTTTTCATGGCGGCAAGATTCGGCTTTGTCTTGCCGCTCTCCCAGCGATTAACCGTGGAAAAAGCCACACTTATCTCTTTGGCAAATGCCTGTTGAGACATGAAACAACGCTGGCGTATTCTTTTCAACTCTGCTTGAAAACTCATAATTGCATCTCCTTTGCACATCATCCGCTGCAATATAGCAGTATTATAGCACAACAATATGAATTTTTCTACTGCCTTCGGAAATTTTCCGGAGGTTTTTTATTTTCTTTAGACCAAAACTGCCTCATGTGTCCAGTGGGTAGTAGGGGAGAAAAAAAGTTCCCGGAAAAGCGGACCACTTCAGCGGTTTCTGTCAAGGAGAGATCGAGGGAAGAAAATTTAAAATTCTTTCGTTCAAAACCGGCAAAACCCTCCAGTGGGTAGTGAGGAAACGTTTCAGACGGATCATCCGACAGGCCAGCAGATACAAGACTTTCTCGAATCAGGTGACGGTCGATGACGCTCTTTTCAGAAACTTTTCTATAGGGTCAGAAAAAACAAGCCTATAGAAAACTTACGGAATTAACCGTCATCGAGTGTCACCGGCGTGTGTAAGCCCTGTAAGAGCAAGGCTTCTCGATGGGAGTGAAGGTCGTGGAGGTCTCAGTATTAACTTTTCTATAGGAGCAAAAAAAATCAACCTATAGAAAAAGTTACGGAAATACACTCCACGACCTTCACAACGGGCCGAAAAGCCTGATGGTACAAGTGTTTTCGTCAGGCAGCGGCGAAACGGTAGGTCTGCACCGGGAGGCTATCGTTTCAGGCCAATGTGCTGTAAGGCCTGTAAACGCGAGGCTTTTCAGGAAAAAGTGCAGGTCGTGAAGGTCACTACATTAACTTTTCTATAGGGCCGTAAAAAACAGCCTATAAGAAAACTTTCGGATTTAACCTCCACGACCTGCACCAAAGATAAAGAATCCGTGCCGCAAAAGGCTTTACGGACGGATTGCCTGAAACGAATAAATATCAAAAAAAGCGGACCACTTGGGCTGTTTGCCTCCAGTGGGTAGTAGAGAGCATGAAAGGCGGTGATGCGTATGGTTGTATTCCGATGACCGTAGGGCGGTCTAAATCTCTGTGACCTTCCGGGCCGGACAGCGGCGAGGGGTCACGAACGCAAAAACCATAATTCAAACGGGGTATTGCCCCAAAACTCAAGAAACGGAGGAAACATTGATGTTTCACAAGCTGATTTATCAGAAAAAGGCGGTCTTCTCTCAGGCCGATGTGGACAACTTCTCCACCAAGGATTACACCTGCGTGAAGCTGATGCGCACAAAAAAGGGAAAGCCTGTGGCAATCTCTGAGAGCAATGATACCAAGAACTGGCTCTGGAGGGTCCAGTACGGCTTCTCCACGGTGGTCTTCCCGTCTTATGCGGATGCCATGCGCTTCTGCCGTGAACGCTTCTTTGAACTGAGCGATACGGCGCAGAACGGAGGCCGGGCATGAGGATCACGGACGAAACCGGCATACCGGAGATCAGATACTTTCCGGTCATTGCCATTGACGATTCGGGCCATCAGAAGGTAGCTATGTTCCCGTCAATGTCGGCGGATCAGTTCATTCGCTCCGGCAAGCCCTATCTGGAGGAGGTCATGCCTCACATCTACCATCTGCACGGCAAAACGGAAACGGCAGAGATCGCCTGTCCCTGCTGCGGCAAGCAGATGGAACACTACTACAATTCACCCACAAATGCGGCCATGTATCTTTGCCGCCACTGTCTGTAAGGAGGACACAATAATGAATAACGAAATGAACGACAAGCTGTTTCTGACCGGCAGAGCCCATTACGGCGAGGCCTTCTGGAAAGCCATGCGTGGCAATGATGCCGCCTACACCGATCTTGCCGGTGCGAAACATAATCTCACCAACACCTATCTGCTCCCGGAGAGCACGGCCACCAAGTATTCTGCGGCCCTGAAGGAACACGACCTTTTCCGCAGGATCGGCACCGTTATGAACGCCACCAAGAATGACTCTACCATCTGGATTTCCGACAACGAATTCCAGCCCGAATGGGTGCCGGAGCACGGGACCATTCCCACCACCGTTGACAGCAATTTCCCGAAGAAGGATGTGGTCGCACACAAGCTGGCGATTATCACTGCTCTGGAAACGGATTTCATCAGCGATCTCGGCTTTGATCTGGAGCAGTATCTCGTTGGCCAGTTCTCGAAACGTTTCGGCAGGGCCGAGGAGAACGCCTTCGTCAACGGCACCGGCGTGGATCAGCCTCACGGTGTTCTGACCGATGCTGAAACCGGCGTGACGGTATCCGGCAATATCGGTTTTGACGATGTGCTGGCTCTGTACTTCTCCGTGGACAAGCAGTATCGCACCGGCGGCGCATGGCTCATGAACGATGAAACAGCCCTGAAGCTAAAAACGCTCAAGGATCAGAACGGTCAGTATCTCTGGAATCAGAACAGCGATACCGTCCTCGGCAAGCCGGTCCATATCTCCGAATTCATGCCCACGGACGGCAAGCCCATCGCCTTCGGTGATTTCTCGTACTACACCATCATCGACCGCATTCCGCTCTCCGTGCGTACCCTTTACGAAAAGTTCGCTCTGGAGCAGAAGACCGGTTATCTCGGCGTGGAGCATCTGGACGGTATGCTGATCCGTCCGGAGGCCGTCAAGGTCCTGACTATCACCGCTTAAGCCCATCCGTCCGGGAGGGTGAGCGTCCCTTGCTCTCCCGGACCCTTTTCGGAGGTACGTATGAACACGACACAGAAAGCCGTTATTTTATCGGCAACACACGAAACGCAGGACGGCGGTATTCCTGCTTGCCCACAGTGCGGAAAACCCGTTACACAGCGGACCGGCCATAAGAAGAAATTCTGCTCGGATCGCTGCCGGATGAAATACTGGAATTCCCATCAGGATCAGGTTTTGCGAAAGGCGTACTACACACTCGTCTGCAAAAACTGCGGTCGGACCTTCCGCTCCTACGGAAACGCACACCGGAAATTCTGCTGCCGATCCTGCTACGAAGATTATAGAAAGCGAGGAAACCGCTATGATGGATAACTTTGAACGCCGGGAGATAGAGCGGATGTACCGGGACGGATACGGCCCCACGGCCATCTCCTATGAATTGGGCATATCAATCAATACGATCAAATCCTACATTCGCCGCCATCCCAGCATGAAAAAGGCTTCACGCTGCCTGTACTGCGGCAAGGTGATCTCTCAGACGAAGGGCCGCAAGGTCAAAAAGTTCTGCTCGGACCGCTGCCGCAGTGCGTATTGGAACTACAAGTATCGCAAAGGAGGTAATCCCATTGGAAAAGGAAGACCGCAAGTCTGATGTGTACGGGCCGGAGAATCTGATCCGCTATCATACGGCCCTGTCCTTTGTGGACCGGCTGGTGAGCGAGGGCTTTCTCCGACCGGCGGATCGGGCTGAAATCTACACAATGCTGGCCCGTAAATACGGGATCGAATTGGACAGTATATTTGCCGTATAAGGCTTGCTATCCGGGCCGTTTAGAGTGATATATACAGTACCCATACTTTGATACAACGGAGGCAGATCATGGCAAGAGAAGTAAAACAGGTCACATTCACGAAAGCGGCCATCCCCAAGCTGACGAGAGTGGCGGCATACGCACGGGTGTCCTCGGCAAAGGATGCGATGCACCACTCCCTGTCAGCGCAGGTCAGCCATTACAGCGGTCTGATCCAGCAGCATCCCGGCTGGCAGTACGTCGGGGTGTATTCTGACGAGGCCAAGACCGGCACCAAGGATACCCGTGAGGCTTTCGTCAGGCTCGTTTCCGATTGCAAGGCCGGAAAGGTCGATATGGTCATTACCAAATCGATCTCACGGTTTGCCCGGAACACGGTCACGCTGCTGGAAACGGTCCGGGATCTGAAAGCCCTCGGCATTGACGTCTTTTTCGAGGAGCAGAACATCCACACCCTTTCCGCTGACGGAGAACTGATGCTTTCGATCCTTGCGTCCTACGCACAGGAGGAGAGCCTTTCGGCCAGCGAAAATCAGAAATGGCGTGTGCGTAAGAATTTCGAGGAGGGCAAGCCTTGGAACGGGACCCTCCTCGGCTACCGCTACCGGAATGGCGTTTACGTCATCGAGCCGGACGAAGCCGAAACGGTCCGCCGCATTTTCCGGGAGTTCCTTTCCGGCAAGGGTATCGTTTCCATCGCAAACGGCCTAAATGCGGACGGCGTGAGGACTCGGTACGAAAACGCATGGAGCAAGGGCGGCGTTTCACGCATCCTGCGCAATTACGCCTACACCGGAAACCTGCTCCTTCAGAAGACTTTCCGGGAAAACCACCTTACGAAAAAGACCGTGGTCAATGAAGGCCAGCTGCCGATGTACCACGCAGAGGGTACGCACGAGGCCATTATCAGCTTGGAGGATTATCAAGCGGTACAGGCCGAAATTGCAAAGAGGGCCAAGAAATACGCTCCTGTCGGGAAGTGCTTTACCGGCAGATACCCATTCTCCAGCCTGATCGTGTGCGCTCATTGCGGCAAGCACTACCGGCGAAAAATTACTGCCACCGGTCCGGTGTGGATTTGCAGCACCTACAATTATCAGGGCCGTGCCGCCTGTCCCTCCAAGCAGATACCGGAGCCTACGCTGACGGCCATGACCGCAGATTTGGATATTGGCGATTTAACGGAAATCATAGCCGAGGACAGGAACACGCTGGTATTCCGCTTCAAAGACGGTAGAAAAGCCGTTAAACGATGGCAGGACCGCTCACGGGCCGAAAGCTGGACTCCGGAGATGAAAGAGGCCGCAAGGCAAAAAGCGATAGAAAGGAACAGGCACAATGGCTAACATCACTGTAATACCGGCTTCAAAGACGCTCCATTCCAAAATGCCGGTCAATGCCCGGAGCAGACGAAAGGTGGCTGGGTATGCTCGTGTTTCCACCGACAGCGAAGAGCAGCTCACCTCCTACGAGGCGCAGGTGGATTATTACACCAAGTACATCCGCTCGAATCCGGATTGGGAGTTCGTGGATGTGTACACGGACGAAGGAATCTCCGCAACGAACACCCGGCACAGAGACGGCTTCAACCGCATGATTGCGGATGCGCTGGCCGGAAAAATCGACCTGATCGTCACGAAATCCGTCAGCCGCTTTGCTCGAAACACTGTGGACAGCCTCACCGCCGTTCGCAAGCTGAAGGAACACGGCACTGAGGTCTATTTCGAGAAAGAGGGCATTTACACCTTCGACAGCAAGGGCGAACTGCTGATCACCATCATGTCAAGCCTTGCCCAAGAGGAGAGCCGCTCCATTTCCGAAAATGTCACATGGGGCCAGCGAAAACGCTTTGCAGACGGAAAGGTGTCGTTGCCGTATAAATCCTTCCTCGGCTACCGCAAAGGGCCTGACGGCTTGCCGGAGATTGTGCCGGAGGAGGCGGAGATTGTAAGGGAAATCTACAAGCTGTTCGTTCAGGGCAAAACGGTGAACTGGATCGCCACGCACCTTACATCCAAGGGCATCCCCACTCCTCGTGGCAAGGAAAAATGGCAGACCAGCACCATCGAGAGCATCCTGACGAACGAAAAATACAAGGGCTCGGCGGTCCTGCAGAAGAAATTCACCGTGGATTTCCTGTCAAAGAAAATGAAGGTCAACGAGGGCGAGGTGCCGCAGTACATTGTGGACCAGAGCCATCCGGCCATTATCAATCCGGAGGAATGGCAGAAAGTGCAGGACGAAATGGCGGTTCGGAAGGCCAAGGGCAAGCACCATAACAGCCTCAGCCCCTTCTCGGCAAGGATTGTCTGCGGCGATTGCGGCGAATTCTACGGCAGCAAGGTCTGGCACAGCACGGACAAGTACCGCCGGGTGATCTGGCAGTGCAACGGCAAATTCAAGGGCGAACACCGCTGCGGCACACCGCATCTGTACGAGGATGACATCAAGCGGTTGTTTCTCCGGGCCGTTGCCGACCTTACCGAGGACCGGGAGGTGCTGTTGGAGACCTGCCGGATGATCCATGACGAATACCTGAATACTGACGCCATTGATACGGAATGCGCCACACTCAATGACGAGATCGAGGTCGTTTCCGAACTGACCAAACGGCTGATTGCTGAGAACGCCACCACCGCTATTCCGCAGGATGAGTACAACAGAAAATACGATGCGCTGGTCGAGCGTTTCCATACGGCGCAGGATCGGCTGGATGAACTGCAGAAATTGAGAATTACACGGAGCTTTCAGGCCGATGTGTTGGAATGCTTCATGTTTGAGATAAAGGCCATCGACACCTCGCTGCCGCTGGAGTACACGGACCGCTTCTGGCTCAACCTGATTGACCGGGTGACGGTCTACGAGGACAAGCGGCTGGCATTCCGCTTCAAGAACGGCACCGAGGTTGAAGAAACGCTATGACGGCAGAACGCAAAAAAGCCCGTGACGGGGATCAGGCGGTCCTCATCACGGGCTTTCCTCTATGTGAAACGGTAGTCTTTTTTTGAAACGGTTTATTCCGGCTATCAGCGTCAGGCCGCACAACAGGCCACAAAACCGGCTACAACGGGCTTTTTCCCATGCCGCAGGAGTATCAAATGCACCCGCTGATTTGCGGAAAGTGCCGGTTTACAAGGCTTTTCGGGGCAAAATAAAACGATACGGTAATCGACACATTGTATCAATTACCGTATCAGTTATGGTTGTGGAGGCAGGACTTGAACCTGCGACCTCCGGGTTATGAGTCCATTAAATGGGACAGAAAAATAACGCCTGAAACACTCAAAAAGCGCCTATTTTACTGACTTTTTCAGCATTTCATTCAGTACCAAGAAATCCAATAAATTCACTCTTTTTCAGCCAAAGTGTCGTCAAAAATTTCGTCAATAACAATCACAAAATGACTGCATACAGCGTATAATTATAAAACCATTGAATAATCACTAAAATATGTATATAAATCGCGCAAAAACGGTCAAATTGACATTATTTTTCGCTCGAAGATACGACCTCCGGGTTTTTACGGGGGTGGAAAACCAGATACTTTCAAACGTTTTAGACGGTATTTATTGGTACAAAATGGATTAAAGCTGTCGTTATACATGTCGTCAAGATTATATGCAACCATCGGCAGATTTTCAGCTCAACCAAAAATCTACCGAAGTATTTATAGATAATGCACGAATATCTGGCGTGACTTAGATTAAGGTGTATGCTTTGTTATATGGTCAGAGATGTCGAATCCGTACCGCGCGAGCCGATCACAGCTGAGCAGCGCGATCTGATCCTTCGTACATGGAAAGGACATCGCATGGGCGTACCGGCGCTGATCATGCTGTACTGCGGACTGCGGCGCGGAGAACTATTGGCACTTCTATGGAGTGACATCGATCTGGACAAACGGACACTCTCGGTCAGCAAGGCGGCAGACATGCCGACCAACGCAACGACAATAAAGAAGCCGAAAACGCGGGCGGGTATCCGCACGGTGCCGATTCCAAACGCGATCCTGCCAGCGCTTCAGTGGGCGCACGACGAATCAAAATCGTTGTATGTCTGCCCGAACATGACAACCGGCGGAATTATGAGCGCACAGGCATACAGCGAAGCGTGGAAGAGCTATATGCACTACCTGAACATCGAAGCGGGTGGCAGGGATCGAAGCCGCAGCAATCCGAAGGTCGTCGCTATTGAGCCGTTTACAGCGCATCAGCTGCGGCACAGCTACGCAACGATGCTCTACGACGCAGACGTGGACGTCAAAACGGCGCAGAAGCTGCTCGGTCATGCTGACTTCGGTGTGACGATGAAAATCTATACGCATCTCTCCTCTGAAAAGGAGACGGCAGGGATTGAAAAGCTGAATGAGCATCTGGATCAGCTGCTCGGCAGCACCATCGGGGACAAGGTGAAGGAAGGGCAATAGGCCAAGCAAAACGACAGCGCATCGGGTAACCGGTGCGCTTTTTTATGTTTCGTGATTTGTATGATAAAAGATTAAAGCACACACAAAGTATAATTGCTTATATATTATCAATTCGTTGACAAAACTAACTATATCTGCTAAAATATGAGCATGAATATGATGGTAACACCGAAAGAGCTCGGCATGGAAATTGCCGCGAATCTGAAGAAATTGCGAAAGCAACGAAAGCTTTCGCAGATTGCGCTCGCCGAAAAGGCAGGCATCAGCTATGGGTCGATGAAACGCTTTGAACAGACCGGGGAGATTGCGCTTGAATCGCTGCTGAAAATCGCAATCGTGCTCGGCGAGACCGAAACGTTTGAAGCGCTGTTCAAACCGACCGAGATCAAGTCCATTCAGGAGATCATCGATGGAAACCTATAAGTCACTGGATGTGTTTTATCGGGGAAGAAAAGTCGGAACACTCGCGCTGTATCAACGTTGGCTCGGCGCTTTTCAGTACGACGCGCAATGGCTTAAGGACGGCTTTTCGATCAGCCCGCGTACGCTGCCGCTCGAGGATCGTGTGTTCATTCCGAAGTACGATCCGTTCGAGGGCTTATTCGGCGTGTTTGCAGACAGTCTTCCGGATGGTTGGGGACGGCTGTTGGTGGATCGAATGCTGTTAAAGGAGCACGAGGACCCGAACACAATCAGTTCGCTGCAGCGGTTGGCGATTGTCGGGGAATCCGGCATGGGTGCGCTGACCTACCGTCCGTCCGTACAGTGGCAGAGTGAAACCGCGCAAAAAGAACTGGACTACTACGCTGAGGAGTGCAGCCGCATTTTGAAATCTGCTTATTCCGAAGATCTCGATGAACTGTTCCGGCTCGGCGGTTCCTCCGGCGGTGCACGTCCGAAGATCATGACGGAGGTGGATGGTGAGGACTGGATCATCAAGTTCCCGTCCGCGATCGACGGACCGGACATCGGCAGAATCGAATATGAATACAGCCAATGCGCGAAGAAGTGCGGAATCGAGATGAGCGAAACCCGCCTGTTTCCGTCTAAGACATGCGACGGCTATTTCGGCACAAAACGGTTTGACCGGCGCGGAACCGAGCGAATTCACATGCTGTCTGCATCGGCGCTGTTGGAGCACTCGCACCGCCTGCCGACGCTGGACTATCATATGCTCATGAAGCTAACGCTTGCGTTGACGGAAAGCTATAAAGAAGTCGAAAAACTGTATCGACTGATGTGCTTCAACGTCTTTGCGCATAACCGCGATGATCACGCCAAAAACTTCGCATTCCTGTATGAGCCGGAAACGGGCTGGCGTCTTGCCCCTGCATACGATCTGACCTACAGCAACAGCACGGGCGGCGAACACGCTACGATGGTCAACGGCAACGGCTCAAATCCGTCGATCAAGGATCTTTATGCCGTCGCCGAAGCGATCGGGCTGCCGAAGGAAACATACAAGCGCATCACGGAACTTGTACATGACGTTGTACATGAAGAGTTAACTAATATGCTGAAAAAAAACAAACAATAAAGGGAGACTGTGAGATGACAGAGTATAGCCATTGCTATTTTGCGTTTATTGACCTTTTGGGTTTTAAGGAGATCGTAAAGAAAAAAACGTGTTCAGAAATAGTTACTATATTTGACGAAGTAAAGAAACGCTATTCTATTAATCGTGTTCTCGACGATGATGATGGAGTCCCAGTCATCCCACCAAAGGATATTCATTACTATATTATGTCAGATAGTATCTGCATTTATATCAACGATGACATTCCATCTGCGCTTCCGATTTTAGTATGTCTCTGTATGAATCTTCAGGTGCGGATGCTCTGTTTGGACACGCCCATATTGGTCCGCGGAAGCATTTCAAAAGGTGATATTTACGAGGATGATGGAGTTTTGTTTGGACCGGCTTTGGTAGAAGCTTATATGAGATCTGAAAAACTGGCTCATGTACCTCGAATTGTCATACCGGCCCAGTTATATGAAGAAGTAAACGATCAAGTCGAAAAAGCATTGCTGGATGGATTCACGTATTTAGAGCAGGATGCATTCTATGTAACCAGGTATATTAACTATTTCTGTGTGCATAGTTCGACAATTGACCATCGAGAAAATGTGACAAAGTATATTGAAAACACACTGAACTCCTCTTTGGATCAGTCCGTAAGAGAAAAGTATCTATATGTGAAATCGTGGATGGATTATTACTATCAGCAAGAGAAGATGAAAACGCATGAACACTGATTCTTCTATTGTTTCCAAAGTTTGGGGAATGAGCAGCCCGTTGGGAGATGGCAATGTACCCTACAGCGATTACTGATGCCCCGCACGCACCACTGGTGTATAAACAGATTGAGAACTAGATAACCGGTTTTCTCTTAAATATCTGTGCCACTATTGGGCATGTATATTCATCTGAAAAGCGGGATAGCGGTTCGATCATGCCCAAAGCCACGATTTCAAAGTGTCGTAATTTTGTCGTCAAACCGCGAAAATGCGTGATTTGCACATAGGATGGAAAAGGAAAAAGCCCCAGAATTGGGGCTTTTTTAGTGGTTGCGGGGGGAGGACTTGAACCTCCGACCTCCGGGTTATGAGCCCGACGAGCTACCGACTGCTCTACCCCGCGACGTACCGCTATTGTAACAGACCGGGCGGGGATTGTCAACCCCTTGCGCAATCTTTTTCAGCGCTTTTTTGCCGACAAAAACGAGCGGATAAGGAATCCCGCTGTGCAAATTACGGCGAATAAACGCATAAATATGCGCTCCGGAAATGCGGCGGAAGAAGCTGCAGAGAGGAAGGGACGGATCGAAATAAGAGGAACGGAGAGAAAACGGGCGACGGCTTGAAAACGAAGGCGGAACGTGGTATGATGGGAACGCCAAATCAGAAAGCAAGGGAAGGACAACGGTATGGGATGGAAAATCGGGATCGTTGTAATCGTGACAATCGTTTATCTGTATGAGCTGTTTTTGACGCGGCTCGCGCTGCGTTCCGAGCACAATCCGATTCCGCCGTGCGTTTCGGACGTATACGATGCGGATACGTATCGCACGCGGCAGCGTTACAGCGCGGAGAAGAACCGGCTGAAGATGCTTCGTTCGACGGTCGTGTTCGCCGTCGATCTTGCGCTGCTGCTGTCGAATGCCTACGCGGCGTTCGCCGGCGTGTTTCCGAAGGACGCATGGATGCAGATGTTCGCGGTATTGCTGCTGAACATCGTCTCCACGGTCGTCGAACTGCCGTTTTCGTACTACGATACGATGCACATCGAAGAGAAATACGGATTCAACCGCACCGATCGAAAGACGTTCGTTGTGGACAGCATCAAGGAATTTGTCCTGCAGTTTTTGCTGATCGTCGGACTCGGGTCCATGGTTTTCGGCATGCACCAGAGCTTCGGCGACTGGCTGATTCTCGTGTTTGCCGTGTTTGCGACGCTGTTTGTTCTGTTCATCAGTTTCCTGTACCCGTTTTTCAGCCGCATCTTCAATAAATTCACCCCGCTGGAGGACGGCGAGCTCAAGGAAAAGCTCACCGCGCTGCTCGAGAAAAACGGTTATCACGTCCGCGCAATTCACGTGATGGACGCGTCGCGGCGGTCGTCCAAGGCGAACGCCTACTTTGCGGGCTTCGGAAAGATGAAGACGATCGTGTTGTACGATACGCTGCTCGAAGCTATGACGACCGACGAAATCTGCGCCGTATTCGCGCACGAGATGGGGCATGGATTGCATAAAGATACATTAAAGACGCATATCCTGTCGTTTGCGCAGATGCTGATTCTCGGCACGCTTGCCTGGCTGACGCTGCGCACCCCGGCGCTGTTTAAGGCGTTCGGTTTTTCGGAAGTCAACTACGGATTCGCGCTGATTCTGATCATGAGCGCGGAGTTTGCATTGATTCAGCCGCTGTTCGGCCTGCTCTCCAACGCGTTCTCGCGGCGGGCGGAATACCGCGCCGATGCGCATGCGGTGCAGGAAGGGTACGGCGAGGAGTTGATTTCCGGGTTGAAGAAGCTGGCGCGCGCGAACTACGGCGACCTTTCGCCGTCGCCGCTGCTGGTTGCGCTTGAGTATTCGCACCCGACGCTCGCGCAGCGCATTGAGGCGATCCGCGCTAAGGAAGCGAAAGACAGCGCCGCATAAGAAGGGGTAGACGGTATGCTGAAGATTGCGCCGCTGTCGGAAGAATTGATTCCGGAGATTGCGCCGCTGGCCGCGCAGTTTCGGGTGACGCTGCAAGCGTTTCGCGGGATCACGGTCGAGCCGAACGCTGCGGCGGGGGCGGAGGAGCTGCGGGAATACCGGGACGCCGGGTTTCCGATGTTTGCGGCCAATCTCGACGGAACGTATTGCGGCTATCTTGTCTGCCGCGTGGACGAGCCCTGCGTTTGGGTCGAATCCATTTTCGTTTTGCCGGCGTATCGCCGGCAGGGCGTCGCCGCGGCTTTGTATCAACAGGCGGAGGAGATTGCCGCCTCGTTCGGCGAGGATACCGTATACAACTATGTCCATCCGAACAACGCGCCCATGATCGCGTTTTTGAAATCCAAAGGATACACCGTCCTGAACCTGATCGAGATTCGCAAACCGTACCGCGGCGAACGGCTCACGCAGCAGATTCCGGTCGGAGAGAACCGGTTCGATTATTGAGGGGGAAAGCATGTTTGACTGCGCCGCATTTATCACAGCGGTTTTGAAACAGGACCGGAACGACTTGCGCCAATTCTTTGCACCGGACGCCGTCATTCAATGGCCCTGCACGAACGAACGCTTCACGGTCGAGGAATACCTGGATGCGAATTGTCTGTATCCGGGGAAGTGGACCGGAACAATCGAAGCCGTCTACCGTGCGGCGCCCGTGACTGTTCTTGTAACAAAGGTTTGGGACGAGGATCGTACCGCGTCGTTTCATTGCGTGTCTTTTGTGCAGTGCCGCGATGATCAAATTGCATCGTTGGAGGAGTACTGGGCGGAGGACGGCGAGCCGCCGATGTGGCGACAGGAACATAAGATCGGGAGGCCGATCCGCATGGGAAAGGAAACAGAATGAACGAAGAACGGATCAGACGGACGGAAACGTTTTTGAAGGCGCGGTTTGACGGCAGCGCTTATTTTTCGGCAAACCCGGCGGCGAAGGCGTACCGGCTGGAGCATACGTACCGCGTGGCGAACATCGGCCGCAGGATCGCGCAAAAAGAGGGCCTTGACGAAACCGAAATGGTGATCGCCTGCCTTCTGCACGACGTCGCGTATTGCGAAGAATTCGGAGAAAACGGCTGGATGGAGCACGGTCGCCGGTCGGCGCAGATCGCGCGCCCGTTTCTGACGGAGCTGGGCATGGAGAAGGACCGGATCGACGAGATCTGCTACGGGATCGCGATCCATGTGGACGATCAGGCGGACTTTCCGGGCGAGCGCACGCCGTTTGCCCTGACCGTCGGCGACGCGGACAATCTCGACCGGTTCGACGTTTACCGGATCCATGAAACGCTCTGCCGGGAAGGTTTTCTGGAAAAGAGCCTTGCGGAAAAGGCCGCGTTTTGCGAAGAGCGGATGGCGAAGCTGCGCCGATGGAAGGAAATGCCGCTTGCGACGCCGACCGCCGAAGCGCTTTGGAAGGAACGGCTGTCGTTCTATCTTTCGTTTTACGAAAAGCTCGCCGCACAGCTCCGGGAGAGCCAAACAATCTGCTTGTGAATGTGATTCACGAACCGAGCCCGCTGCAGGGAGGACGCAGTATGGATATTCTTTTCGAGACCGTTCCGCCGATGTACGGCGCCGTGCATCTCGCGATTCTGGCGGGGGTGCTTGCGATCGCCGTGCTTGCGGCAGTTTTCTTTCCGCGCATGAAGGAGCGCACGCTTCTGACGCTTCTGCTCGTTCTCGGCGCATGTATGCTTGCGGCCGAGGCCTGGAAACAGTGGTTCGTTTCGGAATATGTTTATCAAGGCGTGAAAACGGCGTGGTTTTTCCCGTGGCAGCTCTGCAGCATGGCGATGTACTGCTCGTTCCTTGTGCGGTTTCTGAAGGGCCGGGCGCAGGATACGGTGCTTGTGTTTCTCGCGTCGTTCTCGCTCGTCGCAGCCGTCGCGGCGCTGCTGTTCCCAGGCGATATGATGCGGCCGCAGATCGCGCTGTTTGGCCACAGCTTCTTGTACCATACGCTGATGGTCGTGGAGTCGATCGCCGCCGCCGTGATTCTTTCGCGCCGCAAACGCGCGAAATTCCTGCCCGCCGCGGTGTTGTTCCTCGGCATGGCACTGGTTGCGGAGCTTGTCAACGTCGGTAGCCATCTCTATTTCGGTAAACCCGATATCGAAGCGAACATGTTCAACATCACGCCCTATTACCCTTCGAATCAGCCCGTTTTCAGCACCATCGCCGAAAAACTGGGCATTCTCCCGGAAATATTCGTCTACCTTGCCGTGATCATTCTCGTAAGCTGGGGCGTATACGGCCTGCTGTACCTTTTTGCGGGGATTAAGCGGAAAGGGAAACGGGTTGCGTAAAAAAGAGGAATGCGCCCGTTTAATTGATGCGTTTTCCTTTTCAACCACCATATTGAGTTTTTTGATGAATAACCTCTTTTGCTCCGGAAGACAAAGAGGTCAGTGATGTTTGCGTCTGTCGACGCAAGTGATGTAATGCCTTACGGCATAATGATGTTTTGCGGCTTTGCCGCAAAGTGATGTGATGTGTTCCGCTATCGTGCCGCAGGCACACATCATGCACGAAGTGCGCATCACGTCGTAAGACATATCACGTTCCGCAACAGCGGAACACATCGTTCAAAAAAGCGCCTTTTGTCTTGGGAGACAAAAGACGCTTTTTTGTTTGGAGCAGGTAACGGGACTCGTTTGCGGCGGTGGAAATCGGGCAGGTCTGCTTGCGCTCCGCACGGCGCAGCCCGCCCTGCCGCAAACCCGCTTCGCTGCAAAAACGTCCACCGGACGCTTTTGCGGACGCTCAGTCGAGTCCCTCGATTCCGGACAAAAGAAAAGAACCGCCGAAGCAGTTCTTTTCTTTTGGAGCAGGTAACGGGACTCGAACCCGTGACCTCAGCTTGGAAGGCTAATGTGTTACCACTACACTATACCTGCCCGTGGTGCGGACGAAGAGACTTGAACTCATACGCCTATGGCACCGGAACCTAAATCCGGCGCGTCTGCCAATTCCGCCACGTCCGCTCGGATATCCTGGTGACCCGTCGGGGATTCGAACCCCGGACACCTTGATTAAAAGTCAAGTGCTCTACCGACTGAGCTAACGAGTCATAATGGCTGGGGCGGCGCGATTTGAACGCACGAATGACGGAGTCAAAGTCCGTTGCCTTACCGCTTGGCTACGCCCCAGCGAAACGGTTCAAAGTCGGGACAAACCCGACTTTGAACGCAAATGGGGTGGGTAGTGGGACTCGAACCCACGACCTCCAGAGCCACAATCTGGCATTCTAGCCAACTGAACTATACCCACCATGCAGCGTTGCGTTGCGGTTCGCATTACCCGTCGATTCCCCGACGGGTAATGCCAAATGGCGCGCCTGCAGGGATTCGAACCCGGGACCTACGGCTTAGAAGGCCGTTGCTCTATCCTGCTGAGCTACAGACGCATCGCAGTTCCGAATTCATATTGTAACAGACAAACCGACTTCTGTCAATGATTTTTTCGTTATCTTCCGCAGCACTTTTTGTACTTTTTCCCGCTGCCGCAGGGGCAGGGATCGTTCCGGCCGACCGTCGGCGCGGCGACAAAAATCTGCGACTTACGGTATTCTTTGGCAAGCGCTTTCCGCTGCTCCTCGGTGCGGACGCCGTTCCATTCGGGCAGGTTGTAAAGCCAGTCCGCCTTGGCGCGGTGCATGTGCTGGTACAGGAGGTCAAAATCGACCTTCAGCGCAACCGTGCTGTTTTCGTCGAGCGCATCGAGATCCAGCTCGCCGTCCGCAAGGCTGTCGTTGATGCCGTCCAGAAAGCCGACAAACACGTACGGCTCCATGCCGAACTCTTCGGCAAGCTCCGCAACGGTTCCGGTGTAAACCTTGTCATGGTTCGCAAGAATCTTGCGATAGTTTTCCGTCTCCGCCGCAAAATAGGTTTTCCAATACTGGCTGTATTCTTCCTGTGTGCGCTGCTGCTGCGCAACCGATTGCCATTCTCCGTATAAACTCATTCCGACGCCCCCTTCTTCTCAAACGTTTCCCATTGTAATGCAAAGTCGCTCAGGATGCAAGTATTGTTTTGCACGGTTCTCTGAATATTTACGTTCCAGAGCAGCAGCGCGCCCTCGCCGGTGTCGGAATAGTACCGTCTGCGATACCCCTGCTGTTCAAAATCGAACTTCCGGTACATGTCCCGGGCGACGCGATTCGTCTCGCGCACTTCCAGCGTCATCGACGTCGCGCCGTAGTAATCGCCGACCTCCATCGCCGCAAGCAGCAGCGACTTCCCGACGCCCGCGCGCCGCTCAGCCGGATCGACGGCGATGTTCGTGATGTGACACTCGTCGAACAGCACCCACATGCCGCAGTAGCCGATCAGCTTCCCGTCGCGCTCCGCAACGAGATAATGCGCAAATTTGTTGTTCAGCTCGGACGCGATCGACGCTTTTGACCACGGTGACCGAAACGACAGCAGCTCGATCCGGTGGACGTCGTTTACGTCCTTTTTCTGCATGGCGCGAATCGTCATCATAACTGCTTCATCCGTTCTGCCTGCGACGGCTTCAGGTAGAGAGGGGAGACCTGCGCCTGCCCGTCCCGTCCCGCGGCAAGCGCTACGACGTCGGCCGCCGCCGGCAGTTCGCCGCCGAACGCCGTTCCGACGGTTTTGCAGCCGTTTGGCAGCGCCGCCGTAAACGGCTCGATCTCGCACGCGCACGGCGCAGCGACGCATTCGCCGCCATGGTATACCGCGCCGTACCCGTTTCCGTTGCGCGCGTCGATCAGGGCACAGACCGTCGTGCCCGGCGCAAAGCCGCCCGCCCGGTGCGCCAGCGCTTCGAGCGAGTTCACCGCAATGACCGGCTTGTTATGCGCAAGGCCGAGCGCGTTCGCCATGCAGACGCCGATCCGCACGCCGGTGAACGAACCGGGGCCGACGTCCGCGACAAACGCGTCCATGTCGCGGGTTGAAAGCCCGTTTTCACGCAGCAATTCTTCCGCCGCCGGAAGCACCGATTCGGCGTGCCGCTTTTCGCCGGACAGCGTTTTTTGCACGACGGCGCCGTCGAGGTACAGCGCGACGGACGCGATCGCATCCGTTGTTTCAAATCCGAGAATATTCATAACCGTTCCACCAGCTTTTGATAGCATTCGCCGCAGGGCGTCAGCGTAACCGTGCGGGCCTCCATGCCTGCGCCGTCGATCCGGACGTCCAGCCGTTCCTTCGGCAGGCAGCCCGGAACGAGGTTCGCCCATTCCATCAGCAGCACGCCGCCGGCGGCAAGGTAGTCCGAGAACCCGATCGCATACAGTTCGTCTTCATCGGCGAGCCGGTACGCGTCAAAGTGAAAAAGCCGCGGCGTCGTGGGGTATTCCTGCACGATCGTAAAGGTCGGGCTGGTCAGCCGGTCCACGCCGAACGCCGATGCAACGCCGCGCGCCAGCACGCTTTTTCCCGCGCCGAGATTGCCGTACAGCGCGACGAACGCGCCCGCCGGGAGCAGCTTGCCGAGCCGTCTCCCCAGCGCCAGCATGTCCGCTTCGGATTCCATCGTCATCGTGCGCATCAGAACAGCTTCCTTTCCAGCAGCTCCGCCGCAAACTCCGCGTACCGATCCTCGGCAATCGCCGCGCGCACGTCTTCCATGAGCTTCAGCGAGAACCGCAGGTTGTGGATCGAAATCAGCTGCGCTGACAGGATTTCGTCCGCTTTGATCAGGTGCCGGATGTACGCCCGCGTAAAGTGGCGGCAGGTATAGCAGTCGCATTCCGCCTCGATCGGGGAGAAATCGCGCTCAAACGTCTTGTTCCGCAGCATCAGCCGCCCGTGCCGCGTCAAAGCCAGCCCGTTCCGCGCCGCGCGCGTCTGCAGTACGCAGTCAAACATATCCACGCCGCGCAGCACGCCTTCCAGCAGACAGTCCGGACTGCCGACGCCCATCAGATAGCGCGGCTTGTTTTCCGGCATGTACGGCATGATCGTTTCCAGCATCTCGTACATCACCGGCTTCGGTTCGCCGACGGACAGCCCGCCGATGCCGTACCCGATAAAGTCCATCGAAGCGAGCGTCTTTGCGCTCTCGATCCTCAGATCCGGGTACACGCAGCCCTGTACGATCCCGAACAGCGCCTGATCGGGGCGCGTGTGCGCCTTCTGACAGCGCTCCGCCCAGCGGTGCGTGCGGTTCATCGCCTTCGTCGCGTACGCATGATCCGCCGAAGCGGGGGCGCATTCGTCAAAGCACATCGCGATGTCCGCGCCGAGGTCCTGCTCAATTTCCATGACCGATTCCGGCGTGAACAGGTGTTTGCTGCCGTCTATGTGCGAGCGGAACAGCACGCCGTCCTCGCGGATGTCGTTGATTTTCGCGAGGCTGAACACCTGGAACCCGCCGCTGTCGGTCAAAATCGGCCGGTTCCACTGCATAAACGAATGCAGACCGCCGGCTTCCTTCACGAGCTTGCTGCCCGGACGGAGGTACAGGTGGTACGTGTTCGAAAGGATGATCTGCGCGCGGATATCCGCAAGGTCGCGCGGCAGCATCGCTTTCACGGTCGCCTGCGTCCCGACCGGCATATAGATCGGCGTTTGAATCACGCCGTGCGGCGTATACAGTTTTCCGAGGCGCGCGCCGGTCTTGCGGTCGACGTGCTCCAGCTCAAAACGAAACGGTTGCTCCATAAAACTCCTTTTGCGGGCGAGGGGGTCATTCAATGAACATCGCGTCGCCGAACGAGAAGAACCGATACCGCTCCCGAACGGCGTGTTCGTACACGGCGAGCATCTCCTCGCGCGTGCAGAGCGCGGAAACGAGCATCAAAAGCGTCGATTCCGGCAGGTGAAAGTTCGTAATCAGCGCGTCGACCGCTTTGAAGCGGTATCCGGGCGTAATGAAAATGCTCGTTTCGCCGACGCCGGGATGTACGACGCCGTCGTCGTCCGTCACGGTTTCCAGTGTGCGCGCCGAGGTCGTGCCGACGCAAACGATCCGGCCGCCGGCCTGCCGCGCGCGGTTGATCGCCTCCGCCGCCTGCGCCGTGACTTCGTAATGCTCGCTGTGCATCGTGTGGTCTTCCACGTTCTCCGCCGAAACCGGCCGGAACGTCCCGAGCCCGACGTGCAGCAGAATGTCCACGATCGTCACGCCCTGCTCCTGAATCTGATGAAGAACCGCTTCCGTAAAGTGCAGGCCCGCCGTCGGCGCCGCCGCGGAACCGCGCTCCTTGGCGTACACGGTCTGGTACCGTTCCCGGTCCGCAAGCCGCTCCGTGATGTAGGGCGGCAGCGGCATCTGCCCGGCCCGATCCAGCACTTCCTCGAAAATGCCGTCGTACTGCAGCCGGATCCGCTTTCCGCCTTCCGTCGCCGTGTCCGACAGCACGGTTGCCGACAGCTCGTCCGTGATCCGATACGTCGTCCCGGGCTTCGCGCGCTTCGCCGGACGGCAAAGGCATTCCCATTCGTCGCCCGTATCGCGCCGAAGCAGCAGGAACTCCATCGTCCCGCCCGTTTCCGGCCGCGTCCCGATCAGCCGCGCCGGGATCACGCGCGTATTGTTCCGCACCAGAACGTCACCCGGCCGCAGCTTGCCCGGCAAATCGGTAAACACGCCGTCCTCGATCGTCTTTGTGTCGCGATGGTACGTCAAAAGACGCGACGCGCTGCGCACCGCTGCCGGCGTCTGCGCAATCAGCTCCTGCGGCAGATCATAGTAGAAATCGCTCGTCTTCAATCGCCGTTTCTCCCCGAACTCCAAAATACGGACGCCGTTCGCAAAACGAAAGAAAGAAGCCCCAAAGCAGTAAAAATGCTGCCTTGGGGCTTGGCGCAGAGAAAGGGATTCGAACCCTTGATACGGTTCCCCGTATACACGATTTCCAGTCGTGCGCCTTAGACCAGCTCAGCCATCTCTGCATAGCGCGAACTGCACCATGGGATATATTACAATATCCGGCCCAAAAAAGCAACCCCTTTTTTGAAAAATCTGCGTCTGCTCGATTCGGCAGAAAGGAAGAAAAAACGCCGCTCACTCTTGCGCAAACCCGCATTTCGGAGTATACTCAGACTTGAGGTTCTGTAACGTTTTTCCGCGAGACACGGTGCCTCCCCTGTGCAAGGGGAGGGTAGGGTGGGGTTGTAAAGCAGGACGTGCAACCAAGAACGCAACAAGAACCGAAAAGGAATCACCCAGGGGGACGCCATGGCCTATCGACCGGAGAAACGCTATCCGCCGTATGCGGGAACAGAGCCGTATCTGCATCTGTGCTTTTCGGACGCGGACGCAAAGCGCGTGCGCCCGCTGCTGCACCGCCTGTACCTGCGCGGTGTGCGCGTCTGGTACGCGTGCGGCGACGAAACGGATCGCACGGCGCGGCGGCAGCGCGAGGAGCGGATGCTCGGCGCGTCGCTGACCGTCCTGTTTCTGACCGACGCCTTCCGGCGCGATCGCCGGGCCAAGGGCGATATGCTCGTCTGCCAAAACGCCGGACGCCCGATCCTCTGCCTGAACACGGACGGGGGCGACGGCGGCCTGTCGATCGGCCTGCACCCGAGCACGCCGGAAGCGGCGTTCTCCCGCCAAAGCCGTGCGGCGGACTGGGAAGCCGCGATTCTGCGCGCGGACGGGTTTACACAATCGCTGATCGGCGAACCGCAAAAGCCGCCTGTGGACGTCCTGCGCATCATCGCGTGGAGTATGACGGCGCTCGCGCTGCTGTTGGCGCTGGCCGGGGTGTGGTGGTGGACGCAAAGGAAGCCGACGCCGCCCCCGGAGCCGGTCGATACGGTCACGTTCGCCGATGAAACCGTGCGCGAAGCGGTGCGCGCAGCGCTCGGCGGCGGCGTACTGACGGAGGAACGGCTCTTGGAGGTGACGACGCTTTCGTTCCCGGACGCGCTGCCGGAGGACATGAGCGATTTGTCCCGCCTTCCGTCTCTGACGCGGATCGAACTGACGCAGTCTGCGGCTCTCTCGCTCGACGCGCACCCGGAACTGACCGCTTACACGCTGGTTTTGATCGGAGGCGTCGAATGAGTGTGTTTTTCCAACCATACGAGGGCAAACGCCCCTACGTTTTTATCAGCTATTCGCACCGCAATTCGGAAGCGGTGCTGGAGATTATCACGCGGCTGAACAACCGCCTGCGCCTGTGGTACGACGAGGGCATTCAGGCCGGCAGCGACTGGCCGATGAATATTCAGACGCACATGGCGCACTGCGGCGCGGTACTGTTCTTCCTGTCCGCGACGGCGCTTGCATCTTTGAACTGCCTGAGCGAGATTCAGACCGCCGTATCGCTCGGCCGTCCCGTGCTGTATCTGCGGCTGGACGACGCCGAGCCGGACGAAACGTGGCAGGCGCTGCTGTCCCAATGCACGGAAATCAACGCCCCTAAGAGCGTTTCCGCGCGTCAGCAGGCCGTGCTGAACCATCCGAAGCTCGGCCGTCGCTTCTTTCGAAAGTGGACGGATTCGATCCCGTGGCGCGTGATCGGCTTCGTGGCAGCCCTGCTGCTGCTCGGCACGGCGATCGCCGGGATGGGCCTGCTGCTTTCGGGACGGTTCGATCCGCCGGCCGCACCGGACCCGACGCCGACCGTTCGTCCGACGCCGATCATCACGCCGACGCCTGCCGCAACGCCGCATCCCACGCCGACGGTCGACCCGAACGTCTTCCCGGTTTCGTTCCCGGATACGCAGCAGGAGAACGCCGTGCGCGATCGGTTGAACAAGTACGACGGCAACGTGCTGCGCACCGAGCTGTCCAGCGTGACGGAGCTGTATTTCTGCGGCAATATGTACTTGAACGACCTTGGCGTCGTCTCGTATACGGACGGAGCGTTCAAGGTCGGCAAGAGCAAGGTCATCCGCGGCGAGGTGCAGAACCTGTCCGTGATCGGCATGATGGGCTATCTGCGCCGCCTTGCGCTCGTCTATCAGCCCGTGACGGACCTTTCGCCGCTGAACGGCCTTGTGCTGCTCGAAGAACTCGATCTCTCGGGCGACGAGCTGACGGACCTTGCCGCACTGTACAACCTGCCGAGTTTGACCGTTCTGCATCTTGACCATTCCGCCGTGCGCAATCTCCGGTCGCTTTCGGCGCTGCCGTCCGTGCAGACCGTGACCGTGACCGCTGACATGCTGCCGCTGACGGTTCCGGCGGAGCATTCCTACGACCTGATCCTGATCCCGTAACGCTCAGAAAGGAGAAACGATATGGGCCTGTTCCAACGCAACGTGTATTCGCTGTACCACGCGCAGGACGAAGCGACGGTTCTGCCGATCCTTGCCGCGCTGCGCCGCGCCGGGCTTTCGGTGCGCGACCGCGCAAAAGCACCGAAGAAGGGGGACGCGGTGCTGCTGTTCCTGTCCGCCTCGGTGACCGCCGAAGCGCAGGAGACGGACGCATTTCTGCAGCTCGACGGCAGGGGCTTCGAGACCGTGCCGGTCAATCTGGACGGCTGCCGCCCGCCGCAGGAGATCGCCAACGCGCTGATCGCGCAGCACACGATTCTGGCGGAGCGGTACGGCGCGGACGAGCTGGCCGATAAGATCAAAACCGCGCTGAAAAAGCCGAACCCGCTGCCGTGGATCCTGATCGCGGCGGGCGCGGTCGTGCTGCTGACGCTCGGCGGGATTCTGCTCGCGCGTACGCTGAAACCCGCCGCAAGCATCGCCTCTGAACCGGAACCGACGCCGATCCCGACCGCAGCGCCCGCAGACCCGGCGGAGTTCGGCATCACGGAAGCGGACCTCCGGAAGATTTACGAAGTCGTGATCGTCGGGGATCGGATCGAGTTTCTGCCGAACGACCGGATCACCTTGCCGGATGGCGCGGCGATGGCGGGCTGCGAGTGCATTTCGTACAATTACCGCGACGAAAACGGCGTGCACTGGGTCGACAGCGAGACCGGCGAGGAATACCCCGTCGCGCATTACGACAGTCTGGCGATCCTGACGATGCTGCCGAACCTGAAGCTGCTGACGATCGCGAACGTCGACGCGGAGCTTCCCGACCTGTCGGGCCTCGAAAATCTGGACTATATCGACATCCACGACGGAACGATCACAAATCTGGAGGGCGTGCGGAATACGACGATCCGGGCGTTCCGGTATACGGGCAACGAAGTGCGCGATTTTACGCCGCTGAACGATTGCGAAAATCTGCAGAATCTGAGCCTTTGCCTCTACGATCCGGATACGGAAACGTACCGCGGCCTGCAGCCGAAGGGGATCGAATACCTGAACCTCGATGGCAACCGGGACGGCGCGATTCTCACGTTGGACGATCTTAAGGTCTGTACCGAACTCCGTGAGGTGACGATCTGGAATCTGGCGGTCGAAGACCTGAGTTTTTTGCAGAACGCGTCGAACCTCAGCAGCGTTGAGCTGGACAATCTGCGCCGGCTGCGCAGTCTGACGGGACTGGAAAACAAGGATGCGCTGGCAACCATCCGGGTGAACGAGTGCCCGATGCTGACCGATATTTCCGCGCTTTCCTCCTGCATCCGGCTTCGGGACTGCGATCTCGAAAGCATTCCGATCACGGACCTCAGCGGCCTTCGCGGCGCGACGCAGCTGACGACGCTTTCTCTTTGGGGCTGCGAACGGCTGCGGTCGCTGGACGGCCTGCAGGATCATACGAATCTATACAGCATCATGGGCGGTTCCCTGCACGAACTGCGGGACATTTCCGCGCTGCGCGGATGCGACGGACTGCAGAAGATTCTGCTGCATGAATCGTTTGAGCTATCGGATATCAGCGTTGTGACGGAGTTAATGAGCCTGCACGATTTGCAGATTTACGGATCGCGGCTTACAAACTGCCTGTTTTTGCGGGACATTCAGAACAAGGACAATTTCTCGTTCGGCGTCGCGCAGCTTCAAAACTGGGAAGGCCTTGACGCGATCCAAAAGTATTCCTATCTGAACATCACGAACCGGGACTGCAGCGCCATGCAGTATCTGACCGACGCGACGGTCGAAACGCTGGAATGGTATTTCCGCGCCAACACGAACGACTGGCGCACCGAGCCGGTTGACTGGTCGCTGCTGCCGAAGGTCACCGGGACGCTGAAACTGCACGGCGTGCCGTCGCTGGAGGGATTGCCCGCGCTGGACGTGAACAATGTCGAACTGTCGGAGTGCCCCCATCTGACCTCTTTGGAGGGGCTGCAGAATCTGAACGGCTTCGGGGACTATCAGGGGCATTTATCGCTGTACGATTGCGCCAAGCTGACCGACTGGTCCGCGCTCGACGGCATGAACCTGACGGAGCTTTCGATCGAGGGCCTGTTCACCGTTCCGTCGTTTGCGTCGGTCAACGCGAGAATCATTTCTCTGACGTCGATCTTCGACCTAAAGGACCTGCATTGCTTCGACGGCATCGAGCCGGATCGGGCGTATGTGATCCGGCTCGAGGATCTCGACGATGTGACCGATCTGAAACCGCTGTATGCGATCCGAAACGGCCTGAAGCTTACGGTGCCGGGCCATCTCGGGCAGCAGGCGCGGGAGCTGTGCAACGCCGGCAATTTCCAGATGTACGACGTGACCTATCCGAACGGATACTGGCGTCCGGTGATGCCGACGGTCGTCATCAACTCGCTGGACGAGCTGCAGACGCTGCCGGAAGGACTGCTGAAGCGCGTCGAACGGCTGTGCATCTGCGGCGACAGCGTCTGCGGCGACGAGTACTGGGTGGATGCGGACCGGAGCACGAACCCGCCGACGCTGTCTCTGGAGCGTTACGGCGAGGAGCCGATTCCGTTGGAGCAGGGAACGGTGCTGACCGATCTCGAACTGCTGAAGCCATTGACGGGACTGAAAGAACTCAAACTCTATGCGCAGCCGCTGACCTCGCTGGAGGGAATCCAGTACCTTTCTTCGCTGGAACTGCTGCACGTGGAATACTGTTACGACCTCACGGACGCGTCCGCCGCGTTCACGCTGCAGAATCTAAAGCGGCTGTTGATCGGGAGCACCGCGGTCGAGTCGATCGAGGGCGTGGAAAACCTGCATCGGCTCGAGCATCTGAACGTAAGCGGCAACCCGATCGCGGACCTGACGCCGATCGGCGGGCTGTCGGACGACGTTGAGGTCTGGTTCAACCTGCCGCGCATGACGGTGGACGATCTCCTTGCGCTGCCGGACGCGATTGCTTCCCGGATTACGGACCTGTGGATCGCCGGAGACGTCGTATACCACCGGAGCGAGGAGTGGACGCGCGAGGACTGGGACGGCAGGCGGACGACATGGGCGCTTGTGCGGTTTGACGACAACAGCGAAACGCCGATCACGACGGGTTCGCTGACAAGTTTGGACGCGCTGCAGCGCTTCACGGCTCTGGAAACGCTGTCGCTGAGTTTGCAGCCGATCGAAACGCTGGACGGGATCGAGCAATTCCCGAACCTTAGTCAGGTGATCTTTGAGTACTGCGAAGCGCTGACCGACGCTTCGGCGCTTGCAAAATGTCAGAAGCTGCGCGATATTACGCTGCGGGATTGCCCGCAGATCGCCGATTCGTCGTTTTTGTCGCAGATTCCGCCCGTGCCGGAGGACTGGGGCCTGCTGCGGATCGCGATCGACCGAACGGACTGGATCGAATCGACGGCCGGCGTGCCGATCGGGATTCTGGATATGTACGACTGCGACATGACGAATGACGACCTTTGGCGCATCGTCATTCTGCACAAGCAGGTGAAGGAACTGGATGTGCAATGGAATCCGTGGCTGACGGATTTGTCGCCGGTGCTTTCGCTCGAATCCCTGCAGCGTCTGCGCGTTTCCGTCAACATGCAGGAAGCGATCGATTCGCTCGGCAGCGATCGCGGTTTTGAACTCATTATCGAAGGATGAAAGGAGCAGACATGAGCAATCTGAGTCAATTTGTCGATCGCTTTTTTGCGGAACTCGCGCTCACCGAGGATGTGCAGAACGGGCACAACTACAAAGCGTTCCTGGCCGGCACGGTGCGCAAGTTTCTGGAACAGGAGACGCCGGACAATGCGTTTGCCGTCTACCGCGCGTTTTTCGACACCTATCGGATCACGCTGCCCGGCAAGGACGATCCGTTCGTCGACCTCGTCGACATCCTGCGCAGCTATGAGGAGACGGCCGCAACGCTGATCGACAAGCAGCGCGATCATTTTGTCCACTCGGTCAACGTATTTTTGACGGGCCTTTCGATCTATACGCGGATTCCCGGCTATCGGAACGCATTCGAAAAGGCGATTCCCGAAGCGCCGTACCGGATCGGCTACCAAACCCCGCACGAGGAGTTTTTCTTCCGCTGGGGCGTTGCGTCGCTGTTCCACGACGTCGGCTATCCGGTCGAGATCGTTGGCCATCAGATCAACCGGTTCATTCGCATGGTCACGGACGCCGACGGCGACGAAGTGCGCGTCAGGGCACAGATCCGGTACGAGAATTTCTCCGAACTGAACCATATCTGTGAGGTTGTGCCGAAGCGGTCGTTCACAAAATCGTTTTACGACGCCTATGAAAGCTGTTCCTACGTCGATCTTCTCACGCCGAACGATCTCCTCGCGCACCGCATCCACATGACGCTCGGCACCGATCTCGAAGAAACGAAAGCGGCGATCAACCGGTTCGTGGACGATATGGCTAAGTCCGGGTTCATCGATCACGGCTATTACAGCGCGATGATCATCCTGAAGTGGTACGGCTACGCGATCCAGACGAGCGGCGACCGACCGGAGCGGTTCTACTGGCCGGTTGTGGACAGCGCGACCGCGATTCTGCTGCACAACTGGTACCGGAACGCGCTGCAGCGTCCGCCGTTCTCGCTCGGCGCGATGCGGCCCGACGCGAACCCGATTGCGTACCTTCTGATCCTGTGCGACGAGCTGCAGGAATGGAACCGCGAAGCGCGCGGCATTATCACCAAGACGTTCACGCTTGCGGATACGGTGCATCTGGCGCTCGACGACGGGTACCTTTCCGCGACGTTCGTGACGAAGCACGGAAAACTCCCGGCCGATTTCTGCGCGGAAAAGAAGGCGCTGCTGCATCGGCTGCTTGACCTTGACACCGTGTTCCCGCAGGGATTCGACGTGGACAACGAATCGCTCGACAGTCTCACGGTGTTCAAACCAAAGCTGGCCGAGCTGTCGGCGCGCCCGCTGCTGAAGGATCTGGAGCTGCTCGCAATCGCGATCCATGCGCGGTACAACGAGAAGCAGCTCGAGGAGCACCCCGAACGGCCGCTGCGGTACCCGGACTTCTCCGCACTGCCGGACGACCTGAAATACAGCAACCTCCGGCAGGCCCAGGACATCTGCGACCGGCTCGAACGCGCGGGCTACCGGCTCGCGCCGAAGGGCGGCAAGGGAGCGGTGGACTCGTTCCCGGACGATCTGGTGGAGATCATGGCGGAATGGGAGCATGAGGCGTGGATGCAGGAACGGCTGCAGCACGGATGGACGCTCGGCAAGCGCAACCCGGAACAGAAGACGTCGCCGTACCTGATCCCGTATGCGATGCTCGACGAGGAAATCAAGGAGTATGACCGTGACGCAATCCGGAACATCCCGGCGCTTGCGGATCGGATCGGAATGGCAGTCTATGAACGATAAAACGATACCGATCGTCCTCGGCGTATCGGGCCATCTGACGATACGGGAGGAGGATCGCGAACCGCTGAAACATGCGGTTGCAAAGGTCATCGCAACGCTTCGCGCGCGCTGTCCGGCAACGGATCTCGTCATGCTGAACAGCCTTGCGGCGGGCGCCGACCTGCTCTGCGCGGACGTGGCGCAGTCCATGGACGTGCCGCTGATCGCGGCGCTGCCGCTTTCCCGCGCGGACTTCGAAACGGATTTTGACGAAGCAACGCTGGCACGGTTCCGCATGCATTGCGACAACGCGATCGACTGCTATACGGTCCCGGCGATCGAGCCGCTGCCCGAAACGCCTTCGCGCGATTTCGCCTATCGGCAGGCCGGGATCCATGTGGCGACGTTTGCGCACGTCCTGATCGCTTTGTGGGACGGGGAAGACCCGACGCCGCACGGCTGCGGAACGAGTTCCGCGGTCGATTTCGCGCTGCACGGCTCCTATCGTCCGGCGATCGGCGCTGCAATCGACGCGTCCCAGGCGGTTTATCACATCTACACGCCGCGCGGCGACCGCGCGGACGCACCGGCGGGCACGACGCGCTTTCTCGGCGACGAACAGCGGTTCGACGAACTGCTGGCCCGCACCGATGAGTTCAACCGGCTTGCGCGGCAGACGGAACCTGCGGCGTATCCGATTCTGGAGACCGACGGGTCGGACGCAACGCTCGAACGAATCAAGACCGTTCATGCCGTGGCCGAAACGCTGAGCAACGCGAACGGCGAGCGGTATCGCCGGATTCTCGCCCTGCTCGCGGCAATGAGCACGGCCGTCACGATTGCGTTCTTGCTGTATGACGAAGTCGAGCTGCACTGGATGATTCTGGTCTGCGGAATCGTACTGCTCGGCGCGTTTCTGCTGTCAAGGCTCGCGGCGCGGCTTGCTTGCCACCGCCGCTACATCGAATACCGGATGCTGGAGGAGAGTTTGCGCGTGCAGGCGTATCTCCGGTATGCCGGCAGCACCGTCCAGCCCGCGGCGCTGCTGTCCTGGACGCAGAAGGAGGAAGCCGGTTGGGTCGCGGCCGCATTGGCTGCGCTCGGCCTTGCGGGCCCGGCAAAGGAATCGCATTCGATCCGGGACTGCTGGATCGAGGGGCAGCGGCGCTACCATGCGGCGGCGGGGAAGAAGGCCCAAAAGCGGCAGCGCACGAGCGAGCGGATCGTTCGGACGGCGCTGTGGATCAGCGTCACGGTGTATCTCGTTTCACTGCTGTTCGAGGTCGTCAACGGCCTGTTCCGGCTGCTGCCGACGGTCGACGCCGAGCTGTATCGGACGACGATCAAAATCCTGCTCGGCAGCGTGTCCGCCGCAACGCTGTTCGTCTCCAACTATTACGGCAAGCTCTCGCTTTCGCGCAAGGTGGGCGACCACAGCAAGATGGAGCGATTCTTTGCCGAGATGACGCGGCGGCTCGCGGAGCAGGGGCAGACGGATGAGCTGCTCGCGCATACGGCGCATGAGGAACTGATCGAAAACGGCAACTGGTGCTCCTATCAGCGCGACAATACGCCGGACTTCAACCTGTAATCCGCGTCAAAGAAGGAGGGCCTTCCGCTTTTTCGCGCCCAAAAACGAAAACAGGCGCCCGCGGGCGGCCTTCCGATCGGCCGCGCCGCGAGATAGGCGCCGTGTCCTGTACTGTTCTTTGTCTTTATCTTTGTCTTAGTCTTTGTCTTGCTCCATTTATGGACTGTTTCACTCCATGAATGGAGCGTCTGTCTTTGTCTTGCTCCATTTATGGTCCATTTATGGAGCGCTTGTCTTAGTCTTATCTTAGTCTCTTTCTTAATCTTGGTCTTTGTCTTGCATCGAAAACGATATTATTCATATCGATATCGATATTTTCGGATCGATATCGATATTTTCGGATCGATATCGATATTTTCGGATCGAAAACGATATGACGCGGAACGATAACGCTATGCCTCACACCGTCAATCGGCATACAGAATATTGTCGAACAGATCGTCCTGCGGAACGCCGGAGAGCAGATAGGTATAATCCTCCGTCGGCTCGTCGGGCTGCGGCGCGAGGATCGGCGTGCCTGCCGGCACCTCGGGCTGCTGCATTTTTGGATTCGGTTCCGGCGTAGCGACCGCAACCGGTTCCGCCGTCTGCGCAGCCTGTGCTTTGGCATTACTCGGCAGACCCGTTTCCGCCGGCGCGGTTGCAGCACCGGGCGTCAGGTTGATCGTAATGCAGGCCGTGCAGAGCAGCAGCGCATAGCGCGAACAGAAGAATGCGTTTCATGGGCTTGTTCACTGTACCCAGGCTTCCAGCGCGGCGAGCGGCTTCGCGCCGGCGTCACGCTTGACGATTTCGCCGTTCCGATACAGCACGACGGTCGGGATGCTCATCACCTGATGCTGCATCGCAAGTTCCGCTTCTTCGTCCACGTCGACCTTGCCGACTTTGATTTCCGGATGCTTTGCGGCAAACTGCTCGAGAATCGGGGCAAACATGCGGCACGGACCGCACCAGGTCGCCCAGAAGTCCAAAAGGACGGGCTTGTCCGACTGCAAAACTTCGCTTGCAAAATTCTTCTCTGTAATCACCAACATTGTGCACACCTCCTGCTTTTTCCTGTAGTATACCCAAAGAATCCGCGGTTTGTAAAGTATTGCCGCCGCTTTTGTTACAAAAAGTTTGCCTTGTCCGCGCCGCAGATGCAATGACCGCAAAAAAACCGACGCCCCGTTGACACGGAACGACATCTCCCGTATAATGGTAAAAGAAATGTAAAGGAGCGGACAGGATGGCAGAATCAAACCTCCTAAGCGGCGTCTGGACGCTGACCGCGGACGGACTGGTGCTGGCTGCGCATCGGCCTGACCGGCCGTTTGCAACGGCGATCCGGCGGGAAAAGACGTATACGGCGGACCGCGGCACCGTAAAGGAACAGATCACGGAGACGGCGCGTATTCCGCTGACCGCGATTGCGGGCGACAGCGGCGCGTTTACACTCAGCGCGGAGGGCCGTTCGCTCAGTGTGACCGTTTCGACGGACGCGACCGGCGCGGCGCTGACCTTTTCCGGCGAGGACGGATGGGCGTATGCGTTTGCGCTTCCGGCGATCGACGGCGAGGCCGTGTTCGGCGGCGGCGAGCAGTACCGGCAGGTGAATCTGCGCGGCGAAACAGTCGTGAATTTCGTTTCCGAGCATATCAAGGCCAAGACGGTGCTCGAAAAGGCGCTTCTGCCGCGCTGCCTGTACCGGGAAAAACCCCATTCTGCGATCGGCAGCTATGCGCCGATGCCGGTGTTCCAGACCGACCGCGGCCGGCTGATCCGGTTCGATACCGAGTCGGACGGAACCTCCGTGTTTGCGGACGACGGTTACCGGTTCGAGTTCGACGCCTGTCCACGCGGGCTGTTCCTGTCCCGGGGCGAGAGCTTTGCGGCGCTGTCGCGCATTCTGGCGGCGCAGATTCCGAACCGACAATATCTGCCGGACTGGTGCTTCGACGGCATGATTCTCGGCGTGCAGGGCGGCACGCAGCGGATTCTCGACAAGGCGTTTGCGATGCTCGACGCCGGCGCAAAGGTCTGCGGCGTCTGGAGCCAGGACTGGTCGGGCTTTAACCGCACGGTCATGGGCTATCAGGTCTGGTGGAACTGGGAAGCCGACGAAACGCTGTATCCGGATTTGAAGGGCGCGATTCGGAAGCTGAACGCACGCGGCGTGCGCTTTCTTGCCTATATCAATCCGTATCTTGTCAGGGACAGCCGCCTGTACAACGAGTGTCGGGAAAAGGGCTGGCTGATCACGCATCCGGACGGCAGCGTGTACCATATCAAATCCACGACGTTCGACGCGGGCATGCTCGATCTGACCGATCCGGACGCGGTGCGCTTCATCAAGGACGTGCTGATCAAGCAAAACATGCTCGATCTCGGCGTGTCCGGCTGGATGGCGGACTTCGGCGAATACCTGCCCGTGGACTGCGTTCTGCACGACGGCGATCCGAAGCAACTGCACAACCTCTGGCCGGTGCTTTGGGCGAAGATCAACCGTGAGGCGATCGAGGAATACGGCGCAAAGGACGCTATGTTTTTCATGCGCAGCGGCTATGTCGGCGTGCAGAGCTATGCGCCGGTACTCTGGAACGGCGATCAGCATACCGACACGACGAAGGACTACGGCATGCCGTGCGTGATGCCCGCGAGCTTTTCGCTCGGCTTTTCCGGCGCGCCGATGGTGCATTCGGATATCGGCGGCTTCTTCTCGTTCGGCAAGCTGAAACGGAACGGGGAGCTGTTCACGCGCTGGATGGAGATGAACGCGTTCTCGCTCTTGATGCGCAGCCACGAATCGATCCGTCCGTGGGCAAACGCGCAGTTCGACGCGCCGGACGTTTTGCCGTATACCGTGCGGCTGACGGCGATCCACGCGCAGTTAAAACCGTACATTCAGCACTGCGCACAGCTTGCCGGGCAGGGGATTCCCGCGATGCGCCCCGACTTCTGGGAAACGGGCAGCTACATGGCGGAACGCGATCCGTACAGCTATTATCTCGGCGACGATCTGTACGTCTGCCCGGTGATCGAGCCGAAAGCGAGAACACGGCAGGTCTTTTTGCCGCCGGGCGACTGGGTCGATCTTTGGAGCGGAAAAGAGTTCCCGGGCTGGACAATGTCGGTGTGGACGTTTGACGCGCCGCTCGGGCAGCCGCCGGTGTTTTACAAAAAGGACAGCGCGTTTGCGCCGCTGTTTGAACAAATCCGCATGCAAAGCAAATAAGGAACAACGGAAAGGGGAGAAACCATGGAGAGTAAGCAGGGAACGTCTTATATTGCCCGCACGAGCGGCATTAAGATGAAGGACAAAATCGGCTATGCGATGGGCGATCTTGCGTCCTGTCTCGTGTTCGGACTGACGCAGAGCATCCTGAACAAGTATTACACGGACGTATTGGAGATCAGCGTGCTCAGCGTCATGATCATGACGATCGTCGCGCGCATCTGGGATGCGATCAACGACCCGATCTGGGGCCGCATCATTGACAGCGCAAAGCCGCGCAGAGACGGCCGCTATCGCCACTGGGTCAAGTTTTTTGCCGTTCCGGTCGCGCTCGCGGCGGTGCTGATGTTTGCAAACGTCATGGGCTTCGGCTCGGGCGCGAAGCTCGCCTGGATCTACGTGACGTACATCCTGTTCGGCATGCTGTACACCTGCATCAATATCCCGTACGGCTCGCTGGCGCAGGTCATCACCTCGAGTGATAAGGAGCGCTCGTCGCTGTCCGTGTTCCGATCGATCGGCTCCACGTTCGGCGCCATGCCGGCCATGGTACTGGCCTCGATGTGCTATGTGAAGCTGGCCGACGGCACAAAGCAGATGGACTATACCCGCGTGTTTATCGGCGTCGTCATCATCGCCGTGCTGTCCGTCGTCGCCTATTTCCTCTGCTACCTGTGGACGAAGGAGCGCGTCGAGTCGAAGCCGGAACCGAAGCAGAAGGGCAATACGCTGCGCGTGATCAAAACGCTGCTTGGGAGCCGTCCGTTCATGGCGGTCAGCATCGCGTCGATGCTGTTCCTCGCCGCGCAGATGTTCGGGCAGGGCTATAACGCGTACCTGTTCGACCACTTCTTCGGCATGCCGGGGCTGACGATGCTGCCGACCGTGTTCCAGTATCTGCCGGTCGCGATCGTCATGTTCTTCGCGACGAAGCTCGGCAACCGGTTCGGCCGCCGCGAGGTCTGCTCCTACGGCATCCTGCTCGCCGCCGTGTTCTATATCGTCCTGTTCGTGCTGGCGCTGTTCGGGATCACGAGCGTCTGGATGTACCTCGCCGCGTGCCTGATGAGCGGCATCGGCACGGCGTTCATCTTCCTGCTGATCTGGGCGCTCGCCGCCGACGCGATCGACTACAACAAGGTCGTGCTCGGGCTGAACGACGAAGCGACGAGCTACGCGTTCTATTCGTTCATGCGCAAGCTCGGGCAGACGGTGGCGACGATTTTGATCAACGTGCCGCTGCTGCGAATCGGCTACGACGGCGCGAACCTCAAGACCGAAGGGCTTTCCGCGGACGCGCTGCAGTCCATGTATAACTCCTCGGTCATGATCCCGGCCGTGCTGTTCCTGCTCGTGTTCCTGATTCTGCGGTTCCTGTACCCGCTGAGCAAGAAGAAGATCGAAGAGCTGCAAGAGCAGAAGGACGCAATCATGCAATAAACGTCCAAAATCGACAAGGGACTGTAACCTTCACCGGCTGCAGTCCCTGTTTTTTGTCCGATCAGATGCGCTTTGCGAGTTCGAGCGCGATATCCAGCTTGTCGAAATTGTGGTTCGCGTCGTGCAGCCCTTCGTTTTCGTAGACAGGCGCGTCGAGAACGTCGCCGGTGACCAGAAAATCATAGAGCGTAAAGCCGTGGAAGTTGCAGATCGCCTGCAAGCCCGAAAGCTCCATCTCAACCGCGATGCAGCCCTCCGCCTGCCGCGCTGCGACCTGGTTTCTCGTTTCGCGGTAGGGCGCGTCCGTCGTCCATACCCGGCCCTTGACGTACGGCAGCCGCAGCTCGTCAAACAGATTGGCAAGCGCGTCAGCCGTGCCGATCCGGATATAGTCCGCGGGCGGCGCGTAATGGTAGGACATGCCTTCGTCGCGGTACGCTTCGGTCGGGATGACGTATTTTCCCTCCGTTTCGGCGCGGTTCAGGCTGCCCGCCGAACCGAACGCGAGAAACTTCGTTGCGCCGGTCTGCCAGTTCAGTTCAATGAGATCGTTGCCCGCGCCGGTGGCGCCGACCGAAAGCAGCAGCGCGCCGATCGTTTTGCCGGCATATTCAAAGAGACAGATCGGGTGTTCGCCGTTGACCGATCGAATCGTTCCGACCGTGCGCACGGGGAACCGCGTCTGCAGTTCGCCGAAAATCCGTTCGGAAAACGTCAGAATGCAGAGCTCGCAAAGGTGCCGCTGCGGGCCCAGGAACGCTTCGGGACCGAACACCGGCTCGGACTGGTTGTCAAACGAATGCACGATCATGGCTCAGTACCGACAGACGGGGAAGCCGAAGAACGTCGCAAGCGCTTCGAGCGTTTCGGCGTGGCGGCCGCGGATCACGACAAAGTGCGGCTCAAACCCGGCTTTTACGCTGCTTTCCACAAGCTCCCGCGCGGGCGCGTCGGTTCGCACGACGACGCTTGTGCCGGTAAACTGCTTCGGCTTGTCGAGCGCCGCGCCTTCGGCAAGGAAGAACCGGAACGACCCGTCCGGCTCGCGGCCGACGCGGAAGATCGTCGCGTCGTCAAACGCTTCGCAGCCGAAATCCATGGCGGGGCCGATCTTGCGGTTCGGATGTACGCCGACCGTCGCGCCCGTATCCCGCCGCGCGAGCGAGCAGGCCGCCGCGCCGCAGTGCCAGAATGTGACCGTGTTTTCCGTTTCGTCGAGCGAGACCGGATCGCCGAAAAAGACGGGGGAGCAGGACAACTGCATGCCCATCCACATCGACAGCGCGCCGTAGATGTCCGATTCGCAGGCGGCGGCGACGCCGTCGTCGTTCAGCATCGAAAGCACCGTGCAGACCGGCGTGCCGAACGCGGTGAAAAAGTCCGGCCAGCAGCGGGACGCAAGCGCGCCGATTCCGCTTTGCCGGATATAGTCGCTGTACGCCTTGTACAGACGCGCGTGATCGAGCCGGTTCCGCTCGGGCGTGCAGTCGAGACCGCAGGTCGCGCAATCGGTTTTTTCGAGATAGGGGCGGCATTCCTCGTCCGTATAGCCCTTGGCCCGGTCGATCAGTTCGCGCGCTTCGATCGCTTCCAGCTCCGCGCCGAATACGTGCGTCAGTTCGCTGTCCAGCGCGCGGCCGAACCCGAATCCCTGCGGCGTGTGGCCGACGGCGGCGATCTTCAGCGAGCGCAGCGCATGCTTCAGCGCAGCCGCCGCGACACCGGCGCGCAGCGTCGCTTGCACGCATTCTTCCTCCGGCGCGCCGAAGGCGTAGAGAAACGGCCGGTCGCCGAAGGCGCGCAGCGCGTTTGCCGCAGAATAAGCGCCGGTCAGTGAATTCAGCCGCAGCCGTCCGCCGTCGATGACCGGCTCGCGCAGCGTCCAGAGCACGACGGGACAATCGCAGGCGCGCAGTACTTCGGACATATAGGCCGCGTTGGCAAACGTCAGGTTCTGAAACACGACAAGGTCGGGCGAAAGCGGCGCAAGGTAGGCGCGCAGCGCGTCGATCGAGAGCAGTTTTTCCGCCGGAACCACGAACCGCGCGTCGATTGAAAGCAGTGTTTTCTTCGACCGGACAAAGGCGTCTTCAGCGCTTTCCATATGAAAAGTCGGTACGCCGACCGGGACGTAAACAGGGGTAAAAGGCTTCACGGGAAGGATCCTCCGAAATAATTCAATCTTTTTATCAATCATAGTCCGATTTCGTGAAAAAGTCAAGGGATCATCTTGACAATTCCGCAGAATATGGGTAAAATCATATTGATTAACAAGATTGAATAAACAAGGAGAAAAGAACTTGAAAACGGATTTGAAAGCCATTTGTCAGGACATCCGCTGCGACGTTGCGGAGTCGATCGGACACTTAGGCGTGGGACACATCGGCGGCTGCCTTTCGGTTGTGGAACTGTTGGCGGTATTGTACTTTCGGGAGATGCGGATCGATCCGGCGCAGCCGAACATGCCGGGCCGCGATCGGTTTGTCTGCTCCAAGGGCCATGCCGGCCCGGCGGTCTACGCGGCGCTGGCGGAGCGCGGCTACTTCGATCGCTCGCTGCTTCTGACGCTGAACCAGGGCGGGACGAACCTGCCGAGCCATTGCGACTGCAACCGGACGCCGGGCGTCGATATGACGACGGGCAGTCTCGGACAGGGCTTTTCCTGCGCGGTCGGCGCGGCGCTCGGCGCGAAACTCGCGAAAGACGGCGCGATCGTCTATACGCTGATCGGCGACGGCGAAACGCAGGAGGGGCAGATCTGGGAAGCGGCGATGTTCGCCGCGGCGAAGAAGCTCGATAACCTGATCGGCTTCACCGATTACAACAAGCTGCAGATCGACGGTACGGTGGAGGAGGTCAACGGGATCGCTCCGCTCGCGGAAAAGTGGGCGGCGTTCGGCTGGAACGTGATCGATGTGGAGGACGGCAACGACGTGGAGCAGGTGCTCGCGGCGGTGCAGCATGCAAAGCTCGGCGTCGGCGGCGGAAAACCGACGATGGTGCTGCTGAACACGGTCAAGGGCTGCGGAATCCATTGGGTTGAAGAGCTCAGAAGCGGCAATCACAATACGAATTTCACGGCGGAGCAGGCGGCTGCCGCCGTGCGGGAAATCCGCGGGGAGGCGTAACGGTATGGAAATGAGAGCTATTTACGCGGAATGTCTCGCGCGGCTGATGGAACAGGACCGGCGCGTCGTGCTGCTGGATGCGGACCTTGCCAAGGCGAGCGGAACGCTCGGGCTGCGCAGCCGCTTCCCGGACCGGATTTTCGATTGCGGCATTGCGGAACAGAACATGGCGTCCATCGCGGCGGGCCTTTCGAGCTACGGGTTCAAGCCGTGGATCGAGAGCTTTACGCCGTTTGCAACGCGCCGCATCTGCGATCAGATCGCGATTTCGATTTCGTATGCGAAGCAGAACGTGAAGATCGTCGGCACCGATCCGGGCATTTGTGCCGAACTGAACGGCGGAACGCACATGAGCATGGAGGATATCGGCGTGCTGCGGTCGATCCCGGGCGTCGTGATTTTCGAGCCGGTCGACGGCGTGCAGCTTCGCGCGGCGATGCCGGTACTCGACGCGTATGAAGGCCCGGTGTATGTGCGGCTGTTCCGAAAGGAGCTGCCGAACGTGTTCGGCCCGGACTACCGGTTCGATCTGTTCAGCGCGGACGTGCTGCGGGAAGGAACCGACCTTTCGATCTTCGTGTCCGGCATGCTCACGGCGGACGCGCTGCAGGCGGCGGAACGGCTCGCGGCGGAAGGGATTTCGTGCGACGTCGTGAACGTGCATACGATCAAGCCGATCGACCGCAAAACAGTCGTCGCTTCGGCAAAAAAGACCGGCGCGGTGCTGACCGTGGAGAACCATAACGTGATCGGCGGGCTGCATTCCGCGGTGCTCGAAGCGCTCGCAAAGGAGAAGATTCCGGTCTTTGCGGTCGGCGTTCAGGATCGGTTCGGCGAGGTCGGCAAGCTGCCGTATCTGCGCGAAGCGATGGGCCTGACGGTGGAAAACATGGTGCGCACCGCGAAGGAAGCGGTCGCCCTGAAATAACAAAATTTGCAGAAAAGAAGGAGATTTTTGGTATGAAACTGGCAATCGGAAGCGATAAATCGGGCTTTGCCGTCAAGGAAGCGGTCAAAGCGTATCTTACGGAAGCGGGCGTAGTGTTCGACGATCTCGGCACCGTCGACCTATTGGACGTGCATCCCTATTACCGCGTCGCGTCGGACGTTGCGCCGAGGGTGCAGGACGGAACGTATGAGAAGGCGATCCTGATCTGCGGCACCGGCGCGGGCATGAGCGTCGTGGCGAACAAGTTCAAGGGCGTGTATGCCGTCGCGTGCGAAGGCGTGTATGCGGCGAAGATGGCCCGTGCGATCAACAACGCGAACGTGCTGTGCATGGGCGGCTGGATCGTCGGCCCGGAAATGGCGATCGAAATGGTCAAAACGTTCCTCATGACGGACTGGTGCCAGGACCTGGAGGACTGGCGCGCGGTCAATATGCACAAGTTCGCGGCCGAGGTTCGCACGATCGAGGACGGCATTTATGACGCTTGAGTTTTTGTACCGGCAGCCGGTTGAAATCCGGTTCGGCACGGGCAGTCTTGCGTCGCTCGGCGAAACGCTGCGCTCGCTCGGCGCGTCGCGCGTCGTGGTCGTCTGCGACCGGTTTTTGCGCGCGCGTACAGAGGAATTGCGGCAATCGGTCCCGGAGATCGCGGGCGTCTTTTCCGACGTGGAGGAGAATCCGCAGCTGTCCGGCGTCGAAGCGGCGGTGCGGCTGATCCGGGAAACGAACGCCGACGCGGTCGTCGGAATCGGCGGCGGCAGTACGATGGATACGGCAAAGTTCGCGGCGGCGATTGCGCGAAGCGACGCGGAAGCGATCGCGTATTTTTGCGGGGAGCGCCCGTTCCCCATGGATCGGCTTCCGATGATCGCCGTTCCGACGACGGCGGGAACCGGCAGCGAGGTCACGCAGGTTTCGGTCATCAGCCACGGGTCGGAAAAGAAAACGATCAACAATCCGGCGTTCATGCCGCGCTGCGCGATCGTCGATCCCATGCTGACCGTTTCGGTGCCGCCGCGCACGACGATGAATACCGGACTGGACGCGATGGCGCATGCGCTGGAGGGCTACTGGAGCCGCAACCATCAGCCGATCTCCGATCTTACGGCGATCGAAGCGGTGCGGCTCGTTCTCGAAAACCTCGAAACGGCATGGCGCGACGGAACCGATCTGAAAGCGCGTGAAAACATGTCGCTGGCCGCGCTGCTCGGCGGGCTCAGCTTTGCATTGCCCAAGACGGCGGGATCGCACGCGTGCAGCTATCCGCTGTCCGAACGGTACCATCTGCCGCACGGCGAGGCCTGCGCGTTTACGCTGGACAGCTTCGTGCGGATCAATGCCGACGAGCGGCTCGAGCACCTGGCCCGTGCGGTCGGTTTACCGGACACGGATGCGCTCGCGGAGCGGATTCGGGAACTGAAACGGCTCGGCGGGCTGCGGACAAAGCTGTCCGAGCTCGGCGAATTCGATCTCGACGCAGTTTGCCGCGAAGCGGCGGCGCATCCGCTGATGCGGAACAACCCGGTTCCGATGGACGAAGCGGCGCTGCGGCGCATGTTTACCGCGCTGCAATGAAGGAGCGGCTTTCCGGCGCCGGCATGATTGCCGGCATGGTGCTTGCGTGGTCGGTCTACTACGCGGTCAGTAAGTACGCGGTCGCCGCGACGGGCTCGGCGTTTGCGGCCGGATTTCTGCTGCGCGCGGCTGCGCTCGTCTTTCTGACCGCGCAGCTTGCAGTCGGCGGCGGGTTCCGGGACCTGTTCCGCTACGGGCGCACGACGCTGCTGCTGATCTTGATCGGCGTGTTCGGCTTTCTGCTCGACCTGTTGGCCAACCTCGGCTATGCAGGCGGCGGCTCGCTCGGCGCGGGGACGGCGCTGCTGAAAACGGACGTGCTGATGGTCAATCTGGCGACCGTCGTGCTGTATCGGAAGCGGCTGTACGCGTCGGACTGGATCGGGACGGTCGTGATGCTGATCGGCGTACTGCTCGTGCTCGGACTGGATTTCCGTTCGTTCACGCTGCGGCCGACAGACCTGTTCTTCCTGCTCAGCGCGCTTTGCGTCACGGTCAACGCATTTCTGATCAAGCGCGCGCAGGAAAAGCGCGGCGTGGCGACGGACTCGATTTCGTATTATAACAATTTCGTCGTGCTCATGCTGTTCGCTCTGTTTTCCGGCCTGCGCGGGGATCTCGGCGGGATCGGCGCGGTGCAGACGCCGGGCTTTTGGGCGCTTGTCGCGCTCGGCGGGCTTGCGCAGACGTGCATTTACTTTTTCTACTACCGGAATCTGCGCCGGTATGAGGTCTGGATCGTCAAGCTCTGGTTGCTTCTGATGCCGGTCGTGAGCTGCGTGATCGGCGTACTGTTTTTGGGCGAGACGATGACGGCGCAAAAGCTGATCGGGATCGCAATCGTGCTGCTCGGCGCGGGCGTGATCCTGCTGCGGAACAAGCTGCATCCGGAAGCTGCGGAATCAAAACGGGAGGAAACATCGCATGCGGTATGAAGGCGATAATATGGCGGGCGTGCGGCGCGGCAATCGCGCGGCTGTTTTGCAGTGCCTGCGGCACAGCGGCGGGCTTTCCCGCAAGCGCCTTTCCGAACAGCTCGGTCTGACCCCGGCGGCGCTGACGAATATCGCCGCGGAGCTGATCGACGAGGGACTGGTCGTCGAAAGCGGTGCGGTACCGAGCGGCGCTGTCGGGCGGCGGGAAATCACGCTGGAGCTGTACCCGTTCGCGCGGTGCGCGCTCGGCGTACATCTCGGCCTCGGTTCCGCAATTCTGTCCGCCGTGTGGCTGAACGGGGAGGTTCTGTTCTCAGAAACCGTCCCGCTGCCGCTCGGCGCGCCGGCGGAGGAGACCGTGCGAAAGCTGTCCGAACGCTTGCTCGCACTGGCGGCCGAAAACGGGATTTCGCGGGAGCGGATGCTCGGCGTCGGCGTCGCGGTGCGCGGCGCGATTCGGGAGGACGGACGCACCGTGCAGAGCAGTTTCGACACACTGGATGCGAAAAACTTCCCGATCTGCGACCGGTTTGAAGCGTATACCGGGCTGAAAGCCACGCTGTCCAACAACGTCCGCGCGCTGTTTGCCGCGGAAATGTTCCTTGCGGGCGGCGACGCGCCCGAAAGCGCGTTCTTTCTGCGCTGCGAGGCCGGCATCGGGGCCGCGGTTTCGGTCGAGGATCGGATCTGGTTCGGCGCGCACCGGATGTGCGCGGAAATCGGCCATATCCCGGTGATCCGGCGCGGCGGCAAACCGTGTCACTGCGGCAAATCCGGCTGTCTCGAAACGATTGCGTCCCCGACGGCGATCCGCGAGGACGCGCAGCTGTCGCTGTCCCCGGTGGGCACGCCGCTGCTGTGGCAGCTTTGCGGCGGTGAGCGCAAACGCGTGACGACGGCGCTGGTGCTCGACGCGGCGCGCGGGGGCGACCACGGCGCGTCGCAGATCGTCGACCGCGCGGTGCATGCGCTCGGCGACGCCTTAAAAAGCGCGATCTATCTGCTTGATCCCGCCAAGATTCTGCTGTACGGGGATATTTTCGAGCATCCGTACTACCTGTCGCGGCTGACGTCGGAAATGGACTACGGCATGGATCCGGCGCATACGGCGCCGATCGAAAAGAGCCGGTACAACGGCAAATTGGAGGACAAGGCGGCCGGCATTCTGGTCGCGGAACAGTTCTTGAAAAACGGAGGAAGCATCGAATGACGGTTTTGGAACAACTGCGGGAAAAGAATCCCGATCTACGGCTTTACAGCGTGACCGATCCGGCGTTTGCGCCGTACGGACAGATCCTGCCGCTTCCGGAAACGGAAGCGCTTTCCGCAGCGCTGCAAAGGACGCCGATCCCGCAAAGCGGCAATTGTTATACCGCGTCCGATCCGGCGCTCGAAGCGCTGGACGTCGTTGCGCGCGTCGGCGCGTCGGCGTTCGGCGGGATGCCGATGCAGGCGGGGTACTGCAACGGCCGCGGCTTTATGCTGAACGCGGAGGAGTATCACAAATGCAGCGAGCTGAACTACTCGACGACCGGCGCGGTACTGCTGCTTGCGCTGCCGTCCGACGTGCACGATCGCTCGCTGGATGCGGCGGACGTCGTGGGCTTTTACCTGCCGCCCGAAACGATGATCGAAGTCTATCCGCGCGTGCTGCATTTTGCGCCGTGCCGCGTGCAGCCGGACGGGTTCAACTGCCTCGTCGTGCTCGAGCGCGGAACGAACGCGCCGCTGCCGTCGGTCCGTCCCGATGCGCCGGGGGAGGAAGGACTGCTCTGGATGCGGAACAAGTGGCTGCTGTGCCATCCGGACTCGCCGCAGGCGAAAAACGGCGCGTTTGTCGGGATTTACGGGAACAATCTGACGCTGCAAATCTAAGCGTTTGCCCTCAAAATCGGGCGCAAACGCCGAAAAGTCGCCGCTTATTCATAAAGATTCCGCATTTTTGTTGCGTTTCGGACGCAATTCTGTGACATCCGTCCGCTATAATAGGGCCATCGAAGGAAACAGGTGACGCTATGGAACGGAACGGAACAAAGACCGCAAAACCGAAAAAAGAGAAACGCACGGCGCTGCAGTGGACGTCGGCGGGACTGCTTGTCCTGCTGGCGGCGGGCGTCTTTTTCGGGCTGCATCCGTATTACCGGATCGGCGCCGGCGTTCTGCTCGGCCTCGCCGTGTTGGCTTTGATCAAACCCAAATGGGCGTGGTGGCTGGCGGCGGGCGGGATGCTTGCCGTCGTCGCGGCGCTGTGGTCGTTCGGCCCCTCCGGCTATCGGTTTGCGTCGATCATTCCGGCCGTGTGCGCCGGCATGCTGGTGCTGTTCCGGTTCGGCGAACGGACGCTGAAGATCGCCGCATCCGTCGTTGCGGGACTCGCGGCGGTCGCCCTTCTGATCGTGGAAGCGCCGATCGTTTCAGGCGCGCTGATCGAACCGGCCGAGAACGTGCCGTATGTGGTCGTGCTCGGCGCGGCGGTTTACGGCGAAACACCGTCGCTTTCGCTCGAAAACCGGATTCGCCGCGCCATCGAATATCTGGAAGAAAACCCCGAAGCCAAGGCGGTCGTCAGCGGCGGACAGGGCGCGGGCGAGGACATTTCCGAAGCCGAGTGCATGCGCCGCTATATGGTGGCGCACGGGATTGACGAATCGCGCATCCTGCTCGAGGAGCATTCGACCTCGACGATGGAGAATCTCGCGTATGCGAAGGCGGTCATCGAAAAGGACGGCGGCAGCGCCGAACGCATCGTGATCGTATCCAGCGGCTACCACCTGTACCGGGCAAAGGCAATGGCGTCGTCGCTCGGCATGGCAGCCGACGGCGCGGCAAGCGACGACGGATACCCGGCGTTCATGCTCGGCATGTACCTCAGGGAAGCGTTTGCGGTCGTGAAGCTCCGCCTGTTCGGCTCGCTGGAGCGAACGGCCTGTCTGGCCTCCGTTTACGCAAAATAAGAATCGCCCCGTTTTCCGAACTGTTCGGAAAGCGGGGCATTTTTTCTTAGTGTTCGTTTCACTTATGCCAGCCCGTCTTTGCACGGGTGTCCGGCGTCGCGCCGTTCCTTCTGATACAGTTCCTCGGTGGCAAGCGCCATCTTCGTGACCGCGAAATCGCAATCGTGCGGGTAGATATACCAGGTATCTTCGAGCGTGTTCAGATCGACGCAGTCGCCGAACTTTCCGAGGTATTCGTACTCGATGTGGCAGGAATACAGGGACGGGACGGACTTGATCATCTCAAACGGATCGCCGTCGGCGTCCGTTCCGCGCACCGTGAAGCCGTCCATCGTGTGGCGCATCGTGCCTTCGCCGAGCAGGATGAACTCTTTCGCATTCGGCAGCGAGCGCACCGTGACGGGCAGTTCGCCGCTGTCATACGTTCCCGCCTCAACCTCGGCGCGCACGTTCGCGCGCTCCCATTCGTACCAGTCGGGGATGTGGGAAAATTCCGTTTCGCCGGTTTCGGCCTGCAGCTCGCCGAGCTCCGAATACTGCCAGCGCTTTTTGCACGCGCGGCAGAACAGCGCCGTGCCCTCGGACGCCATGCGGTACTCCGTCTTGCAGTGCGGGCACTGGTACAGAACCTTTTCCAGCCCTTCCGCCCGCTTTTCGTATGGTACGCGGACGCCGCGCTCCTTTTGCCAGGCGTATTCGTCGTATTGAAACGCCTTGCGCAGCCGTTCGTTGATCTCGTCCGGCGTCGCCGTTTTCAGCGCCTCCGCATTGAACTGCAGCGTCAGCTCCGCCTCGGTCGGCTTGACGCCGCGCGGATGCAGATTCCAAAACGGCGAGTCAATATGGTGACCGTGGCAAATCAGCGTCACGACCGGCACGCCGAGCAGCTTGCAGAGCTTGCCGAGCGACGCGGGCAGCACCGCCGTCGTGCCGCACAGCGAATACCGCGCTTCCGGGTAGATCATGCAGACGTCCCCGTTCTGCACGACGCGCTTCAACTGCCGGATCAGCGTAATGTCGTTCGTGAATTTCCGCTTGCAGATGCAGCCGACGTTCCGGAGCAGTCCTTCGCGCCCGATGAATCCGTCGATCGCGACGACGTAATTCGCGCGGTGCGGGAAGATCGCCATGGTCGCGACCTTGAAATCCAGAAACGCGTTGTGGTTGCAGAGGAGCAGATAGGGCGGCTTCAGCCCTTCCATGCCGGTCTTGACGATCTTGGCGCGGTGCGCCCAGACGTCCGGCGCGCTCAGAAGGAACGTCAGCGGGCGCAGGTACCACGCGGTGCGGCGGGGAGGACGCTTCATGTCAAAGCGTTCGAAAGATTGTTGATGCATGGGATTCTCCGAAAACTGTTTTGCGATCGGAACAGGGCGGACGCACCGGTTCCGTAGCAACAGTATATCGTCGAACGGCGCGCTTTTCAAGTCGGAATTGCGCCGAAAAACGGGCATTTTCAGGAAAAATGCAGGATTCTGTTGCGCGGCGGGAAAACGATCGGTATAATAGGGGCATGGAATATCTGATAACATCGTTCAATACCGTTGCGCCGCTGCTGCTTATGATGGCGATCGGCGTGCTGCTCCGCGTGACAAAGGTCGCTTCGGGAGACGTGTTTTTGGTGCTGAATCGCATCGTCTATTACGTCGGTCTGCCGTGCCTGATCTTCAACAACCTGATCCGGGAGCGGGACGCGATGACGAACGACTGGCAGGTCGTGGGGTTCATGCTCATCGGGACGCTGCTGCTGTTTGCGATCATGTGGATCGCGCTGCCGTTCTTCGTCAAGGACCCGAAGCGGCGCGGCGCGATCGCGCAGGCGTCGGTGCGCAGCAACGATGCGATCTTTGCGCTGACCGTGGCGGCGTCGATGCTCGGGGAGGGGAACTTTGCGCTGACGATTTTCACCTCCGCGCTGGTGGCGACCGAATACAATCTGCTGTCGATCATTACGCTGGAAATGAACCGCGGCGGAAAAGTCAATCTGCTGCAGTTTTTGAAGCGGATCGCGGTGAATCCGGTCATCCTTGCCGTGGCGGCGGGCTACCTGTTCCGGCTGACCGGGTGGGAGCTGCCGCCCGTGCTCTTAAAGCCGATTCAGCACTTTGCGAACATGGTTCCGCCGGTGGGTTTTCTGATGCTGGGCGGCATCCTGTCGTTCGACGGGGTCAAAAAGAACCGCGGCGCGCTGACGTTCATCACCGTGTGCAAGCTGATCCTGGTGCCGATCGTGATGACCGGCATCGCTGCGCTGCTCGGATTCCGCGGGCTGCGGCTTCTGACCGTACTGCTGATTTCCGCCGCGCCGACGGCGATGTCGAGCTATCCGCTTGCGACGGCGCTGGGCAGCGATTCGGAACTGGCGGGGGAGGCCGTGGCGGTGACGACTGCGTGCGCACTGCCGACCGTCTTCCTGTTTCTGACCGCGTTCGGCGCTCTCGTGCAATAATGCAATAAGTAGAAGAAAGCCTGATCCCCTCAGGCTTTTTCTTCATCTTCGGGCTTTCATCCCGTTTGTGCGGGAAAAGAAAGGTGCTTGACGCTTTTCCGAATTTAGCGTAAAATAGACAACATGGAGAAGTCTGTACAAACGAAATCGAATCGCGCATACGGGTGGGCGCTTGTCGCGGCAGTCGCGACGGCGCTGCTGGTTGCCGTGCCGTTTCTTGCGCTGCCGGAATCACTGTCGTCGGATGCGTCGCTTTCGACGGCGCTTTCCACGCTGCTGTTCCTTCTCCGCGTGATTCTGTTTGTTCCGCTGTTCGCGGTCACGCCGGCGCTTTGGGCGCGGAGCGCATGGCGAACGCATCCGGCCGTGCTCGCCGCTTTGGCGCTTCTCGCGTTTGCGGTCGGCGCGGTTTTCGGCGGCGCGATGCAGGGCCTGTACGCGCTGGGGCTGATTGCGCCCGCGGGCGTGTTTTGGTATGCGGCGCAGCGCGCAAAGCTGACCAATTTCAAAACCGTGTTCTACGGCTCGATCGTTCTGCTGCTCGGCCTGTTCATCCGCATCTCCGGCCCGGCGATGGCTTCCGACGGGGACGCCTTTTTGCCGATGCGATCGTTTATGGCGGTGTATCTGCAGGACTGGAATGAAATGACTGCCGCGATCGAGGCGGAAGGCGTTTCTGCCGTCGACGCCGCCATGATGCAGTCGCTCTCTGAGATTCTGCAGGACCTGAAGCTGAACGCCGAAGAATACATGATCGAACTTCTGTACTATCCGGCCGCGTTCGCTGCCTTGACGAGCGCGCTGCTTTCCCACGCGTTCAACCGGAAGGGCGGCGCGGAACTGCCGCCGCTGCCGCCGTTTGCAGACTGGATGGTGGAGCGTTCGTACATCTACGGCGTTCTGGTGCTGACCGTCGCCGCATACGGCATGGTGCTCGGCAATGTTTCGATCGGGAACGCGCTGCTGCGCATCACCTATGTGATCTGGGTTCTGCCGCTGGCGCTGGCCGGGCTTTGCACGGTGAAGCGGTGGACGAAGCGGCGGCCGTGGATTTTCGCGATCGTCCTGGCCGTTTCGATCAGCCTGCTGGGACAGTCGTTCATGGTGCTTTCCATGGTCGGCATGGTCGGATTCTTTCAAAAACAGTTGGAGCAGCGAATGCAGGGGAGGAAGCAATGAAACGGTATCAGGGACTGTTGATTTTTCTCGGCGCGTTCGTACTCGTTGCGGCGGCTGCGTTCCTTCCGCTGCGGATGTACTGGTTTGCGCTGACCGCGCTGGTGGCCGGAATCCTGCTGTTCGCGGTGACGTTCCTTTGGCTGATGCAGATTTCCAACAAGGAACAGCGGCTCATGGATCGCGTGTTCCGGGAGAACGATTCCGCGGTCGCCCTTTTGGTCAATGAAGTCACGGTTCCGGCGCTTCTGTTTGACCCGGTTACCGGACGCATCGGCTGGCGCAATCCGGCTTTTGCAGAGATTTACGACGGAAAATACATCACCGACCTGTTAGAGACGTACAATCCTGCCCGTCCCGCAAATTCGCTGCAGGAAGTCGTTCGCGGCAATACGTATCAGATTATGAACCTCGTCGTTCCGCGGCGTCACGCGAAGCAGATGATTCTGCAATATTGGCTCGACCGGACGGAAGCGGCGCACTATCAGCGACTGTATACGGAGCAGCGCCCCTATACCGCGCTGATCTATGTGGACAATTACGAGGAACTGACGCGCGACGCGGAAATCCGCAGCACGGCGGTGCTGGCCGAGGTCGAAGGCCTCGTTTCGGAGCTGTGCAAGCGGCTCGACGGCGTGTATCGCCGGTATGAAAACGGACGGTTCCTGCTGATTCTCGAAGCAAAGCAGGCGGAACTGCTCGAACAGGAAAAGTTCCCGCTGATCGAAGCGGCGCACCGGATCGATACCGGCACGGGCACGGTCGTTTCGCTGTCGCTGGCGCTCGGCGCCGCACCGCGGCTTGCGCAGTCCGAACAGGACGCGCGGCAGGCCATGGAACTGGCGCTCGGCAGAGGCGGCGATCAGGCGGTCGTCAAGGACGGCGGCGATTACCGGTTCTACGGCGGACGGCGGCAGCAGGACGCGCGGCAGTCGCGCGTGAAGGCGCGTCTGTTCTCCAAGGCGCTCGCGCAGCTGTTTGAAAACAGCGGCGACGTCTTTATCATGGGCCATAAGAATTCCGATATGGACTGCTTCGGCTCCGCGCTCGGCATTATGACCTGCGCGAACCATGTCGGGCGGCATGCGTATATCGTGCTGGACGGTTCGAACTCGATGATCGAGGACGCGCTGCACCGGATGGAACAGGACGGATCGGCGGAAGGCCTGATTATCACGCCGGAAGAAGCCGCGCAGATGATGCAGCCGAATTCGGTGCTTGTGATCGTCGATACCCAGCGCGCGTCGAATACCGTTGCGCCGGAACTGCTGCAGCGCGGCGAGCGCATCGTCGTCATCGACCACCATCGCCGGAGCGCGGACTATATCGACAATTCGACGCTGCATTATCTCGAATCCCGTTCCTCCTCCGCGAGCGAAATGGTGACCGAGGTTCTGCAGTACTTTGCCGACAACGTCAAGCCCGCGTCGTTTACCTGCAGCGCGCTGCTCGCGGGGATCACGACCGATACGAAGCAGTTTGCGTTCAACGTCGGCTCGCGCACGTTTGAAGCGGCAGGGTATCTGCGGCGCAACGGCGCCGACCTCGGTTCGGTCAAGTCGATGTACCAGAACGATTTCGACAGCTTTGTGCATTGCGCCGAGGTGGTCGCGCACGCGACGATCCGCCGCAGCGGCATCGCGGTCTCGTACTGCGAAAAGACGATTCCGGACAGCCGGCTGATCTGCGCGCAGGCGGCGGACGATCTCCTTGGCATTCGCGGCATCAAGGCGGCGTTCGTGCTCGCGGAAACGGATGATCTCGTTGCGATTTCCGGCCGGAGCTTCGGGGATATCAACGTGCAGATGATTCTCGAAAAGCTCGGCGGCGGCGGGCATCTGACGATGGCGGGCGCACAGATCAACGGCGTGACTTGGCAGGAAGCGATGAAAAAGCTGCTGCCGCTGATTGAGGAATACGAGAAAGAAAACAGCGATCTTTGAGAAAGGACGGAGACGAATATGAAAGTTTTACTGGGACAGGATGTAAAGGGAACCGGCAAGAAGGGTGAGATCGTAGAGGTTTCGGACGGCTACGCGAGAAACTTTCTGTTCCCGCGCAAGATGGCGACGCCGGCGGACGCTTCGGCGGTGAATGCGGCGAACATTCAGAAGAGCGCCGCACAGCACCGGAAATTCACGGCGGGCATCAAGGCGCGCGAGAACGCCGGTCAGCTCGAAGGAAAGCGCGTCACGATCCACGCCAACGTCGGCGAAAACGGCAAGCTGTTCGGCGCGATCACGGCGAAGGAAGTCGCCGCGGCGCTGAAGGAGCAGCAGGGGCTGGATATCGACCGCAAAAAGATTTCGATTGAACCGATTAAGACGGTCGGCGAATACACCGCAAAGGCAAGTCTGTTTGAAAACGTGTCCGCCGCGTTCAAGGTGGTCGTAACGGAATAATGGAACAGGCCCCACAGCAAACAATCGAACGGGCGCTGCCGAACAGCATTGAAGCGGAACGATCCGTTCTCGGCGCGATGCTGCTGGATACCGAGGCGCTCGACGCGATGATCGAGCAGCTGCATCCGGAGGATTTCTATCTTGCGGCGCACAACGCGATCTTCGCAGCCATGCGCGATACGCGGATGGCGGGCGACGCCGTCGACCTGATCACGCTGACTAACCGCCTCGAGCGGAACGGCAAGCTCGAATCGACGGGCGGTTCCGTCTACCTGACCGAACTGATGAACCTCGTTCCGTCGGCGGCGAACGTGTCGTACTATGCGTCGATCGTCGAGGAGCACGCGATGCAGCGTTCGCTGATCCGCGTCGGAAACGATATGATCCGCGACGGGATGAACGATCAGAAGCCGGTCGACGAGTCGCTGAACGAAGCGGAACGGAAGATTTACGATATTTCGATGCGCAAAACCGAGGATTCGCTGTCCCCGGCAAGCGAGATCGTACCGAGCACACTGAACCGGATCGGTGAGCTTGTGCAGCGCAAGGGCAAGCTGACCGGCGTTGCCACGGGTTTTTCGCGGCTCGACCGGCTGACGAGCGGCCTGCAGAAGAGCGACCTGATCATTCTGGCGGCGCGTCCGGCCATGGGAAAATCCGCGTTCGCCATGAATATCGGGCAGCACGCCGCGGTGTACGACAACCGCTCCGTCGCCGTGTTCAGCCTCGAAATGAGCAAGGATCAGCTGATGATGCGTATCCTTTGCACCGAAGCGAGCGTCGACTCGCAGAAGATCAAGGACGGAACCGTCGAAGATACGGAAATGCAGCGGATTATGGAAGCGGCGGGCAAGATCGAGTCAACGAAGTTCTACATCGACGATTCCGCCGGCGCAACGGTCGCGAGCATCCGCTCCAAGTGCCGCCGTCTGAAAGCGCAGCGCGGTCTCGATCTCGTTATCATCGACTACATGCAGCTGATTCAGGGAACCGGCATGGGGCAGCGCAAGAGCGACAGCCGTGTGCAGGAGGTTTCCGACATGACGCGCGCGCTGAAGCTGCTTGCCCGCGAGCTCGAGGTGCCGATCATCCTGCTGGCGCAGCTGAACCGCGGTCCCGAAACGCGGCAGGATCACCGGCCGCAGATTTCCGACCTGCGCGAATCCGGCTCGATCGAGCAGGACGCAGATATGGTCATTCTGCTGTATCGCCCCGTCGTGTATGACCCGGAAGCCGGAAACGAGGCGGAAGCGATCGTCGCCAAAAACCGTCACGGCCCGATCGAAACGCTCGACTTGTACTTCGAGGGACAGTTCACAAGGTTCCGCACGCTTGCGCGCGACAATGAAGCATAATAGATGTAAAGGGAGACCGAGCCGTCTCCCTTCCGTCATTTATTTATCGGTTGAGAATCCAGACGCCGAGATTCAGATACCCCGCGAAGGTCACCCAAAGCAGGTACGGAATTTGCAGCAATCCTGCCGGACGGTCGGTGCGCGAGAAGCGGACGACCATCCAAAGAATCAGCGCCCACAGCCCGACGAGCCAGTAAAACGCGACGCCGAACGCGCGGAGCTTGAAAAACAGGATGCTCCAAAAGAAGTTCATAACCAGCTGCGCCAGATAGATTCCGGTGCAGATTTTTTGTTCCCGCGGGTCGGCGTTCTGCCGGACGCGCGCAATGCCAAATCCCATCAGCGCGTACAGAATCGTCCATACGATCGGGAACAGGATCGCGGGCGGAGACAGCGGCGGTTTTTCCACTGCGGTGCGGTACAGTTCGGTATCGGTTCGGATCAGCAGCGCCGCGACGCCGCCGACCGCTTCGGTCAGCAGAATCCAGAATGCGTACGGTTTCCAGGGAAGTCGTTTCATGTGGTTCCTCCGTTTTTTTGAATAGTGTATGCCGAAAGCGCAAGGACAATTCATCGCCGCATATTGACGGCAAGCCGTCCGATGCCGTATAATAACAAAGTAAATTGCAAGCAAAAAGGAGCAATTATGGCTTTCTCACTTCGTCCGTATTATGCGCCGGACTTTTCTACACCCGCTTTTGCCGATGCGCCGAACGCGCGGCTTGTGCCGTGTCCGGCGGATTTCGTCGCACCGGAAGGGTATCATGCGATGAGCATCTTTCCAGAATACTTCAAGGTGGACGGAAAGTGGCTGCTGGCTGCCGAAAGCCGGATGGACTGCGTGCCCGTGCTGCGAAACGGCCGCGTCGAGGTCGTTGAGTTCCGGCATCTGAAGCAGGGCGAGCCGGTCGTTTGCGGACGGACGGAGGACGCGAGCGAGGGAATCTTTGTGCATCCGGACGGATTCCGGGAGAGCAAAGCCGGACGGGACGTGTTTGCGTTTCGGCAGAACCGGACGCGCGAAACCGCGTTTTCCAAGGACTATGACGATCTTTACGACGTGCTGCGGCACGACCGCGACAACGGCAAGATTTTGTGGGTACTCGGCCCTGCCGTCGCGTTCGACTACGATTCACGCGCAGCGTTTGCACGGCTGATCGACGCCGGATACGTCCATGCGCTGCTGGCCGGAAACGCGCTCGCCACACACGATCTGGAGGGCGGCTACCTGAAAACGGCGCTCGGCGTCGATATCTACACGCAGCAGGGGCAGCCGAACGGACATTACAATCATCTGGACACGATCAACCGCGTCCGGTACCACGGCAGCGTCGCGCGGTTTTTGGAGGCGGAGGGGATTCGGGACGGGATCATCGCCGCCTGTGAGCGGAACGGCGTTCCGTACGTGCTCGGCGGTTCGATCCGGGACGACGGGCCGCTGCCGCCGGTTTACGGCAACGTGTACGAAGCGCAGGACGCGATGCGGCACGAGGTGCGCACCGCGACGACGGTCATCTGCATCGCGACGATGCTGCACTCGATCGCCGTCGGCAACATGACGCCGTCGTTCCGCGTATTGCCGGACGGCACGGTGCGGCAGGTGTATTTCTATTGCGTCGACGTTTCGGAATTTACGGCAAACAAGCTGGCGGATCGCGGCAGTCTTTCCGCACGGTCGATCATAACAAACGCGCAGGACTTCATCGTGACGACCGCGAAAGGGCTCGGCGTATAGAGAAAGGAGCAGGCTATGGAAACAAGGCCGTTCGGCTGGTGCTTCATCGGCACAGGCACGCTTGCGACACGCGTCGCGGAGGAGATTCGGGAAACGGGACGGCATCGCATCGTTTCCACCTATTCAAGAAATCTGGAACACAATTCGGGCTTTGCACACCGCTGCGGCGCAACGCCGTATATCTCCGCGCTCGATGCGATCACGGCGGACGGCGTGGACGCGGTGTATGTCGTAACGCCGCATACCGCGCATTTCGACGCGGTAAAGGAAGCGCTGCTGTTCGGCAAGCCGGTGCTGTGCGAGAAGCCGATGGGCGTCACGGCGCAGCAGGCGGAGGAGCTGTTCAGGCTCGCCGCGGAAAAGAAGCTGTACCTCTGCGAAGCCATGTGGACCTGGTTCGCGCCGGCGGCAAACCGCGTGAAGGAATGGGTCGACGCCGGACGGTTCGGCACGATCCAGTCCGTTTATGCCGGGTATCACATGAACAGCAAGCGGTACGCGCCGCGCGTGACCGACCCGATGCTGGCGGGCGGCGCGCTGCTTGATATCGGCGTCTATCCGATCCATTACCTGATCCGGCTGTTCGGAGAGCCGACGAAGATCGTTTGCAAGGGGACGATGGCGGGAGGAATCGATCGCGGCGAAGAAATCGACCTGACGTTTGCGAACGGGGTAACCGCGCGCGCCTCGGCTTCGATCGACGATTTCAAGGGTCTGGAGCGACTTGCGATTCGCGGCAGCGACGCGTCGGTTTCCCTGTGGTTCTTCCACCGGGCAAACAGCGTCCGGCTCAAAAAAGGCCTCAAAACGCTGGATCGCGTGAATGGATACGGCGGCATGGCGAACGAATTCGACCTGGTGGCGGAGGAGATCCAAGAGGGCCGGACGACGAGCCGGTTTGTCCCGCCCGAAATGACGCTTGCAACGCTGCGCGTCGCGGATGAGTGCCGCCGGCAGCTCGGACTCGTGTATCCGTTTGAAAAAGAGAACTGAAATCCTTTTCCCGCCCTTCCGGGCGGATTTTTATATTTCTTCACCGGTGTTGCAAAGCCGTCCGAAAGCTGCTATACTGCAATTGTAAAAACGGACAGAGGACACCATCACCATGATTGATCCGGCCATTTTGGAACAGCTTTCCGTACTGACGGAGGAGGAAAAAACGATCCTCGGCGGCAGCACGGCGATTGATCGCGCGCTGTATATGGAGGGCGATCGGGACGTGATCACCGGCGACAAGCTGCTGGAGGCCGGAAAGCTGATCACCGTGCGCCCGCATACGCGCTTCATCCGGTTTCCGAAGCATACGCACGACTATGTGGAGATGGTGTACATGGCGAGCGGCTCGACGCAGCACACGATCGGCGACACGGAGATTACGCTCCGGGAGGGCGAATTGCTGATCCTCGCGCAGAACGCCGTGCAGTCGATCGAGCCCGCGGGCCAAAGCGACGTCGCCGTGAATTTCATCGTCCGGCCGACGTTTTTTTCGAGCGTGCTGCCGTACCTCGGCGAGCAGGACACGCCGCTGCGGCGGTTTTTGATCGACTGTCTCACCGGGAAAAGTGAGACGCAATACCTGTTATTCCGCGTTTCCGAGGTGCTTCCGATCCAGAATCTGATCGAAAACCTGCTGTATACGCTGCTCGATCCGGGCCGGCACCGGCGCGAAATCCAGACGCTGACGATGGCGCTGCTGTTTGCCCAGCTTATGCAGCATACCGATTGCATGACCGTAGCGACCGGCGAGCAGAATGCCGTCGTGTCCGTGCTGCGCTACATCGAAACCAACTACCGGGACGGCAGCCTCGGCAAGATCGCGGACGAGCTGCATTACGAACTGCATTTTCTCTCGCGCCTGATCAAACAGCGCACCGGAAAGACTTATACGGAGCTCCTGCAGGAGAAGCGAATGCTGCAGGCGGCGTGGCTTCTGACCAACACGGCGCGCACCGTGGACGAGATTGCGCTCTCGGTCGGCTATGAAAACATCAGCTATTTCCACCGCGTATTCCGGCAGACGTTCGGCGTTTCCCCGAAGAACTACCGCTCCTGCAAATAAGGACATTTTTTTGGCTAACACCGGTTATTGGAAGGGCACGGTTTCTTTGCTATGATAGGTATAACAAAGGAGGGATGAGCATGCAGACGTATTTGGCAATCGACATCGGCGCGTCCTCCGGACGGCATATCGTCGCATGGGAGGAAAACGGCGCGGTTCGCACCGAGGAAGTGTACCGCTTCCCGAACGGCGTGACCGAATCGGACGGACACCTGATCTGGGACATTGACGCGCTCGAGCGCCACGTGCGCGAAGGGATCCTGCTGGCAAGGGCGGCCTATCCCGAAATCGCTTCGCTGTCGATCGACACCTGGGGCGTCGATTACGTGCTGCTGCGCGGCGACGAACCGATCCTGCCGTGCTATGCGTACCGCGACCGCCGCACCGAAGCGGCGATCGACGCGGTGCACGCGATTCTTCCGTTCTCCGAACTGTACCGCCGTACCGGCATTCAGTTCCAGCCGTTTACTTCGATCTATCAGCTGTATGCGGACAAGCTCGCCGGGCGGCTCGACGGCGCGACCGGTTTTCTGATGCTCCCGTGCTACCTGATGTACCGGCTGACCGGCGTCAAGGCGCACGAATACACGAACGCGACCACGATGGGCCTGGTCAATGCCGAAACCGGAGAATTCGATACGGAAATCATCGAAGCGCTTCAACTTCCGAAGCACCTGTTCGGTAAGCTGTCCATGCCGGGAACGCCGGTCGGCAGCTATGAAGGGATTCCGGTTGTCCTGTGCGCCACGCACGATACCGGCTCGGCCGTCGAGGGGATTCCGATGGAGGTCGACGCGCCGTACATCTCGTCCGGGACATGGAGCCTGCTCGGCGTCAAGACCGAAAGGCCGATCACGGATGCGGCAAGCGAGGCCGCGAACTATTCCAACGAAGGCGGCGTCGGATACAACCGGTACCAGAAAAACATCATGGGCATGTGGATCGTGAACCGGCTGCGGGACGAGCTCTGCCCCGGAAAGCCGTTCGGCGAGATCGTCGCCGCGGCGCGGGAAAGCAGCTATTCCGAAACGGTCGACGCCAACGATCCGGCGTTTTTGGCGCCGCAGAGCATGCGGGCGGCGTTCGACGCGGCGCTTTGTGAGCGTCCGAAGTCCTGCGGAGACTATTTCCGCTGCGCGTACAGAAGCCTTGCCGAAAGCTACCGGCAGGCGCTCTGCGAGCTGGAGCAGAACACGGGCCGCACCTATGACCGGCTGTATATCGTCGGCGGCGGCGCAAAGAACGGGTTTTTGAACGAACTGACCGAGCGGGCAACCGGCAAGCGCGTCGTTGCGCTGCCGATCGAGGCGACCGCGCTCGGCAATCTCAAAATGCAAATGCGACATCGGTAAGGAGGAACCGCAGAATGTTAGTGGAAACCAAAGCAAGAGTCGGCGTTTTTGCAATTGCGCTCGGCGCATACCTGCCGCAGTTCCCGTCGCTCGTCCCGGAATTTGAAGGGCAGTACGCGGAATTCAAGCGCCACATCCCTGCGTCGGTCGAGATCATCGACGGCGGCATCGTCACAACCAAGGAGCTCGCGATGGCGGCGGGCGACAAGTTCCGCGCGGCGGACGTCGATCTGGTCATTCTGCAGCTTCTGACCTATGCAACGTCCTATAACATGCTGCCCGCCGTGCGCGACCTCGACGTTCCGGTTGTGCTCGTCAACGTGCAGAAGAAGAAAGCGCCGGACTACGCGAACACCGATACGGCGACCTGGCTCGGCGAGCTGTACGCCTGCGGCGCGGTCGGCGAAATGGTTGCGGACCTCGAACGCGCGGGCAAGCGTCACGCGGTGATCACCGGCGTCGTCGAGGGCGGCGACCCGGAAGTGGACGCGGAGATCGCAGACTGGTGCAAGGCTGCGCAGGTGCGCCGCCGCTTCCGCGATACGAATCTCGCGCAGATCGGCCGTCCGTACCCCGGCATGATGGACCTCTACATCGACGAAACGAACCTCTATCACCGGATGTGGCTGTATACGAAGCAGTTCGACTGGGAAAAAATGTGGGCGATCGCCGACAACATTACCGATGAAGACGTGATTCGCCGTAAGGCGCAGGACATTTTGGACACCTTCGAGATCGAGGGCGGCGGCACGGTCGAGAAGGTCTGGGACATGGCGCGGTACGTCGTCGCGTTCGAGCAATGGGTGCAGGAAGAAAAGATCGGCTTCGTCGCGTCGCACTACGACGGATTTGCCAAAGGCGCGGCGGGCGTGCTGGACAGCATGCTGATTCCGGCGTTCTCCATGCTGATCAAGCAGGGCGTCGCGTGCGCGGTCGAGGGCGATATCAAGGTCTCGATGGCGATGAGCATCCTCAAGACGATCTCCGGCATGGGCCAGCTTTCCGAGATGTACTCGATCGACTTCAACGAGGATATCTGCATCATCGGGCATTCCGGCTCCGGCGACGCGGACATTTCCGCACAGAAGCCGACCATGAAGATCGTTCCGGTGTTCCACGGCAAGACCGGCGGCGGCTATCTCACGCAGTTCTACCCGCATCTCGGCCCCGTGACCTATCTCGGCATCACGCAGGATCGCGACGGTCGGTTCAAGTTCGTCGTCGCGGAGGGCGTCAACGAGCCCGGCCCGATCTTCACGTTCGGCGATACGAACATGCGGACGCGGTTCACCTGCGGCGCGCGGGACTTCTGCAACCGCTGGAGCGAAGCCGGACCCACGCATCACATGGCGGCGGCGTCCGGACGGCACATCGACACGATCCTGAAGGTTGCGAAAATCTTCAACGTGCCGGTGGATATCATTACCCGATAACACAAAAAGTTTAGAACAGATTCAGAAAGGGAAGCATTATGAAAGACGTTTTGACAGCACCGTTCATGGTGGAAATGATCCGCACGACGACGAACATGTACGCGCACGGCTGGGACGAGCGCAACGGCGGCAACATCAGTTTGCTGCTGGACGAAGCCGAGGTGAAAGAGTACCTCGACGTCACGCAGGTTCTCCGCACCTATGAAGCCGGGTTTTCCGCGCCGTCGCTGGCGGGCAAGTATTTCCTCGTCACCGGCACCGGCAAGTACTTCAAGAACGTGCAGTACGCGCCGGACGTCAACCTCGGTATTCTGCGCATCACCGGGGACGGCGAGCACGTCGAGCTGCTTTGGGGCTATGCGGACGGCGGCAAATTCACGAGCGAGTTCCCGGCGCACATGATGAGCCATGTGGAGCGGCTCAAGGTCGATCCCGAAAACCGCGTCGTCATGCACTGCCATCCGGGCAATCTGCTGGCGATGACCTATGTCCACGACCTCGATGAAGTGCAGTTCACGCGCACGCTCTGGCAGATGTGCACCGAATGTATCGTCGTATTCCCGGACGGCGTGAACGTTTTGCCGTGGATGCTCTGCGGCACGAACGAGATCGGCTTTGCCACCGCCGATAAGATGAAGACGGCGCGGCTCGTCGTCTGGGCGCAGCACGGGATCTACGGCACTGGCAAGGATCTCGACGAAACGTTCGGGCTGATCGAGACCGCGGAAAAGGCCGCGGAAATCTACCTGAAGATCGCGCACCTGCCGCTTGTGAACACGATCACCGACGAGCAGATGCACCTTTTAGAGCAGCGGTTCGGCGTAAAAGCGCGTCCGGGCTACCTCAACTGACTTCGGCTCTCAGCAAATTTCAAATAAAGGAGAAACAGACTATGGCAGATCGTATCGTTTTGAACCCCATTTCCTATCACGGCCGCGGCGCAATCGAAAACATCGTCCCGACGCTCGTCGGACGCGGCTGCAAAAAGGCGTTCGTCGCAACCGACCCCGGCCTTCTGAAGTTCGGCGTGACGAAGAAGGTCACCGACCTCCTGGACGCGGCGGGCTTCCCGTATGAAGTCTACAGCGACATCAAGCCGAACCCCACGATTGAAAACGTTCAGACCGGCGTCGCGGCGTTCCAGGCGGCGGCAGCGGACTGCATCGTCGCAATCGGCGGCGGCAGCGCGATGGACACGTCCAAGGCAATCGGCATCATCATCAACAACCCCGAGTTCGCGGACGTCCGCAGTCTCGAAGGCGTTGCCCCGACGAAGCGGCACGCCGTGTTCACGATCGCCGTTCCGACGACCGCCGGCACCGCAGCCGAGGTGACGATCAACTACGTCATCACCGACGTCGAAAAGAAGCGTAAGTTCGTCTGCGTCGATACGAACGACATCCCGGAAGTCGCCGTCGTCGATCCCGATATGATGTCGTCGATGCCGAAGGGCCTCACGGCTGCGACCGGTATGGACGCGCTGACGCATGCGATTGAGGGCTATATCACCAAGGGCCATTGCGCGATCAGCGATATGTTCCATCTCGAAGCGATCCGCCTGATCGCAAAGAGTCTGCGCGGCGCCGTGGAAGGCACGCCGGAGGGCCGCGAGGGCATGGCGCTCGGTCAGTATATCGCGGGCATGGGCTTCTCCAACGTCGGCCTCGGCATCGTGCACAGCATGGCGCACGGTCTGTCGGCCCTGTATGACACGCCGCACGGCGTCGCCTGCGCGATCCTGCTGCCGGTCGGTCTCGAATACAACAAGCCGGTTTCCGGCGAACGCTACCGCGCGATCGGCAAGGCGATGGAAGTTCCGTATATCGACAGCATGAACGACGCCGAAGCCGCAGACGCGACGATTGCCGCCGTCAAAAAGCTCTCGAAGGACGTCGGTATCCCGGAGAACCTGAAGGGCATTCTGAAGGCAGAGGACGTGCAGTTCCTCGCCGAGTCCGCGTACGCGGACGCCTGCCGTCCCGGCAACCCGCGCGACACCTCCGTCGCCGAGATCGTCGAGCTGTACAAGGGCCAGATGTAAGAAGTCGGTGAATTCTCGCTTTGCTCCGTGAATTGTCCTGCGGACGTGAATTGTTCCTGACGGCACGTGAAATGACGGCTAAGCCGTCGTGCGAATCACGACAACGAAGTTGTCAATTCACGTGAAGCCCCCTGCAGCGTGCTGACAGCGGTCATCAAAGATTCTGCTTTTTCTCCCACCGGGAGCGCAGAATCTTTGTCGGCAGCGCCGCAATTCACGAAAAAGAGGGGCTTGGAAACTGTTTCCAAGCGCCCTCTTTTGCAATTTGTAAAATTTCAAAAAGCCCGCGACAACCGTCTCGCCGCGTGCTATAATGAAACCCGAGTGAAACGGTAGGGTATACCCCGATCGATTTTTGGAACGGAGAGACAGACGAAACAATGCTGGAATTACAAAACATTTCCTTTCAGGTTGCGGACGGCAGCGCGGATAAGGAAATCATTCGGAACGTGAGCCTTACGATCCCGGACGGGCGGCTTGCGGTGATTACGGGGCCGAACGGCGGCGGAAAGTCGACGCTGGCGCGGCTGATTGCAGGCATCGAACGCCCGACGGAGGGGCGCATCTTTTTCCGCGGCGAGGACGTGACCGAGCGCAGCATCACCGAGCGCGCCCGGATGGGCCTTGCCTACGCGTTTCAGCAGCCGGTGCGGTTCAAGGGCATTCATGTGCTCGATCTTTTGCGCATCGCGGCGGGCAAGCGGATCGCAACGGCGGATGCGTGCGAGTATCTTTCCGCGGTCGGGCTTTGCGCGCGGGACTATATCGGGCGGGAAGTCAACGCGAGCCTTTCCGGCGGCGAACTGAAGCGCATCGAAATCGCGACGGTGCTGGCGCGGAACGCGGCGCTGGCGGTGTTCGACGAGCCGGAAGCGGGCATCGACCTCTGGAGCTTCCAGAACCTGATCGCCGTGTTCGAAACCATGCGTGCGCAGATGAAGGACCGCTCGATCCTGATCATTTCGCACCAGGAACGCATTCTGAACATCGCGGATGAGATCATCGTGCTGAAGGACGGCATGGTGGAGCGGCAGGGCGCACGCGAGGACGTTTTGCCTGCGCTGATCGGCAGTTCGGCGGCGGTGCACGGATGCTGGAAAACGGAGCCGAAAGGAGCGAACGCCACATGCTGAAACTGGATGAAATTCAAATGCGGCTGCTGCGCGAGGTCGCCGACCTGCATTCGGTTCCCGAGGGCGCGTACAATATCCGCTCGAACGCCCATTCCGCCGGACGGCAGTCGACGGCGAACATTGAGATCACGCCGAAAACCGACGTTTCCGGTCTGGAGATCCGCATCAAGCCCGGCACGAAAAAGGAGTCCGTGCATATCCCGGTCGTGCTGACGCAAACGGGACTGAAAGAGGTCGTCTACAACGATTTCTTCGTCGGCGAGGACGCGGACGTGGTGATCGTCGCGGGATGCGGCATCGACAACTGCGGCGCGCAGGACGCGCAGCACGACGGCATCCACCGGTTCTTCGTCGGCAAGAACGCGAAGGTCAAGTATGTGGAAAAGCACTACGGCTCCGGCGAAGGCAGCGGCAAGCGCATCCTGAACCCGGTGACCGAGGTGTATCAGGAAGCCGGCAGCTACGTCGAGATGGAGATGGTGCAGATCAAGGGCGTGGACGATACCGAGCGCACGACGAAAGCGGAACTGGCCGAGAATGCCAAGCTGATCGTCCGCGAACGGCTCATGACGCACGGCGATCAGCGCGCCGTCAGCGTTTACAACGTCGCATTGAACGGCGATGGATCGAGCGCGGACGTCGTTTCCCGGTCGGTCGCCAAGGGCAATTCCTACCAGACGTTCGACGCGAAGATCGCCGGCAACGCGCCGTGCCACGGTCATACCGAGTGCGACTCGATCATCATGGACAACGGCAGGATTCTTGCCGTGCCGGGACTGGAAGCGAACAATCTCGACGCGGAACTGTTCCACGAAGCAGCCATCGGCAAAATCGCGGGCGATCAGCTGATCAAACTGATGACGCTCGGCCTCACCGAAGCGGAAGCCGAGGAGCAGATCATCAACGGATTCCTGCAATAACCGAAACACACAAAACAAACCTTACGGAGCCGCGAACGAATCGCGGCTCTTTTGCGTTCGCATGGACGGCAGAACCGACGCATACACTATGCCATGAAGAAACGAAAATCGCTCGGAGCGCGGCTCCGCAATACGTTTGAACTGCCGGACGATCTCGATCCGCATCTCGTTCTGCTGACGTGGATCGGGCGGGAAAAGCTGCTCGTCGAACAGCATCGCGGCGTCGTCGGACTGGATGCGGGCGAAATTCGGCTGCTTTCGGAGCAGGGGACGGTCGTGATTACCGGAAAAGCCATGCAGCTCAGTGAACTGTCGCAATCGCGGGCCCTGATCGAAGGGGAAATGAACGGGATTTTCTTTGCGGAGGAAAGTTGATGTGGAAATTATGGCGCGGGTATGTTATACTGCAATTGGAAGCGCTGGATACGGCGCGCGTGCTGCGGCGTATGCTTTCCGCTGGCATTCCGGTGTTCTGCGTCCGCAAGCAGAATGAAACGACCGCGACGGTCGGCGTCTATGCGCGCGACGTGCGGCGGCTTCGGCCGATCCGGCGGCGGGAACGGTTCCGCATGCATATTTTAGAGCGGCACGGGCTGCCGTTTTGGTGGATGCGGATGCGTCGCCGTCCGGTGCTGCTGGTCGGGCTGCCGCTCTGCGTGATCGCATTGTGCGTCGCATTGGCGCGGATCTGGGTGATCCGGATCGACGGCGCGGTGCGTACCGACCCGGCGGAGGTATTGGAGCAGCTTGCCGCGCACGGCCTGTCCGTCGGAAAGCGGCCGAAGGGCGCGGCGCTGATCTACGCGGCGGACGATCTTTCCGCGCAGCTGACCGAAGCGGCGCGCGTCACGATCCACCGCGACGGCGTGATTCTGGAAGTCTCCGTGCAGGAAGCCGATCCGCAGCACGATCGGGTCGATTGGTCCGTTCCGGCCGACATTGTCGCCAAAAAGGAAGCGGTGATCGTCTCGGTCGAAACGAAGCGCGGGCAGGCGGCGGTGCAGCCGGGGCAGACCGTGCAGCGCGGGGACGTGCTGATTTCGGGACACGTCGTGTATTCGGAGGACAAAACGGCCTACGATACGCACGCCGACGGGGAAGTGCTCGGCGCGTGCGTGTATACGGCGGACGCGGAACTGCCGCGCACCGTCACGGAATGGGTTCCGAGCGGGGAAACGGTCTCGGTGCGGTCGGTGTATGTCTGCGGCATACCGCTTTGGCGGCGCAGGATTCCGTATGCGCAGTACCGGGAAACCGGCGAACGGACGGTTTTTGTGTCCGCGTTCGGACTGCCGATCTCGATGCGCGTCTCGACGGCTGCGGAGTTGTGCGAGCGGGAACGCGTGCTGACCGAGGGCGAACGGCGGGAGCAGGCGGAACTGTACGCCGTGAACGATGCGATTGCGCTCGTCCCGACGGACGCGCGGATTTGCAGCATCCACACCGTGGAGCAAACAGAAGGGGGAACCACCCGGGTTCGCTGTCAGATCGTCACCGAGGAGCGAATCGGGATGACAAAGGAGTACAAAAATGAGTGAAGAACCGAGAACCGTTGCGGAAGAACTGCTCGAACTGGAGTCTTTGGAAGACGCCGTCGGGCTGTTCGGCGTGTTCGACGAAAACATCCCGATCTTTGAGGAAGAGACCGGAACAAAGCTGAAGGTGCGGCCGGACGGGATCGCAATCGAGGGCGACGCGGAAGCGGTCGCCCTGTGCCGGAGCGTGCTGGACAAGCTGCTGGAAATGCAGCGCCGCGGAGAGCCGATCAATCGCGCGCGGATCCGTTACGCGATCGACCTTGCCAAGGAGGGCAACGCCGATCTGATTTCCTCGATCATGGGCGACGTAATCGCGCTGACGCATCGCGGCAAGCAGGTCAAGTGCAAAACGCTCGGCCAGAAGCGGTATGTGCAGGCGCTGAAAACGCACGACCTGGTCTTCGGCGTCGGCCCGGCCGGCACCGGCAAAACGTATCTTGCCGTTGCGATGGCGGTGCTGGCGTTCAAAAATAAGGAGGTCGAGCGCATCATCCTGACGCGTCCGGCAGTGGAAGCGGGGGAAAAGCTCGGCTTTCTGCCGGGCGATCTGCAGAACAAGGTCGATCCGTATCTGCGGCCGCTGTACGACGCGCTGCAGGAGTTTTTCGGGATGGAAACGTTCAAGCAGCTGATGGAGCGCGGCGCGATCGAGGTCGCCCCGCTTGCCTATATGCGCGGACGCACGCTGAACAATGCGTACATCATCCTCGACGAAGCGCAGAACTGCTCGATCGAGCAGATGAAAATGTTCCTGACGCGGTTCGGCGAGGGCAGCCGGATCATCGTGACCGGCGACATGACGCAGATCGACCTGCCGAAGGAGCGGACAAGCGGACTTGTCCATGCGATCCGGATCCTGAACGGCGTGGACGGCATTGCGATCGTGAAGCTGACGCACAAGGACGTGGTGCGGCACGAGCTCGTGCAGCGCATCATTCAGGCGTATGAGCGCGCCGAAAAGCAGCGGGAGGAGGCAAAGGCATGACGGAAGTCATCAGCGATGAAATTTCCCTGACCGAAGCGGAACGGGCGGGCGTCGCCGCCGCGGCCGAAGCCGCGCTTGCGTTCGAGGGACGCAGGGGCGACCTTTGCGTGCAGGTTGACACGCCGGAACACATTCAGACGCTGAACCGCGATTTCCGGCACGTCGACCGCGTCACGGACGTGCTGACGTTTCCTGCGTGGGAGGGCGAGGACCCGCTCGGCGGGGACGGCTACCTCGGCGATATTATGATCTGCTACGAACGCGCCAAGGAGCAGGCGACCGAGTACGGGCACTCGCTTGCGCGGGAGCTCGCGTTTTTGACGGTACACGGCGTGCTGCATCTCCTCGGCTACGATCACATGACGGGGCCGGAAGAGCGCGTCATGCGGGAAAAACAAACGGCGATTCTGAACGGGATGGGGGTAATAAGATGATCGACACGGCAAAACAGGCAGAATTATTGGAACGGGCGGTCGAAGCGCGCGACCGGTCGTACAGTCCGTATTCGCATTATGCGGTCGGCGCGGCGCTGCTCACGAAGGACGGCAGAATTTATCAGGGCTGCAACATCGAAAACGCGTCCTATACGCCGACGATCTGCGCCGAGCGAACCGCATTTTTTAAGGCGGTGTTCGACGGCGTGCGGGAATTTGAAGCGATTGCGATCATCGGCTCGGGCGATTCGCCCGCGTTTCCGTGCGGCGTCTGCCGGCAGGTGATGGCCGAGTTCTGCGAGCCGTCGTTCTGCATTATCACGGCGAACCGGGACCGGAGCGAGGTCGTCGTTTCGCCGCTTTCGGACATGCTGCCGCATTCGTTCGGCCCGAGGGACCTCTTATGATGCGGGACGGATACCGGAGCGGGTTTTTCAGCATCATCGGCTGCCCGAACGTCGGCAAGTCCACGCTGCTGAATACGCTGATCGGACAGAAGATCGCGATCGTCACGGATCGCGCGCAGACGACGCGCAACCGCATCACAGGCGTTCTGACCGGCAAGGGATATCAGATGATCTTTCTCGATACGCCGGGTATGACGCGGCCGAAAAACAAGCTCGGCGAGTATATGCAGAAGGTGGCGGAGAACGCTTCGGACGACGTGGAAGCGGCGCTGTTTTTGGTGGACGCGACGCAGGGCGTGCGCGAGCGCGACCGTGAAATCATCGAGCGACTGAAAACCGTCCGCGCGCCGCTGCTCGGCGTCATCAACAAGAGCGACGCGGCAAGCGCAAAGCAGATGGCCGAGATTCGGGAAACGCTCGCGGCGACCGGCCTGTTCCGGGAAATCCTGTCCATCTCCGCCAAAACCGGCGAGGGGACGGACAAGCTGCTCGAAACGCTGCAGGCGTATCTGGTCGAAGGCCCGCAGTATTTCCCGGAGGACATGGTCACGGATCAGCCCGAGCGCGTCATCTGCGCCGAAATGATCCGCGAAAAGGCGCTGGAGCTGCTGCGCGAGGAGGTTCCGCACGGGATCGGCGTCGGCATGGACAAGATGGAACTGCGCACTGGCGGCGGGCTGATGGACGTCTGGGCGACGATCTACTGCGAGCGCGAGAGCCACAAGGGCATCATCATCGGGCGCGGCGGCAAGATGCTGAAGCGGATCGGTTCCGAAGCGCGCAGGGAGATCGAATGGCTGCTCGGCGTGCGCGTGAATCTGCAGCTTTGGATCAAGGTCAAGGACGACTGGCGCAACCGGCAGCAGATGCTGAACGAGCTCGGCTATCGCGACGTATAGCATATTGCATAAAGAACAGCGTTTCTGCCGATCCTATCGGTATGGAACAGGATGAACAACGCAAGTGCTTTGAGCGCTTTTGGAAAACGGGCAGGGTGGAGGACTACCTTGTCTATGCGGAGAAACGAAAGGAATGGCCGTCGAAACCGTCAACGGAATCGTAGTAGGCTGCACGGACTACCGGGACAACGATCGGATGCTGACGCTGTTCACGGCGGAACGCGGCCGGGTCGATTGCAAGGCGCGCAATTGCCGGAAGGCAACCGCGCCGCTTTTGGCGTGCGCGCAGCCGTTCGTCTACGGGGAATACGCCGTGTTCCTCTCCGGCGAGCGCGGCACGGTCAACGCCGCGGAGGTCAAGGAGAGCTTCTATGCGCTGCGGGAGGATCCCGACCGATTCCTCGCCGCGTCGATGGCTGCGCGGCTCACGCTTTCGGTCATCGAACCGGACGCACCGAACGAACCGCTGTTCTCTCTGCTCTACCATACGCTTTCGTTCCTCGCCTATTCCCCGGCGGAGCCGATGGACCTGCTCGCGGGGTTTTTGATCCGCTTTTGCGACCGGATCGGCTATCGCCCGGTCCTGACGCAGTGCGCCGTCTGCCGGCGGGACGTCCGCCGGGACGCCGTCCTGTTCTTTTCTGCCGAGGCGGGCGGCACGGTCTGCGTCGCGTGTCCGCACGGAGGGAAGCCCGTGAACCGAACCGCCCTCGAAGCGATGCGCCGCATGCTCCTGCTGTCCGATGCGGAGCTGAATCAGATCCGGATGTCCGAACCGCTCCGCAGGGCCGTGCTGGAATCGGAGCACGCCGTTCTGGAACACGCCCTCGGCCCGACCGACCGCGGCGTGCAGCTCCTCGAACAGATCCTCGGCTGATCCGGCGCCGGCAAATCGGAATTGTTACGCAAAGAGATATAAAATATATTGTCACAAATCGGGCAGGATCGCAAAATAGTGCTTGCGAACCGCCTGGTTTTTTGGTAAAATAAATTGGCTCAAAACTTATAGGAGGTTTTTTATGGCAAAGAAGTTTGTTTACCTGTTCAGCGAAGGAAACGCCGGCATGCGCAATCTGCTCGGCGGCAAGGGCGCGAACCTGGCGGAGATGACGAATCTCGGTCTCCCGGTTCCGCAGGGATTCACGATCACGACGGAAGCCTGCACGCAGTACTATGAAGACGGACGCCAGATCAACCCGGAAATCCAGGCGGAGATCATGGAGTACATCGAGAAGCTCGAAGGTATCACGGGCAAGAAGTTCGGCGATACGGAGAATCCGCTGCTGGTATCCGTTCGTTCCGGCGCACGCGCTTCCATGCCGGGCATGATGGACACGATCCTGAACCTCGGCCTCAATGAGCAGGTCGTCGAAGTCATCGCAAAGAAGTCCGGCAACCCGCGCTGGGCATGGGACTGCTATCGCAGATTCATCCAGATGTTCTCCGACGTCGTCATGGAAGTCGGCAAGAAGTACTTCGAAGTCCTGATCGACCGCATGAAGGCCGAAAAGGGCGTGACGCAGGACGTCGAGCTGAACGCGGACGACCTCAAGGAGCTTGCCAATCAGTTCAAGGCCGAGTACAAAGAGAAGATCGGCGCGGACTTCCCGGCGGATCCGAAAGTACAACTGTTCGAAGCAATCAAGGCCGTGTTCCGCTCCTGGGACAACCCGCGCGCAAACGTCTATCGCCGCGACAACGATATCCCGTATTCCTGGGGTACCGCGGTCAACGTACAGATGATGGCGTTCGGCAACATGGGCGACGACTGCGGCACCGGCGTTGCGTTCACGCGTGACCCTGCCACCGGCGAAAAGGGCCTGTTCGGCGAGTTCCTGACCAATGCGCAGGGCGAAGACGTCGTTGCTGGCGTTCGCACGCCGATGCACATTGCCGAAATGGAGCAGAAGTTCCCGAAGGCGTTTGAACAGTTCGTCGACGTCTGCAACAAGCTCGAAAGCCATTATCGCGATATGCAGGATATGGAGTTCACCGTTGAGCACGAAAAGCTCTACATGCTCCAGACCCGTAACGGCAAGCGTACCGCAAAGGCCGCTCTGAAGATCGCGTGCGACCTCGTCGACGAGGGTATGCGCACCGAGCAGGAAGCGGTCGCGATGATCGACCCGCGCAACCTCGACACGCTGCTGCATCCGCAGTTTGACGTCAAGGCGCTGAAGGCGGCCACGCCGGTTGCCCGCGCGCTCGGCGCTTCTCCGGGCGCTGCCTGCGGTCAGATCGTGTTCACCGCTGAGGACGCCAAGGCATGGGCGGCCCGCGGACAGAAAGTCGTTCTTGTCCGTCTCGAGACTTCTCCGGAAGACATCGAAGGCATGAAGGCTGCGCAGGGCATCCTGACCGGTCGCGGCGGCATGACCTCCCACGCGGCGGTTGTCGCGCGCGGCATGGGTTCCTGCTGCGTCTCCGGCTGCTCGGCGATGATCATGGACGAGGAGAACAAGCGGTTCAAGCTGAACGGCAAGGAATACCACGAGGGAGACTGGATCTCCATCGACGGTTCGACCGGCTGCATCTACGACGGCGTGATCCCGACCGTCGATGCGGAAATCGCCGGTGAGTTCGGCCGCATCATGGCGTGGGCGGACAAGTACAGAAAGCTGCAGGTCCGCACGAATGCCGATACGCCGCGCGACGCCAAGAAGGCGCGCGAACTCGGCGCGCAGGGCATCGGCCTCTGCCGTACCGAGCATATGTTCTTCGAGGGCGAGCGCATCGAAGCCATCCGCGAGATGATCTGCTCCGACACCGTCGAAGAGCGTGAAAAGGCGCTTGCCAAGCTGCTCCCGATGCAGCAGGGCGACTTTGAGAAGCTCTACGAAGCGATGGAAGGCGACCCGGTCGTCATCCGCTTCCTGGATCCGCCGCTCCACGAGTTCGTCCCGACCGAGGAGGCCGACATCGAGGCCCTCGCAAAGGCGCAGAACAAGTCCGTCGAGCAGATCAAGGCGATCATCTCCGGCCTGCACGAGTTCAACCCGATGATGGGTCACCGCGGCTGCCGTCTGACCGTCACCTATCCGGAAATCGCAAAGATGCAGACCCGTGCGGTCATCCGCGCTGCGATCAACATGAAGAATGCGCATCCGGACTGGAAGCTCGTTCCCGAAATCATGATCCCGCTTGTAGGCGAAGCGAAGGAGTTCAACTTCGTGCGCAACATCGTCGTCGCGGTTGCCGATGAGGAAATCAAGGCTGCCGGCAGCGATATCCGCTATGAGGTCGGTACGATGATCGAGATCCCGCGCGCAGCGCTGACCGCCGACGAGATCGCCAAGACCGCCGAGTTCTTCTGCTTCGGTACGAACGACCTGACGCAGATGACGTTCGGCTTCAGCCGTGACGACGCGGGCAAGTTCCTCGGTTCGTACTACGATACCAAGATCTACGAGTCCGATCCGTTCGCCCGTCTCGACCAGACCGGCGTCGGCAAGCTCATGGAAATGGCCTGCAAGCTCGGCAGAGAGACCCGCCCGGATATCACGCTCGGTATCTGCGGCGAGCACGGCGGCGACCCGTCGTCCGTGGAATTCTGCCACAAGATCGGCCTGACCTACGTTTCCTGCTCGCCGTACCGCGTACCGATCGCTCGCTTGGCTGCCGCGCAGGCCGCGATTGCAGAAATGAAATAAGAACCTCCAAAACAGATCGGGCCCCCGGAGCAATCCGGGGGCCCTGGTATGTCTATCGCGTTGTCATACGGCTGCGTCAGTCCTCGATCACCGTGCTTGCGATCGCTTCGCCGATCAGCGGGATCAGGTCGCTTGCGACCCAGGTATAGCCCTGCCGCAGCGCGTTATAGATCGCCTTTTCGTCCGAGCTGCCGTGCGCCTTGATGACGCCGCCGTTGACGCCGAGCAGCGGCGAGCCGCCGTACTCCTTGTAATCCAGCTTCTTTTTCACGATCGAAAACGCGGGCTTCGCAAGCAGACCGCCGAGCTTGCACCGCAGCGAGCTGTACATCGCGTCCTTCAAAAAGCCGAGGATGACCTTCGCCGCGCCTTCGAATCCCTTCAAAAGCACGTTGCCGTCGAACCCGTCGCACACCAGCACGTCAATGTCGCCGTTCATCATGTCGCGGCCTTCCACGTTTCCGACAAAGCGGATGTTGTCCATGGCGGCAAGCCGTTCGTGCGCTTCCTTCGTCAGCATATTGCCCTTTTCGGCTTCCGCGCCGTTCGAAAGCAGACCGATGCGCGGATTCTCGACGTGCGCGACGCGCTCCATATACGCTTTGCCCATCAGCGCGAACTGCTGCAGATAGCCGGGCTTGCAGTCAGTGTTGGCGCCGCTGTCGAGCAGCAGTACGCTGCCGCCGGTCACGGTCGGCATCTGCGTCGCGATGGCGGGACGCTTCACACCCTTTTGCCGCCGGAGCGTCAGCGTAGCGCCGGTCAGGATCGCGCCCGTGCTGCCCGCGGAAACGACGCAGTCGGCTTCGCCGGCCTTGACCGCTTCAAACGCGCGAACGAGCGAGCTGTCCTTTTTCTTTTTATATGCGGCGGTCGGGCTTTCATCAAACCCGATCACCTCGGTCGTCGGGACGAGCCGGATACGCGAAGCAAATTTCGGATTCTCCGCGGCAAAGGTACGGAGCGCCTGCTCGTCGCCGAACAGGACAAGCTCTGCGTCCTGAAACTGCGGCGCTTCCAATAATTGTTTGCATCCGCCCAAAATGGCTGCCGGCGCGTGATCGCCGCCCATGACGTCAACTGCAAGTTTCATGCTGTTTCTCTCCGATCTGCTGATTCTTGCATCAGTATAGCCGAATTTTGCGCGGTTTGCAACCGTTTTGTCGAACGCCGGGCAAACAAAAACGCTTTGCGGCATCAGCGGCAAAGCGAACAGATTTTGTATATGCGGCGGTCAGCGGTCCGCCTGTTCCTTCAGCGCCTCGATCTCCCCGTCGTACAGGTAGCGCCATTCGCCGGGCTTCATCGAGCCGAGCTGCAGCGGGCCGTAGGCTTCGCGCTTCAGCCGCAGCGTCTTGTGTCCGACCGCTTCGAGCATGCGGCGAATCTGCCGGTTGCGTCCTTCGTGGATCGTGATCGAAAACGCAGTACCGCCGGTCGTGGAGCGGCGGATATTCGTCACTTTCGCCGGGGCGGTCATGCCGTCTTCGAGTTCCACACCGTTCGTCAGCGAAGCAATCTCGGATGCGGAAAGCGTTCCGTCGCAAACGACGCGATACGTTTTCGTCACGCCGTAGCGCGGATGCATCAGCTTGTTGGCAAGCTCGCCGTCGTTCGTCATGAGAAGAAGCCCCTCGGAGTTCAGGTCGAGCCGACCGACGTTGTAAAGCCGGTACGGCAGCTCCTTGAAGTATTCCTGCACGGTTTTCCGGCCGCGCTCGTCCTCGGAGGTCGAAACGACGCCGCGCGGCTTGTACAGCATGATCACGACGCGCTTGCGCTGCAAACGGATCGGCTTTCCGTCGACCGCGACGCGATCCCGCTCCGGATCGACCGACTGTCCGAGCGTGGCGGTCGTGCCGTTGACCGTGACGCGCCCCGCCGAAATGATCTCCTCACAAGCTCTGCGCGAAGCGACCGCGCAATCCGCCATATACTTTTGCAGCCGAACCATTTGCCCCTCCCAAAACGGCGCTTACCAGAGCGCCAATGCTTTTTCCCAATAGAACCGGAACGTTTTGCGCGATACGCTTTCCAGCGCGACAAGCGGCGCCGTTGTCAGCACCGTGCCGTTGAACGATACGGTTACGGTTCCGACCGTGTCGCCCGCGCGGATCGGCGGCGAAAGCGCGTCCGGCAGGCTTTTGGCAGCCGACAGCGTTTCCGACCCGTCCGACCGGATCGGATACAGTATATCCTGTTTTGCGGCGACGGGCAAGGCGTTTTTTTCGGCGTCTTCGAGTTTTACCGTAAAAACTTCGTCAGCGGATACGACGCGCCGCAGTTCAAAGGTCCGAAACCCGTAATCCAGCAGCGTCCGCGCGTCGTCCCACATCTTCGGATCGCTCAGCACGACGCCGATCAGCTGCATGCCGTCGCGGTTCGCGGCAAAGACGAGACATTTGCCGGCCGCCTTCGTGTAGCCGGTTTTCACGCCGTTGCAGCCCTCGTACTGCGAAAGGAACTTGTTCTTGTTGCGGAACGTATGCGCCACAGAACCGTTCTCAGCCGTCCGGGCCTGTGTCGCGACCACCGCGCGGAACGTTTCGTTCTGCATCGCGTAGGCGGCGATTTTGCAAAGCTCCCGCGCCGTGGTGGCGTGCCCCTCGGCGTGCAGGCCGTTCGGGTTCGCAAAGTGCGTGTCATTGAGCCCGAGCGACTGCGCCTTTTCGTTCATCTGCGAGACGAAGTCTTCCACGCTCCCCGCGACGGCTTCCGCGATCGCGACCGCCGCGTCGTTTCCGCTCTGCAGCATCAGGCCGTAGACCAGTTCGATCAGCGGGAGCGTCTCACCGGCTTTCAGATAGAGGGAGGAGCCCTCCGTTTTCGCGGCGCGCTCCGAAACGGTCACGATCCGATCGAGGTCCCCGGCTTCGATCGCAAGGATCGCCGTCATGATCTTCGTCGTGCTCGCCGGTTCCAGAACCCGGTCGGCGTTCTGCTCGAACAGAACGCGCCCGCTCGCCGCTTCGATCAGGATCGCGCCCTTTGCGGAGATCGTCGGCGCGTCGCCTGCGGCAAGCGCGGTGCGGGGCGTCGCCGCAAGGAACAGGACGCAAAGCAGCGCGCCGGTCAGTCTTCGCAGCAGTCGTCGCATGATTTCGTCTGCTCCCGGCAGGTTCGGATGACCTGCTTCGCTTCTTCGATGACGCCGGGGATCATCTGGACAAGCCGGTCGATCGCATTGTCGCAATCGGCGCAAAGCAGCGTCGTGCTGCCGCTGCGCATGCAAAGGAACGCTTTCGGCGTAATCGTGACGCCGACGACGCTTGCGCCGAGGAACGGGTACTGGGAAGCGGGATCGGCGTCCTTCGAACGGGAGACGGCTTGCGTCGGGAAATCGCCGCCGCCGGTGAAGAAGCCGAGACTCACTTTGGAAACGGGCAGAACGACCGCGCCGCCTTCTCCGTAGATCGGATCGCCGACGATCGTGTTCACGTCGACGATCTTTTTGATTTCGTTCATCGTCGTCTGCAGAATGGTTTCAACAGGGGACATGCGTATACCTCTTTTCTGTCAATGGGTTTTCGTTATCGTTTGTCGGTTTCGTCCGTTTTATGCGCTTCGGCGTAAGGAAAAGGAAGAGGGGGAACACGAGCCCGACGACCTCCGCGTTCATGCGGAACATTTCGCGTTCAAACGACGGATGCGGCGTGATGCGGACGCGCCGGAAGACGAGCGGTAAGAGCAGCGTGAGCAGCACTTCAAACGTACCGAGCAGCTGCACCGTGCGCGCTCCGTCCTGCGCGACGCCGAGCGTTACGCCGAGCTCGATCCGTTCCGCACGGATCGCGTTCCGGTTCAGCTGCGGCGGATCGCCGCCGAGCAGCGGAAACGTCTTGCCGAAGGCCTGCACCGTCAGAAACGGCGCGTGAAACAGGTTCAGCCGCGCCTTGACCGGAATGGAGAGCGCGCCGAACAGCGTGACGCTGCCGCGCAGGATCGCGCCGGACGGGGAGATGCGCGCCCGGGCCGTGACGATGACCGGCATCGAGAACAGAAACAGCAAAAACAGCAGAACAAACAGAACGACAAGAATGACCATGCCGCTATGGTTTGCGAAAAACGGCGGGTTTATGCGCCCCGGCGCCGGCGCATCCGGTTTCGCAAAGAAAAAACTTTTTCGACAAAAAAAGGAAAACAAGGGGTCGGGAAGAATATAGATAAGAGGGTAAGAAAAGGACTATACCCATACTACGAATAATGGAGGAAAATACTATGCTGTATGCTGAAGCAGCGAATACCGGCGTGCTGTCGTTCCAGAGCGGAACCTATACGACGGATACGCTGCTGACATTTGTTTTGGGCCTCGGCATTGTGTTTGTCGGTCTGGTCTCGCTCGTTGCAATCGTGAAATGCATGGGCTGGATCATGGGAAAAACACAGCGGAAGAGCGTCGCTATGGAGCCTCCGCACGTTCCGGCGATGCCACAACAGCATGCCGCGGCGCCGGAGCCGAACCATGGGGAACTGGTTGCTGCCGTTTCCGCTGCACTTGCGACCGTGATGGGAAAGCAAGTCAACGGAATCCGGATTCTTTCGATGAAAAAAGTAGACGATTAAGGGAGGAGTATTCCAATGCGTAAGTTTTTGATCAATGTAAACGGAACCAAGTACGAGGTTGAGGTCGAGGAAATCGACGCAAGCGCCGCCAAGGCGGCCGCTCCGAAGGCGGAAGCGCCGAAAGCCGCGCCGGCAAATAAGCCCGCAGGCGCAGGCGAAAAGGTCACGTCTCCGATGCCGGGCAACATCCTGTCCGTCGCCGTCAAGGAAGGCGATACGGTCAAGGAAGGCCAGCAGCTCATGATCCTCGAAGCGATGAAGATGGAGAACGAAATCCTTGCGCCGTGCGCGGGCAAGGTGACTTCGATCGCCGTCGCAAAGGGTTCCACGGTGGAAAGCGGTACGTTGCTCTGCACCATCGCATAAGCGAGGTATGCCATGGGACAAATTTGGAGTACGATCCTCGACTTTTTACGGTCGATGGGCTTTGTGCAGCTGTTCGCCAATCCGGATATCGTTTGGTGGAAAACCCTGATCATGATCGCGGTCGCGTGCGTGCTGCTGTACCTTGCGATCGTCAAGAAATTTGAGCCGCTGCTGCTCGTTCCGATCGGCTTCGGCATGCTTCTGACGAACCTGCCCGGCGCGGGCCTCTTCCACGAGGAACTGTTCGCCGGCGGACATGTGCACTGGGAAGAACTCAGCAATTCCGCGAACGCAGGTCTGTTGGATTACCTGTACCTCGGCGTCAAGCTCGGCATCTATCCGTGCCTGATCTTCATGGGCGTCGGCGCGATGACCGACTTCGGCCCGTTGATCGCGAATCCGAAATCGCTGCTGCTCGGCGCGGCGGCGCAGCTCGGCATCTATGTCGCGTTCACGCTGTCGATTCTGGTGTTCCAGCTCCCGTTCATGAACCTGCAGGGCACGAACATTCAGAACATCGCCGCGTCCATCGGTATCATCGGCGGCGCGGACGGCCCGACGGCGATTCTCGTCACGAGCCAGCTGGCCCCGGCGTTCCTCGGCCCGATCGCGGTTGCTGCGTATTCGTACATGGCGCTCGTTCCGGTGATTCAGCCGCCGATCATGAAGGCGCTGACCACCAAGCAGGAGCGTATGATCGTCATGGAGCAGCTTCGCCCGGTTTCGCAGGCGGAAAAGATTCTGTTCCCGATCGTCGTCACGATCTTCGTTTCGCTGCTCGTTCCGTCGGCGGCGCCGCTCGTCGGCTGCCTGATGCTCGGCAACCTGTTCCGCGAGTGCGGCGTGACCGAGCGTCTCTCGAAGACCGTGCAGAACGAACTGTGCAACATCGTGACGATCTTCCTCGGCGTCTGCGTCGGCGCGACCGCGACGGCGGATACGTTCATCAACTGGACGACGCTGGCGATCATCGTCCTCGGCGTGATCGCGTTCATGGGCGGCACGGCCGGCGGCGTGCTGCTTGCCAAGTTCATGAACCTGTTCCTGAAGAAGAAGATCAACCCGCTGATCGGTTCCGCAGGCGTTTCGGCCGTTCCGATGGCGGCGCGCGTGAGCCAGGTCGTCGGGCAGAAGGAAAACCCGAAGAACTTCCTGCTGATGCATGCGATGGGCCCGAACGTTGCGGGCGTTATCGGCTCTGCGATCGCGGCGGGCGTTTTCCTCTCGCTGTTCCGGTAAGGAGGAGAAAAGATTATGTCGAAACTGATGATTACCGATACGATCCTGCGTGACTCGCACCAGTCTCTGGCGGCGACGCGCATGCCGATTTCCGACATGCTGCCCGCCTGCGAGATTCTCGATTCGATCGGCTATTGGTCCCTCGAAGTATGGGGCGGCGCAACGTTCGATTCCTGCCTCCGCTTCCTGAACGAAGACCCGTGGGAGCGTCTGCGCACGCTGCGCAAGCATCTGCCGAACACGAAGCTGCAGATGCTGTTCCGCGGTCAGAATATCCTCGGTTATAAGCATTATGCCGACGACGTGGTTGAGCAGTTCTGCCGCAAGGCAATCGAGAACGGCATCGACGTCATCCGCATCTTCGACGCGCTGAATGATCCGCGCAATCTCGAAGCGGCGATCAAGTACACGAAGAAGTACGGCGGCATCTGCGAACCGGCGATTTCGTATACGACGTCCCCGGTACACAGCGAGGATTATTTCGTCAAGCTCGCCAAGGAGCTCGTGCAAATGGGCGCCGACACGATCTGCATCAAGGACATGGCGAACCTGCTGCTCCCGTACGACGCGTATTCGCTCGTCAAGCGGCTGAAGGCGGAAGTGGACGTTCCGATCCATCTGCATACGCACAACACGTCCGGCACTGGCGACATGACGTACCTGATGGCAATGCAGGCCGGGGTAGACATCGTCGATACCGCGCTGTCCCCGTTCGGCAACGGCACGTCGCAGCCCGCGACCGAACCGCTCGTCGCGACGCTGAAGGGACAGGAGCGCGATACCGGACTGGACCTTAACGCGCTGTCCGAAGCGGCAAAGCATTTCCGCACCGTGTTTGACCGCATGAAGAAGGAAGGCCTGATCTCCGACAAGTCGCTGCGCGTCGATACGAATACGCTGCTGTATCAGGTTCCGGGCGGCATGCTTTCCAACCTGATCAGCCAGCTGAAGCAGGCGAACGCCGAGAACCGCTATTACGACGTGCTCGCGGAAGTGCCGCGCGTCCGCAAGGACTTTGGCTACCCGCCGCTGGTCACGCCGACGAGTCAGATCGTCGGGTCCCAGGCCGTGCTGAACGTGCTGATGGGGCGGTATAAGAGCTTCACGAAGGAGTCCAAGGGCCTGCTGCGCGGCGAATACGGCCGTCTGCCGGGCGAAGTGAACGAGGAAGTCCGCCGCAAGGCGATCGGCGACGCGGAGGTCATTACCTGCCGCCCCGCCGACCTGCTCGAACCGGAGCTCGAAAAGTACCGCGCAGAAATCAAGGATCGCATCCGGCAGGAAGAGGACGTGCTGAGCTACGCGCTGTTCCCGCAGGTTGCAACGAAGTTCTTCGATGCGCGCGACGCTGCCGAAGCGGCCAAGAATGCGGCGAAGCCGGAACCGAAGCCGGAACCGGAGGACGACCCGAACGAGGTGCGGGAGATCTACGTTGAGGATCTGACCGTATCATGAAGCACATTCCGAACATTCTGACGTCCTTGCGCATCGTCCTGACCGGCGTCTTTGCGTGGCAGTTCTTTGTGGCGCTGGAAGTTGCGGCGAATCCCGCGAATTCCGTCGGCGATTACGCGTTCTGGCTTCCGATCGGCATCTATGCCGTCGCGTTTCTGACGGACGTGCTGGACGGTTTTTTGGCGCGAACGTTTCACTGGATCACCCCGGTCGGAAAAATGCTCGATCCGATCGCGGATAAGCTGATGGGCGTGACCGCGCTGGCCTGCATCCTGCTCGGCAAAATCTTCCGGCAGGAGAATGCCGCGGCGTATATCGTTCTGATCGCGCTGGTCGTGCTGAAAGAGCTGCTGATGCTGATCGGCGGCGCATGGATGCTGACACGGCACCGCGTCGCGTATGCGGACTGGTTCGGAAAGAGCGCAACGGGCGTTTTCACCGCGGGCGTGATTCTTACGCTGCTGAGCTTCGCACTGCCGTGGATCGAGCCGTGGAACCTCGTGGCGATCGCCGTTTCGACCGCGATGTCCTATATCGCGCTTGTGCATTACGCAAGGACGCAGATGTTTGCCAAACAGGAGGACCGGGAATACACCGAGGACGAACAAAAGCTGTTTGCAAAGGTAGATCGGTTCCTCGGCCGGGCAAAAAACGAGCAGGATTCCCCTGCAGCGGAAAAATAATACTTGCTTTTCGGCGACGGATGTGGTATACTGCGTCTGTTGGATGAATTGTTGAACTTGAAGGAGTGGGGCGAGCCTCACTCTTTCGTTTTGAGAGGAAAGATGAAAACGACTGAAATTTGCGAGCAGCTTGCCGCGCCCGTGGTCGCCTCGATGGGGTTCGAACTGTACGACGTCGAATTCCAAAAGGAGTACGGCGACTGGGTTTTAACGTTTTATATCGACAGGGAAGGCGGCGTCACGATCGACGATTGCGAAGCTGTTTCCCGCGCGCTCGATCCGCTGCTGGACGAAGCCGACCCGATCGAACAGGAATATGTGCTTTCCGTTTCGTCGATCGGCATCGACCGCCCGCTGAAAAAGGAGCGCGATTATGCGCGCGGCGTCGGCACCGAGATGCAGGTCAAACTGTACGCGCCGTTTGAGAAGAAAAAGGAGTGGATCGGGGTCCTGACCGCGTACACGGCGGATGCGTTCACGATCACGACCGAACAGGGCAGAGAACTCACGTTTGCCAAAAAGGACTGCGCTTTGATACGTCCGTATCTGCGCTTTTAAGTATAGGAACACGAAGGAGATCAGACCATGAATGTTGACTTTATCGAAGCGTTGAACGCGCTGGAAAAAGAACGGGGCATCAAAAAAGAAGTTTTGCTGAACGCTGTGGAAGCGGCGCTCTGCGTGGCTTATAAGCGGAATTACAATTCCACCGGCAACGTCCGTGCGGAGATCAGCGGCGAAACCGGCGAAATCCATATCTGGGCTTCGAAAACCGTTGTGGAAAAGGTAGAAAATCCGTCGCAGGAAATCTCGCTGACCAAGGCAAAGAAGGTCAACGCGCTGTATGAACTCGGCGACGTTCTGGAAGAGGAAGCGTTCACGCGCGATTTCGGCCGGATCGCGGCGCAGACGGCAAAGCAGGTCGTCGTGCAGCGGATTCGCGAAGCCGAGCGCGGCAACATTTATGAGGAATACAAGGAAACCGAGAACGAGATTCTGACGGCGATCGTGCAGCGCATCGAAAAGGGCAACGCCTATGTCGAGCTGGGCAAGACGGACGGCATCCTGAACGCGAGCGAGATGATTCCGGGCGAATCGTACGAGAACAACCAGCGCCTGAAGGTCTACGTTCTGGAAGTCCGGAAGGACAACAAGGGACCGCAGGTCGTCGTTTCGCGGACGCATCCGGGCCTTGTGAAACGCCTGTTCGAGCTGGAGGTGCCGGAAATCATGAGCGGCGTCGTGCAGATCAAGTCCATCGCGCGCGAAGCCGGTTTCCGCACGAAGGTCTCCGTCTGGTCGAGCGATCCGCAGGTCGACGCCGTCGGCGCATGCGTCGGTCAGCGCGGTCAGCGCGTGGAGCGCATCGTGAATGAACTGTATAACGAAAAGATCGACATCATCGAGTGGGACGCCGACAGCGCGGTCTATATCGCAAAGGCGCTGAGCCCCGCGAAGGTGCTGATGGTCTATGTCAACGAGGACGAAAAGTCCGCGCGCGTCATCGTACCGGATTCGCAGCTTTCACTTGCGATCGGCAAGGAAGGACAGAACGCGCGTCTGGCCGCCAAGCTGACCGGTTGGAAGATCGATATCAAGAGCCAGTCGCAGGCGGACGAAGCGGCAGAACAGCCGGCGGAGGAATAAAGCTTTGAAGAAGATCCCGATGCGGATGTGCGTGGCGTGTCGGCAGATGCGCCCGAAAACAGAGCTTCTGCGGATCGTGCGAACGGAGGACGGGAGCGCGGTCGCGGATCGCACCGGCAAGCGCAACGGACGCGGGGCGTACCTTTGCCCGTCGCGCGCGTGCTTTGAAAAGGCCGTGAAATCCCGTGCGCTTGAGCGCGCGCTGGAGATCGGCATCGATCCCGCCTTGCGCGAAACGTTGCTGCAGGAGATCGAGCATGCAGAGCAGACTGTATAACGCGATCGGGCTTTGCATGAAGGCCGGAAAGGCGCAGAGCGGCGCGTTTGCCGCGGAGAAAGCGATCAAATCCGGCAAAGCGCGGCTCGTGCTGCTGGAAAACGGCGCATCGGAAGCGACCAAGGCGCAGTACGCCGCCTTGTGCGAACATTGGAACGTACCGCTTCGCACGACGGACGCCGTCGGGGACGCCATCGGGAAACCGGGGCGCATCGTGATGGCGATTACGGACGAGGCATTTCAAAAGATGATTGAAGGGCTGCTTGCCCAAGACTGAACCGGGGGTGTTAACATGGCAAACTATCTGGAAACCGCAAGAGATTTGAAAGAGGAACTTCGGCTGATTATGACGTCGGTGGAAGGCGCGCGGGCAGCTTTGTCCAAGCTGCTGGATACCGCGCGCCGCAACGAAGGGAAGCTGATCGATCTCGAGGAAGCGGAAAAGGCCGCGAAGCTCGAACAGGAGCGCCGCGAACGCCTTGCTTCCATTCTGGCCAGCGAGGATGATCTTGCCGTTCATGTCGGCGGAGCGGAGGAACCCGCGTCTGATGCTGCAGCGTCTGCAGCGCAGCCGGAGGAAGCGCCCGCACCGGCGCCCGTGCCCGAAGAACGCCCGGCAAAGCCGGCAGCGCCGGCGCAGACAGCCGCCCGGCCAAACGACCGGCCCGCACAAGATCGCCCGGCAGGGGATCGGCCCCGTTCGGATCGGCCCCAGCGCAGCGACGCGCGTCCGCAGGATCGCGGCGCAAACGCCCGTCCGCAGAACAACGCGGGCAACCGGAATCAATCGTCTGGCAGCCGGAATCAGTCGTCCCAAGGCCAGTCTGCGCAGCGCGCGGTCGTGATCAATACGCCCGCTTCGGCAGAGCGCAACCGCACGGACAAGAAAAAGAACTACGATACGCAGGATAAGAAAGCCAAGAACAAGAAGACGATCCAGAAGGAAGCCGGCCCGTCCTCGCGCGGATGGGAAGACGATACGCAGATGGGCAATCGCCGCAAGGTACGCCGCGGCTCGCAGGAGACGCAGGCGCCGAAGCCCGCGCCGATCGTCATCGAGCACGCCGTGCTGACCAGCGATTCGATCACGGTCAAGGATCTGTCCGAAAAGCTCGGCAAGCCTGCGAATGAAATTCTGAAGAAACTGCTGATGCTCGGCATCATCGCAAACATCAACCAGGAAATCGACTTCGACACCTGCGAACTGATCGCCGGAGAGTTCGGCATCACGCTCGAACTGCAGGTTGCTAAGACGATGGAAGAAACACTGCTCGAGGCGGCGGAGGACGCCGATCCCGAGGAGAAGCTCAAGCCGCGTCCCCCGGTCGTTACGATCATGGGTCACGTCGACCACGGCAAGACGTCCCTGCTCGACGCAATCCGCAATTCGCACGTTACTGCGGGCGAAGCGGGCGGCATCACGCAGCATATCGGCGCGTACACCGTTACGCTGAACGGCCGTCAGATTACGTTTATCGATACGCCGGGCCACGAAGCGTTCACGGCGATGCGTGCGCGCGGCGCGCAGGTAACGGATATCGTTATTCTGGTCGTCGCGGCGGACGACGGCATCATGCCGCAGACGATTGAGGCGATCAATCATGCGAAGGCGGCGGGTGTTCCGATCGTCGTCGCAATCAACAAGATCGACCGCGATACGGCTGACCCGGAGCGCGTCAAGCAGCAGCTGACCGAGCACGGGCTCGTGTCCGAAGAATGGGGCGGCGATACGATCTGCGTCCCGGTTTCGGCGAAAAAGCAGATCAACCTGGATCAGCTCCTCGAAATGGTACTGCTGCAGGCGGATGTTCTCGAACTTCGGGCCAACCCCGACCGTCTTGCCAAGGGCACGATCATCGAGGCCGAGCTCGACAAGGCGAGAGGCCCCGTCGCAACGGTGCTGGTGCAGAACGGTACGCTGCATAAGGGCGATACGATCGTCGCCGGTACGGCGTACGGCCGCGTCCGCGCAATGATGGACGACAAGGGCCGCGTTGTGAACGCGGCGGGCCCGTCCACGCCGGTCGAGGTGCTCGGTTTCAACGAAGTTCCGGCGGCGGGCGATATGCTGTTTGCCGCAGACGACGATAAGCTCAACCGGCAGGTAGCCGAGGAGCGGCGCGACAAGCTCAAGGCGGCGCAGATCAAGCAGCAGCAGAAGGTTTCGCTGGACGATCTGTTCAGTCAGATGGCGGAAGGCGATCTGAAGACGCTGAACCTGATCATCAAGGCCGACGTGACCGGTTCGGTCGAGGCGGTCAAGCAGGCGCTCGAAAAGCTGTCGAACGACGAAGTGCGCGTGCGCTGCATCCACAGCGGCGTCGGCGCGATCACCGGCAGCGACATCATGTTCGCTTCCGCGTCGAACGCAATCGTCATCGGCTTCAACGTCCGGCCGGATTCCACGGCGCGGGCCACGGCGGAAAAGGAGCACGTCGACGTACGTACCTATCGCGTCATCTACAATGCGATCGAGGACGTCGAGAACGCAATGAAGGGCATGTTCAAGCCGGTGTATCAGGAGGTCGATCTCGGCCGCTGCACCGTGCGCGAAACGTTCCGCATCTCCGGCGTCGGTACGATCGCAGGCGCTTATGTCAACGAAGGCAAGGTCGTCCGCAACGCGCAGATTCGCGTGGTGCGCGGCGGTATCGTGCTGCACGACGGCAAGATCGGCTCGCTGAAGCGGTTTAAGGACGACGCGAGAGAGGTCGTGGCCGGGTACGAGTGCGGCATCTCGATCGAGAACTTCAACGATATCCTCGTGGACGACGTGATTGAATGCTATACGATGGAGGAAGTACAGCGGTAATGGCAAAGGTCAGAATGGAGCGGCTTGCGGAGGAGCTCAAAAAGACGGTCAGCGCCGTGATTTTCGACATGAAGGACCCGCGGATCCCCGTGGTGACTTCGATTACGTCGATGGAAGTCACGCAGGATTTGAAGTATGCCAAGGCGCATGTTTCCGTATACGGCGAAGACGAAGCGGCAGCGAAAGCCGCCGTCGACGCGCTGAACCACGCCGCCGGGTTTATTCAGCATGAGGTCGGCAGCCGCATGACGATCCGGCGCGTGCCGCAGATCAAGTTTGTCGGGGACGATTCGATTGCGTACTCGGTGCATATCTCGGAGGTCCTTCGCTCGCTGCATAAGGACAAGCCGGCAGCGGACGAGGAACCCGAAGCATGAACCTCGAAGCGGCAAAGCGATTCGTCGAATCGCATCATGATTTTCTGCTTGCAGCCCATCGGTCGCCGGATGGCGATACGTTGGGCTCTTGTCTTGCTTTCCGGCTTGCGCTTCTGTCGATGGGAAAGCGCGCGACGGTCGTTTGCGTCGATCCGGTTCCGCCGCATCTGAGCTATCTGACAGGCAGCGAAACGGTCGTTTCGAGCGTGTCGGAAGCGCCGGAAGCCGCGATTTACGTGGATTGCGCGTGCCATTCCCGCGCAGACGCGCTGGAGCCGGTTCTGGACCGCGCGCCGTACTGCTTCTGCATCGACCATCACTTGACGAACCCGTGCGAATCAAAGGACGGCGACTGGGTGGAGTCGACCGGCGCGACCGCAGAGCTGATTTACCGGCTGCTCGCAGCGCTGGAGGTTCCGATCACCGTCGAGATCGCGGAATGTTTGTACACGGCGATCGTGACCGACACGGGCAACTTTGCGTATTCGAACACGACGCCGGACACGTTCCGGATCGCGGGCGAGCTGTGCAAAGCCGGAATCGACCTGCCCGAAATCAACCGCCGCCTGTTTCGGACCATGCCGCTGCGGAAAGCGCGCCTGATCGCGCATACGCTGGACACGGCGGAGTTTTTGGAGGACGAGACCGCGGCGATCGCCTGCATCACGCAACAGGATTTGGATGCGTGCGGCGCGACCGAGGCGGATTGTGAAGGTCTGATCGATTATCTGCGCGATATCGAGACCGTCGAGGTCGCCTGCACGCTGCGGGAATCGGCGGACGGTACGATCCGCGGAAGCCTGCGGGCTAAGCGCAGCGCAGACGTTACCGCCTTGGCGATCCGGTTCGGAGGCGGCGGGCATCCCCGGGCCGCCGGGTTTTCGCTCGCAGGGCCGATGGAAGCCGCAAAGGAAAAGGTTGTTGCCGCATTGACGGCGTTGATTCAAGCATGGAAGGCATCATCAATGTGTTAAAACCGCCGGCCATGTCGTCGAGCGACGTGGTGGTGGATATCCGAAGATTGTATGAAACGAAGCGCGTCGGCCATCTCGGGACGTTGGATCCCGAAGCGGCCGGCGTGTTGCCGGTTTGCGTCGGCCGCGCCGTCCGGCTGTTCGATTACCTGGTCGATAAGCGAAAGGAATATCTGTGCGAGATCAAGTTCGGCAAAGCGACGGATACGCAGGACGCGCAGGGCGCGGTGATCGCCGCGTCGGACGCCGTCGTTTCGATGGAGCAGCTGCAGGCCGTTCTGCCCGCTTTTCGGGGAACACAGGAGCAGCTTGCGCCGAAGTATTCCGCGCTGAAGTATAACGGAAAGAAGCTGTACGACCTTGCGCTGGCCGGAAAAGAGATTCCCGAAAAGCGGCGTGAGATTGTGATTGACCGGCTCGAGCTCACGGAGCAGACCGGCCCGAACCGCTTTCTGCTGCGCGTCGGCTGTTCGCGCGGAACCTACATCCGCACGCTGTGCGCGGATCTCGGGGAGCGGCTCGGCGTTCCGGCGCATATGGCGTTTCTGCTGCGGACGGCGTCCGGCAGCTTCACAATCGACCGCGCGCTGTCGCTTTCGGAGCTCGCCGTGCGCAAGGCGGAAGGAACGCTTGCCGAAACGCCGGTTTCCTGCGAGGACGCGCTCGCGTTTCTGCCCGCGGTTCACTTGCGGGAGGAGCGGAAGCGGCCTGCGCTGAACGGGCTGGAAACAACGTTTCTGCGGCAGGAAGCGGGCCCCGTGCGGCTGTATGCCGGGGAATCGTTCCTCGGGATCGGGCAGGCGACCGGTCAAAGCGTCAAGCTGACGGTCAACCTGTACTCCGGCGAGCGATAATGGTGCATTTTTACGCCGTTTTTTGCAAAGAATCCGAAAAAATCAATCTTTTTTGCTTGACATTTTGCGAAAGACCCGTATAATGAATAGGGTGTAAAGGAAAAATACTTTACAGCAAGGGGCAGGTATGGATCGGATCTTTGAGCTCGGAAAGCTGCTGGATATGTACGGCGCGCTGTTGACGGATCGGCAGCGCAGCGTCGTCGATCAGTACGCGAACGAAAATTGCTCTCTGGCCGAGATTGCCGAACGGGAGGAAATTTCGCGGCAGGCCGTGCGGGACCTTCTGGTTCGCGCGGAGCATACCCTGCATTCGTATGAAGACCGGCTGCATCTGTGCGAAAAAGCGGCGCAGCAGCGGTCGATCGTCGGCGCAATGGCGCGCCGGTTTCACGACGTATCGCTGGCGCCCGCGGAGCGCGACGCATTCGACGCGTTTCTGCTGACGCTGACCGAGATTTGGGAGGACTGACATGGCATTTGAAGGCATTGCCGCAAAACTGCAAAATGTGTTCAAAAAGCTGACCGGCAAGGGACGCCTCTCCGAAAAAGAGGTTCGTGAAGCCATGCGCGAGATCAAGCTCGCGCTGCTCGAAGCGGACGTCAACTTCCGCGTCGTCAAGGACTTTATCAAGACGGTCGAGGCCCGCGCGGTCGGCGCCGACGTACTCGAAAGCCTGACGCCGGGGCAGATGATCATCAAGATCGTCAACGAAGAATTGACGAAACTGATGGGCAGCACGAACGCCAAACTCGAGTTCGGTTCGAAAAAGCCGTCCGTGATCCTGATGGCGGGTCTGCAGGGCGCCGGGAAAACGACGATGTGCGGCAAGCTCGCCGCCCTGATCAAAAAGCAGTACGGCAAGTCCGTCATGCTGTGCGCCTGCGACATCTACCGTCCGGCCGCCATCGACCAGCTCAAGGTCGTCGGCGCAAAGGTCGAAGCGCCGGTGTTCGAGCGCGGAACGCAGAAGCCGGAACAGACCGTCGTCGAAGCGATTGACTTCGCGCGTTCCCGGTTCTATGACGTCGTAATCGTCGATACCGCGGGCCGTCTGCATATCGATTCCGATATGATGGAGGAGCTGCAGCGCGTGCGCGACGCATGCGACCCGGCGGAAATCCTGCTCGTGATCGACGCGATGACCGGTCAGGACGCGGTGAACGCGGCAAAGGCGTTTGACGAAACCGTTCCGCTGACCGGCGTGATCATCACCAAGCTCGACGGCGATACGCGCGGCGGCGCGGCGCTGTCGGTGCGCGCGGTGACGGGCAAGCCGATCAAGTTTGCCGGCACCGGCGAAAAGATGACCGATCTCGAGCCGTTCCATCCCGACCGGATGGCGAGCCGGATTCTCGGTATGGGCGACGTGCTGACGCTGATCGAAAAAGCGGAAAAGGCGTTCGACGAGAAAAAGGCCAAGGAGCTCGAGCGCAAAATGCGCTCGGATGCGTTCACGCTTGAGGACTTCCTCGACCAGATGGAGCAGATGAAGGACATGGGCTCCATGGAGGAGATCATGGGCATGCTGCCCGGTATGGGCGGGAAGAATCTGCAGGTTGACGAAAAGGCCATGGGGCGTACCAAGGCGATCATCCAGGCGATGACGCCGAAAGAGCGCGAGAACCCGGATATCCTCAATGCGTCGCGGCGGCGCAGAATCGCGCGCGGCAGCGGCACGCAGATTCAGGACGTGAACCGGCTGATCAACCAGTTCGAACAGAGCCGCAAGCTGATGAAGCAGCTGACCGGGGGAAAGCTCGGCAAGAAACTGAAAAAGCGCGGCGGTCTCCCGTTCGGGTTTTAACAGAAGATCACGGCAAAGCCGTTATCGAATACAGAAATCAGAATACATAAATGGAGGAAACAAACCATGTTGAAAATCAGACTCAGAAGAATGGGCGCGAAGAAGCAGCCGTTCTATCGTATCGTTGTAGCAGACTCCCGCGCACCGCGTGACGGCGCATTCGTCGAGGAAATCGGGTATTACAATCCGATCGCCGAGCCGGTGGAGCTGAAAGTGGACAACGACCGTGCAAAGGAATGGATGAAGAACGGCGCACAGCCGACCGATACCGTTCGCGGCTTGCTGAAGAAGGCCGGCGCGATCGATTGATCGTGAGGGCCCGCAATGGATAAACTGGTCGAAATGATTGCAAAGAGTCTTGTCGATCATCCGGAAGCGGTGAAGGTCGAAAAGCGGGAAGAAGACGATCGCGTTGTGATCGAGCTTTCCGTCGATCCTTCCGACGCCGGAAAGGTGATCGGCAAGTCCGGCCGGATCGCCCGCGCGATCCGTACAGTCGTCAAGGCTGCGTCCATCAACGACGAAAAGCGCGTCGTGGTCGATATTCTGTGAGCACCGCGTTTTTCCGCATCGGGGAGATCGCCCGGCCGCATGGCGTACACGGCGCCGTCAAAGTCAATCCGACGACCGACGACAGCCGGCGCTTCCGCGGCCTCTGCGAAGCATTTTTGGAACTGCACGGGGAATACCTTCCCGTGCAGCTTTCTGTGTCCGGCATTACGCCGACGAGCGTCGTCGTCGAGATCGCGGGATACGAAACGCCGGAGCAGGCGAATGCGCTGCGCGGCGCGTATCTGTGCGTCGATCGCGCGCATGCGGTCAGGCTGCCGAAGGACACGTACTTTGTCGCGGACCTGATCGGCTGCAAAACGTTTGATACGGAAGGAAATGCGTTCGGTACCGTGACCGACGTGTTCGAAACCGGCGCAAACGACGTGTACGAGATCGAAAAGGGGCGGCTTCTGGTGCCGGCCTTAAAGCGCGTGCTGCACGAAGTCAATGTGGAAGAGCAGCGGATCGTGTTCGACGCGGATGTGCTGAAGGAGGTCGGTCTCTTTGCAGATTGATATTTTAACGCTGTTTCCCGAAATGTTTTCCGGCGTGTTCGGCGCCAGCATTCTCGGCAGAGCGCAGGCGAGCGGGCTTTTGACCGTCCGCACGCACAACATCCGCGATTATACCGACAACAAGCACCGCAAGACCGACGATTACCCGTTCGGCGGCGGCGCAGGCATGGTCATGATGGCGCAGCCGATTTTCGACTGCATGGAAGCGGTGCAGGGCCAAAATCGCGTCCACCGCATTCTGCTGACGCCGCGCGGCAAGCTGCTGTCGACGAAAAGGGCGAAGGAGCTGGCCGAACTGGATCGGATCATTCTGGTCTGCGGGCACTACGAGGGCGTGGATGAGCGCGTTAACGCGATCATCGACGAGGAGCTTTCGATCGGCGATTACGTGCTGACCGGCGGCGAACTGCCCGCGATGGTGCTGGTCGACTGCGTTGCGCGGTTTGTGCCGGGCGTGCTCGGCAGCGAGGACAGCGCGGCGGACGAATCCCATTCCGACGGGCTGCTCGAATATCCGCAGTATACGCGGCCGGCCGTGTTCCGCGGAATGGAAGTCCCGGAGGTGCTGCAAAACGGGCACCATGCAAAAATCCAAAAGTGGCGGCACGAGCAGGCGCTTCTGAAAACGAAGCAGAACCGTCCCGTTCTGCTCGGAAGGTTCGGAAAATAATACCGGAAGTTTTTTGAAAAATACCGTAAAAATCGGCAAAATCCCGAAAATACAGCTTGCTTTTTCCGGGATTGTATGGTAAAATTGCGCTTGCGACATCGGGCGGTCCGCCGGAGATTTCTCCGTGAACGTCTGTGAAAAACATTCAAAAGGAGAAAATCAAACATGTCAGACATCATTCGTGAACTCGAAAAAGAGCAGCTTCGTACCGATCTGCCCGAACTGGAAATCGGCGATACCGTCCGCGTTTTCGTCAAGGTCGTCGAAGGCAACCGTGAGCGTTTGCAGAACTTCGAAGGCATCGTCATCAAGATGCAGGGCGGCGGCATCCGCAAGTCCTTCACCGTTCGTCGTATGTCCTACGGCATCGGCGTCGAGCGTACCTTCCCGTACCACAGCCCGCGCATCGGCCGCATCGAAGTCCTTCGTCACGGCGTCGTCCGCAGAGCGAAGCTCTATTACCTCCGTGATCGCAGCGGTAAGGCCGCCAAGATCCGCGAGCGCATCGACGAGAAGAAATAAGCAAAACCGATCCCAAGGGGCTGTCGCAAAGGCGCCAGACCGTTTTCGGCAGACCGGATAAAAGAATACTGGTAGGAAGAATGTGCGCCAAGTTCGCACATTCTTTTGATTATTTGCCGAAAACTATCCGCGTTTTCGCCCTCGGCATAGCGTCAGTATAGCCTTCGGGACGAAAACGCGAATTCTGCCTGCCTTATCAACAGCCCCTTATAGCACCTTAAAGAGTTTTGAGACAACGCCTTTTGCGTCCCGGCCAAATAATTACAACTATGTTGCAAAAATGCATTTCGGAAATGCTATGCTGAATGCGGAAGAATCTTTTCGTACGGGAGGGGACGATGAAAAACCGTATTCTGGTGGTCGAGGACGATCGCGACATTCGGGACATCCTGCTGTTGAATCTGGAGTTGTCCGGCTATGCGTATTCCGCTTTCGAGGACGGCGCGGCGGCGCTCGCTTCGTTGGATACCGATTGCCGCTACGATCTGGCGCTTCTGGACGTGATGCTGCCGGGCACGGACGGCTTTGCGATGCTCGGTCCGCTGAAATCGTTCGGGATTCCGGTTATCTTTCTGACGGCCAAGGCGGACGTCGTCTCGCGCGTGCACGGATTAAGGGACGGTGCGGAGGATACCATCGTCAAGCCGTTTGAAATGCTCGAGTTGTTGGCGCGCGTCGAAAAGGTGCTCGAACGGAGCGGAAAAGCGCAAAAGCAGTTTGCGTACCGGGACCTCAATGTCGATCTTTCGGCGCGGAGCGTCACGAAAAGCGGCGTTCCGATCCACCTGCAGCCGCTTGAATTCGATTTGCTCGCGGTCTTTCTGCGCTTCCGTAACTGCACGCTCTCGCGCGATCGACTGCTGGCCGAGGTCTGGGGCTACGCCTACTACGGCGGAACGCGCACCGTCGATACGCACGTCGCCAAAATCCGCCGCGTGCTCGGCCTCAACATCGTTTCTGTCCCGAAGATCGGCTATCGGCTGGAGGATTGAAGAAATCTATCATCTCTCCCGCAAGCGGCACACGCCCGTTTGCGGGTCTTTTTTGCAAAAAACGATCTTTTTGCTTGACATGACAGCGAAATCGTCCTATAATGCAATTGTTGAACAAATGCTCAACTATTACAACGCAGGAGAACCGTATGAATCCGATTCCGGTATGTGAAAACGAATGTGTGCACGATTCGGTCGTGTGCGAAGTGCGCGAGCGCCTTTTGGACGAGGGCGAGTATCTCGATCTCGCCGACCTGTTCAAGCTGTTCGGCGATCCGACGCGGCTGATGATCCTGCACGCGCTGGAGCAGAAGGAGCTTTGCGTCTGCGATCTTGCCGCGCTGCTGAACCTGACGAAGTCCGCCGTCTCGCACCAGTTGAAGGGGCTGCGGCTTTCGAATCTGGTCAAGTTCCGGCGCGAGGGGCAGAACGTGTACTATTCCCTGGCGGACGGCCACGTTCGCGCGATCATCGACATCGGCCTGGAACACCTGCATGAGTGAACCGGACGGAAACGGGGAGGCAATTATGAGCGAACACGAAAAGCAGGAAGCGGCAGGCTGCGCCTGCGAACATCACGATCACGAACATGACCATGCGTGCTGCCACGACCATGACCATGCGCATCACCACGACCATGAGCACGGGCATCACCACGACCACGGCTGCGAGGGATGCGACCATGACCACGACCACGGCGGAGACGAGGCGGGCGAGCGAAAGCGCATGATCGTCCGGCTGGCCGTCGCGGCGCTGCTGCTCGGCTGCGGTTTGGTGCTGCGGCTCGGATTCGGGCTTGCGTGGTACTGGCAGCTGCCGGTCTTTCTGGCGGCATACCTTGTGATCGGTTACGACGTCGTGATCGGCGCGGTCAGGGGGCTGCTGCGCGGGCGCGTTTTCGGGGAATCGTTTTTGATGTCGGTGGCGAGCATCGGCGCGTTCTGCCTGCAGGAGTTTCCCGAAGCGGTCGCGGTCATGCTGCTGTATCAGCTCGGCGAACTCTTGGAGGACTTTGCGGTAGACCGGTCGCGTGATTCGATTGCGGACCTGATGGATATCCGGCCCGACAGCGCGACGGTCTGGCACGACGGCGTATGGGAAACCGCGCATCTGGAGGACGTCCCGATCGGCAGCCGGATTCTGGTCAAGCCCGGCGAGCGGATTCCGCTGGACGGCGTCGTGGTGGAAGGCAAATCCGCGCTCGATACGCGGGCGCTGACCGGCGAATCCGTGCCGCGCACGGTGCGGGAGGGCGACGCCGTTCTGTCCGGCTGCATCAACACGTCCGGCGCGCTGACGGTCGAAACGACGAAGTCCTATTCGGAATCGACCGCTTCGAAGATCATCGATCTTGTCGAGAATGCGTCGAGCCGGAAAGCGCCGTCCGAGCGGTTCATTTCACGGTTCGCGCGGTATTATACGCCGATCGTGGTCGGGCTGGCCGTCCTGGTCGCCGTGATCCCGTCGCTGTTTACCGGAAACTGGGCGGAATGGATTCACAAGAGCTTTGTGTTCCTCGTCATTTCGTGCCCCTGCGCGCTCGTGATCTCCGTCCCGCTGACGTTCTTCGGCGGCGTCGGCGCAGCGTCGAAGCATGGCGTTCTGATCAAGGGGAGCAACTACCTCGAAGCGCTGAACAACGTTTCCGCGGTCGCGTTCGATAAGACGGGAACGCTGACGCGCGGGGAGTTTGCGGTACAGAAGGTTTTGCCGAACGGCGTCTCCGAAGCGGAGATGCTGCAGGTCGCCGCGGCGGCGGAGCAGCTTTCCACCCACCCGATCGCGCGTTCGATCCTGGCCGCCTGCGATCAGCCGCTTCTGCCGTGCGACGTGTATGAGGAAATCTCCGGGCAAGGCATTCGCGCGGAGATCGGCGGCGCGTCCGTTGCCGTCGGCAACGACAAGCTGCTGCTGGCGGAGGAAATCGAATTCACACCGGCGGCGGAGCCCGGAACGAAGGTTTACGTCGCGCGGGACGGCCGGTATCTCGGCTGCATCGTGATTGCCGACGGGCTGAAGGACGACAGCCGCGAAACGATCGATGCGCTGCGGGCGCGCGGGATCCGGACCGTGCTGCTGACCGGCGACGTGGCCGAAAGCGCCAAGCCGATCGCCGACGCGCTCGGCGTAGATGCGGCGTTTGCCGATCTGCTGCCGCAGAACAAGGTGGAAACGATCGAAGCGATTCAGGCCGAAAGCAAGGGGAAGACCGTGTTTGTCGGCGACGGCATCAACGATGCGCCCGTGCTGGCGCGCGCGGATATCGGCGTTGCGATGGGCGCGCTCGGATCCGATGCGGCGATCGAAGCGGCGGACGTCGTGCTGATGACCGACGAGCCGAAAAAGCTGATCGAAGCGCTCGACGTCGCAAGGGCGACGCGCCGGATCGTGATCCAGAACATCGTGTTCGCACTCGCGGTCAAGGTGCTGTTCATGCTGCTCGGCGTGCTCGGTATCGCCGGGATGTGGATCGCCGTGATCGGCGACGTCGGCGTCATGCTGATCGCCGTTCTGAACGCGATGCGGATTCTGAAAAAATAAAGACCATACGCTATGGCGGCGGGAAGGAAACAGCCTTCCGCGCCGCCTTTTTGCGTTTGTCGGGCTGTACGGCGCGGTTCAGAACACAACTCCGACGTTTCGACAGAATTTCACCGGATTGTCGCATTTGCGTCGCTGCGGATTCTTGACCGTAACGGTTTTCTATGGTAAGATACAATCAGTATACTGTACAGTGGGGAGCGTATGGAACGAATTTGTTTGATCTGTAACCCGACGGCCCAAAGCGGCGGGGCAAAGAGCACGGCGGAGCAGCTGGTCGCACTTTTGCGCGCGCGCGGCGTGGAACCGACGGTGTATGAAACCGCCTATCCCGGCCATGCGACGGAGCTGAGCCGCAAGGCGTACGAGGAAGGGTTCCGGCTGATCGTTGCGGTCGGCGGCGACGGAACCATGCGCGAAACCGCGCTGCCCCTGGTGCATACCGACGCCGTTTTCGGTCTCGTTCCGTGCGGTACGGGAAACGACTTTGCACGTGCGCTCGGGATTCCGACGGACGTGGAAGCGGCGGCGGAGATTCTGCTCGGCGGCGAAGATCGCGCGCTGGACGCGGGCATGGCGAACGATCAGGTGTATTTCAACGTCGCCGGGTTCGGGTTCGACGTGGACGTGCTCGATTATACCGAGGAGTTCAAGCCGAAATGCAAGAACGGCAGCACGGCGTATATCCGCGGGCTGTTGAAAGCGCTGTTCGGCATGAAGCTGCGCCGCTCGACGATCACGTTCCCGGACGGCACGGTCGAGGCGAACGTGCTGCTGATCGCGGCGGGAAACGGCCGGTTCTTCGGCGGCGGCATGGAAGTCACGCCGAACGCCGACCCGACGGACGGGCTTTTGGATATCTGTATCATCCATGACGTCGGGTTCTTCGGGGTTCTGACGGTGCTGCCGCGCTTTATCAAGGGCAAGCATCTCGGTTCGCGCTACATCACGTATCGCAAGGAGCGTGAATGCGCGGTTGTGTGCGATCCGGTTTCACGGATCGAAGTGGACGGGGAACGGATGCCGGGGACGCCGGTCACGTTCCGGATTCTGGAAAAAGCGCTTACGATGCGGCTGCCGAAAGTCGGCTGAAGCGTTTTCGGAGAGGGAGACCGATCATCGGTGAGAGACGTTTGGAACAACCTTCTGGCATGGTTTCGGAAGCTCGGCGACGAGGATGTGCGGCTGTTCGGCCGGACGCTGAAGCGCAGAGTGCTTCTGTTGTTTGCCGCGGCCATCGTTGCGCTCGCCGTAATGGTTCCGATCGTCATCACCCTGAGCAACCGTGAGGTATCCCTGAAGTACGAGCGGACCGATATCGATCCGCAGGCGGATTACCGCGTCCACGACGGCATCGTATTCTACCATGCCGGGGACGCTTACGTTTCAATCAATCCGAACGAATCCACGGCGGTAGAACAGCTGCCGCTGCTCGTCGATGCGGACGGGTACGACATGACGTCCACGAGCCGTCTTTTGTACGCGGGAAACACCGCACAGATTTACGGGCAGCAGCCGTTTGTGCTGAACGAATCCGATACGATTCTGGCCGGGCGGGCCGGGAACCGGTACGCCGCGCTGCTGTTCCGCAATCCGTACGGCGATATGCGCATTCAGCTGGTCGACGCGACGGTGCGTTCGCAGAGCAGCGATACGCTCGCAACGTCCAACGATATTGCGACGATTCCGATCGCCGGCGGCGAAGTGACCGCGTTCGGTTTTTTGAAGGCGTCGGACAAGCAGGAGCTTCTGTGGGTCGCGACCGTGGACGTCAACCAGTTCTCGGAGGAATCGATCGTCCGCGTCTATAATTGCGACGACAAGGGCGCGCTGATGTTCTATTCGGCGTCGTTCTACAATCAGACGATCGAGGACGTTTTGCTGACGAAGCACTGCCTGTATCTGGTCGGGACGCAGGACCTGGTGCGGTACGATCGAACCGACAACGGCTTTTCGTCCGAGCGCGCGCGTGTCAATATCTACGGCAGCCGCATCACGGACTGTGTGGAATCAGGCGACGGTTCGAGCGCGTATTTTGTCGTGATGCCGCTGACCGCGGAGGGGCAGCCGCAGCGTCTGTTCCGGCTGCTCACGGTGTCGCAGTCCGACGAGGATTGGGCGACGGTGCTGCAGCAGTTCATGTCGTCGCCGATCGTATCGGTCTTTTTGCAGGATAACCGTGTCTGCGTCGTAACGACCGACACGTTTGAACAGTTCACGTATGCCGGCAAATCCCAGCTCGAGATCGAACTGGAGCATACGCCGACGGACGTGGTTGCGTGTGACGCATCGTTTCTGCTGTTCACCGATACCGTCGTGTATCGCGTGACGGTTTCGTAGGGAGGGCGGCTATGGTAGATCTTGCAATCCTGGTTATCCTCGCCCTATGCGTGCTGGCGGGGTATTATCGCGGGACGATCTATGCGGCGATCAACTTCGGCGTGACCGTCTTTGCGCTGCTGCTTGCGCTGCTGCTGATTCCGACGGCGTCGAGCGTCATCAAGAACTCCGACCGCCTGTATAAAGGCATGCTGTACTACTTCGAAGGGTATGAGTACGTCAGCTCGACGAACGTGGAGCAGGTGCACGCAGTTGCGGCGGACGTCCCGGCCGAGGAGCTGAACGACCTGATCGAGAGGGCGGAGATGCCGATCCCGATGGGCAGCGCCGTCCAGAAGAACATCCGGCGCCTCGCCTATGCGGAGAAGGGGATTTCAACGCTCGGCGACTACTTCAACCAGACGATCGTCGACGTGGTCATCAATATCCTGTCCATGCTGGTGCTGTTCGTGATCCTGCGAATTCTGATGGGCTGGATTCTGCGCACGTTCGACGTTTCGCTCGAGGGCTTCCCGGTGATGAACCGGTACGACGGCGTGTTTTCCTGCGGAATCGGGTTTCTGCACGGCGTGCTGTTCGTCTATACGCTGTTTCTGCTCGTTCCGGTGCTGCTGACGGTCGTACCGCGGCTGGAAACGTTCCTGAACGATTCCCTGTTCGGCGGGTTCTTCTACCATGTGAACCCGCTGCTGTACCTGGTTCCGACGACGTAAACGGGAAAGGAGACCCGCAAATGACAGATATCGCAATTATCGGCGGCGGCCCGGCGGGCCTTGCGGCGTCGCTGTATGCCGCAAGGGGCGGCGCTTCGGTTCGCCTGATCGAGGAGCTGTTCCCCGGCGGACAGATCGTGAAAACGCACTGCATCGAAAACTACCCCGGCGCACCGGACGGGCCGGACGGGTACGCGCTGGCGGCGCGGCTCGAAGAGCATGCGGCCAAGGCGGGCGTAACGCCGGAGTATGCGGGCGTCGTTTCGCTCCGGCTTTCGGAGTCCGAAAAGGAAATTACGCTCTCGACCGGTGAAACGTTTGCGGCGAAGGCCGTCATCCTGTGCATGGGCGCGAGCCCGCGGCAGATCGGCGTTCCGGGCGAACGGGAACTGACCGGAAAAGGCGTGTCCTACTGCGCAACGTGCGACGGCGCGTTCTATCGCGGCCGCACGGCAACCGTGATCGGCGGCGGCGATACGGCGATCTCCGACGCGCTGTATCTTTCCCGGCTCTGCAAGCAGGTCTACGTCGTCCATCGGCGGGATCGTCTCCGCGCGAGCGCCGTTTTGGCGAACGCCGCGCTGCAGACGGAGAACATCACGTTTGTCTGGAACAGCGTGCCCGAAGCGTTCTTAGGCACGGAACGGCTGACCGGCGTCCGGCTGAAGAATACGGCGACCGGCGAATGTTCGGAGCTTCAGACCGACGGCGTGTTTGTCGCGATCGGCATTGTACCGCGCACCGATCTCATTGCGGGACAGGTTGCGCTGGCGCGGGACGGTTCGATCGAAACGAACGAACGTATGGAAACAAGCGTTCCCGGCGTGTTCGCGGCGGGCGACGTGCGGAATACGCCGCTCAGGCAGGTCGTTACGGCCTGCGCGGACGGCGCGGTTGCCGCTACCTATGCGATCGAGGCGGTGCGCGTATGATGCTGACCGCCGAAAACCGAACCGAAGCGCTGCGGCGGCTGTCCGAGGCGTACCCGGACGTGAAGCCGGCGCTGCATTTCCGCTCGCCGTTTGAATTGCTGGTAGCGACGATGCTGTCGGCGCAATGCACCGATAAGCAGGTCAACAAGGTGACGGACGTGCTGTATCAGAAGTACAACACGGCGGCCGATTTTGCGGCGCTCGATTACGAAACGCTCGAGCCGTATATCCACAGCTGCGGCTTTTTCCGCACGAAGGGGCAGAACATCCTGGCGATGAGCCGGATCCTCTGCGAACGGTACGGCGGGGAAGTCCCGAAGACGCGCGAGGAGCTGACGGCGCTGCCCGGCGTCGGGCGGAAAACCGCGAACGTCGTGCTCGCGTTTGCGTTCGGCGTTCCGGCGATTGCGGTCGACACGCATGTGTTCCGCGTTTCCAACCGGATCGGACTGGCCGAAGCAAAGGACGTCGAAAAAACCGAGCAGCAGCTGATGGAGAATATCCCGGAGGAAAAGTGGTCGGAGGCGCATCATTGGCTGATCTACCACGGGCGGCAGGTCTGCTCGGCGCAGCGGCCGAAGTGCGACGTCTGCACACTGAAGGAGGTTTGCGACTTTGCAGTTCATCGATAAAGCAAAGATTTGGATCAAGGCGGGGAACGGCGGCGACGGCTGCGCGGCGTTCCACCGTGAAAAATATGTGCCGAAGGGCGGACCCTCCGGCGGCGACGGCGGAAAGGGCGGCAGCGTCGTTTTCGTGGCCGATCCGCAGGATACGACGCTGTTGGCGTTCAAGCGCGCCGCGCATTTCCGCGCGGAAAACGGCGAGAACGGACGGGCCGAGCTGCAGCACGGCAAGGACGGAAAGGATCTCTTGATTCATGTCCCGGTCGGGACGATCGTGCGCGACGTGGAAACCGGCAGCATCCTTGCGGACATGAGCGAAGCGGGGAAGCAGCGCGTCGTTCTGCGCGGCGGACGGGGCGGAAAAGGAAACGCCCGGTTTGCAACGCCGACGCACCAATCGCCGCGGTTCGCGCAAAACGGCGTCAGAACCGAGGAACGGCAGGTTGAACTGGAACTGAAAACGATCGCGGACGTCGGCATCATCGGCTTCCCGTCGGTCGGCAAGAGTACGATTCTGTCGGTGCTGACGAGCGCGCGGCCGAAGATCGCCGCCTACCACTTCACAACGCTGACGCCGAATCTCGGCGTGGCGGAGCGGCACGGCCGGACGTTCGTGCTCGCGGATATCCCCGGCCTGATCGAGGGCGCGGCGGAAGGCGCGGGCCTCGGCCATGATTTTCTGCGTCACATCGAGCGGACAAGACTTTTGCTGCACGTCGTCGATGCGTCGGGCAGCGAATTGCGCGACCCGCTGGAGGATTACGAAAAGATCAATGCGGAGCTCGCCGGCTTCTCCGAAGCGCTGGCGGCGCTGCCGCAGATCGTCTGCTGCAACAAGATGGATCTGCCGGACGCGGCGGAGAACCTCGAACGCATCCGCGCGGCGCTTGCGCCGGAGGGGATTCCCGTATTCGGCGTGTCTGCCGCAACGGTGCAAGGGTTCGACGCGATGCTGGACTGCGTTGTGGAGCGGCTCGAAGCGCTTCCGCCGGTACGCGTGTACGACGAAGCGGAACTGCGCTTCGAACGGGATGCTTCCGGCTTCACCGTGCATCGGGACGACGACGGCGCGTTTGTCGTCGAGGGCGGCGACGTGGATCGGCTGCTCGACACGACCGATCCGGACGACGAGGCTTCGATGCGCCGGTTCCAGCAGCTGTTGATCAAGACCGGCATCATCGCCGCGCTGCGCGAAATGGGCGCAAAGGACGGCGATACGATCGTGCTGGGCGAATGGGACTTTACCTTTACAGAGTAAGGAGGCAATATGACGGGAAAAGAACGGGCCGAATGGCGTAAGCTCGCGAATACCCTTCCGGCGATCTTTCAGATCGGCAAAGACAATCTCAGCGACGCGCTGATCGAAGGCGTGGACGGCGCGCTGAAAAAGCGGGAACTGATCAAGCTCTCCGTGCTGGAGACGAGCGATCTAAGCGCACGCGAAGCGGCGCAGGCGCTGGCCGAAAAACTGGACGCCGAGATCATTCAATGCATCGGCCGGAAGTTTGTCCTGTACCGGGAGAATCCGGATAAGGAAACCGAGAATTAACAATTTGTTCCGAAAAAGTTCAAGCCGATGTGACAACTTTTCGGATCGGATGCGCTACCATAGTTAGGATTGCCAACACAAAAGCGAGGCGAATGGGATGACGGAATTCCTCGATATTTTCCGAACGATTACGAACGTTCTGAAGAACCCAAGCGGCTTGGTCAGCATCATTTTTGACGTGCTGATCATCGCGTTCCTGGTCTACAAACTGTTAAGCTATACGAAAGGGACCCGCGCCAACGAGGTTTTGAAGGGCGTCGGGCTGCTGTTCGTGCTCTCCATCCTCGGGCGACTGTTCGGCTTGAATACGATCACATGGGTTCTGGACGGCGTTCTGTCCAGCGGTACCATTTTCGTGATTCTGTTCATTCTGTTCACGCCGGAGCTAAGGCGTGTGCTCGAACGGCTCGGCAGCGGAACGAAGCGGATCGGTCGGAAGATCCTGGCCGACGACATCGAGCGGCAGGCAATGGTGCAGGATTTGCAGCGCACGATTCTGCGGCTTTCCCGCCGGCGCGTCGGCATGCTGCTTGTGTTTGAACAAAAGACCGGTCTGGAGGATATCGCTGCAACCGGAACGCGGCTCGATGCGGTGCTGTCCGGTGCGCTGATTGAGAATATCTTCGAGCCGAAAACGCCGCTGCACGACGGCGCGGTCGTCGTGCGGAACACGACGGTCGTTGCTGCTGCCTGCCTGTTGCCGCTGTCCGACGACCCGAAGGTCGCGCGTGAGCTCGGCACCCGGCACCGCGCGGCGATCGGCTGCTCCGCGGCGTCGGACTGCATCGTCCTCGTCGTTTCGGAGGAAACCGGCGCGATCTCGGTAGCGCGCGAAGGAAAGCTGATCCGCTACCTCGATGAGAAAGCGCTGTCGAGCGTGCTGGAAGGCATTTTGCTCAACAAGGGCTCGATCCTGCCGTGGGCGCGGATTCATTCGGAACGCAAAGGAAAGGAGGACGGAAACCGTGGCAAATAAGAAACGTTTTTCGGAGATCGTCGGAACCTTTCTGAAGAATCTGTTTACGAAGAATATCCTGATCAAGATCATCTCCCTGCTGTTCGCGTTCCTGCTTTGGGGCTACGTTCTGACCATCGAGAATCCCGAGTATACCAAGGTCGTGCGCGACGTGACGATCACGATGACCGGGGAAAGCACCCTCACCGATAAGGGCCTGACGCTGGTCACGCGCGAAATCGGCGAAACGGACGTCACCGTGCTTTGTCAGATCGGCAAGCACAGCGAGCTTGACGCGTCCCGCATCACCTGCACCGTCAATCTGGCCGACAGCTCGATCAGTCTGGCGGAGGATGAAGACTCCAAGATCTTCCCGCTGACGGTCAATACAACGATCCGTACCGGTTACGGAACAATCGCGTCCGTGGAACACAGCACGGTCAACGTGGAGATCGCGCGCGTTTCGACGCGCAGCGGCGTCCCGGTTTCGATCGAATATACCGGCACGCTGCCGGAGGGTTTCCGTGTGGAGACGCCGGACCGGCTGACGATCACCGTCAAGGGCATGAAGTCGCTGGTCAACGAGATTGCCAAAGGCGTCATCACAATCGACCTCGACGCATTCCCGACGAGCGATCCCGAAACGCTTGCCGGCGATTACAGCGCGGTCTATCCGATCCGCTTCTACAACAGCAGCAACGTCGGACTGGACAATATTTATAACGCAAGCGGCGACAGCTATTCGATTGACGTACCGATCACAATCCGCGCCTACCGCGAAGTGCCGGTCGTTCCGGATATCACGGTCGAGGACGGGTATGAATACACCTATACGCTCTCGCCGAAGACCGTAACGCTCTACGGCGACCGTGAGACGCTGCGTTCGCTGACGTCCGTTTCCACGGAACCGATTCTGGCGCAGCCGGAGATGAACGGAACGGAAATCCAGACCGCTATCCTCGTGCCGAACGGCCTCACGATTGACGGGGACAGCGAGCAGAATGCGACCCTTGTGCTGAACGTCACGGAGCAGATCGAAACGGAAACCTATCTGATTCCGATTCAGGTCAGCGGGCTCGGCGACAATCTGCTGCGCGGCAAGGATTTCCCGACGGAAACGACTGTGCGCGTAACCGGCACGATGCAGAAACTGACGCAGTTCTCGACTGCGTATGTCACAGCGAAGCTGGACCTCAACGGCTACGACGCCGGCACCTATACGCTGCCGCTGACGCTGTCCCTCGACGATCGCATCTCGGAACTTTCGGTCGCGCTGGTCGAGCCGGGCGTCACGGTGACGCTTCTTGAAAAGGTCGAAGAAGTGCCCGAAGCGGAAACGGCGGAAGAATAACGACACATTCGCAGGGAAGGCATGCGCCTTCCCTGCACGGTTTTGCAGATGAAACAAACAATCCTGATCCGAAATATCCGCAGAGAACTGGACGCTTCCGACGAAGCGTTCGTTTCCGTCTGCCGCAAACGCTGGGGCGTTCCGAAGGAGGAACCGATGCAGCTCCGTATCGTCCGGCAGGCGATTGACGCGCGCAAGAAAAGCGACGTCTGCTTCGTTGTGCATGCGGAAGTTACGGCGGAACGCAAGCTGATCCGGCGGCTGCTGCAGGATCGAAAACTCAAGGCGGAACTGCTCGAACCGGAGGAGGAAACGCCGGTCGTGCCCGGCAGCGAGCCGATGCGCGGCAGGGTGATCGTGGTCGGCCTGGGGCCGGGCGGCCTGTTTGCCGCGTGGCAGCTCGCCAAAAACGGGTACCAGCCGTTGGTCATTGAGCGCGGACAGCCGATCGAGCAGCGCATCCGGGACGTCGAAACCTATTGGAACGGCGGTGCGCTGAATCCGGAAAGCAACGTTGCGTTCGGCGAGGGCGGGGCAGGCACGTTTTCCGACGGAAAGCTGACGACGCGGATCAAGGATCGCCGAATCGGCGACGTGCTCGCGCAGCTGATCGCCTGCGGCGCGCCGGAGGAGATTGCGTACCTCGCGAAGCCGCATATCGGGACCGACCGGCTCAGAACCGTCGTCGGGACGATGCGCCGGGAGATCGAATCGCTCGGCGGCGAAGTGCGGTTCGGAACCTGCCTCTGCGGTATTCACAGCGAGGACGGCGAACTGCGATCCGTTACGCTCAACGGCGCCGGGAAGACGGAAACCGTTCCCTGCTGCGCGCTGATTCTCGCGATCGGACAGGGCGCGCGCGATACGTTCCGGATGCTCCATGCGTCCGGCGTGGCGATGGCGCCGAAGGCGTTTGCGGTCGGCGTACGCGCCGAGCATCCGCAAATCCTGATCAACCAAAGCCAGTTCGGCGCGTTTGCGTCGCATCCGCGGCTCGGCGCGGCGGAATACCGCTTGACGGGCAGCAGCGGCGCGCGCGGCGTCTATACGTTCTGCATGTGCCCGGGCGGGCGCGTCGTTGCGAGCGCGAGCGGGAAAGGGCAGATTGTCGTGAACGGCATGAGCGATTTCGCGCGCGACGGCGAGAACGCGAACGCCGCCGTCGTGGTGCAGGTCGGTCCGGAGGACTTCGGAACCGGCGCGCTCGACGGGATGCTGTTTCAGGAGCGATTGGAAGCGGATGCGTTCCGCGTCGGCGGCGGAACCGCGCCTGCCTGTACGGTCGGCGATTATCTCAGACAGCGCGGCTCGACGTCGTTCGGCAGCGTTCGGCCGTCCTACCGGCCGGGCGTCGCGCCGGCGAACCTTTGGGACTGTCTGCCGGAGTTTGTGGCGCAGGGCGTGCGCGACGGACTCGTTTCGTTCGGAACGCAGCTGAAAGGCTACGATCTGCCGGACGCGGTGCTGACCGCCGTGGAAAGCCGCACGTCCTCGCCGCTGCGCATTTTGCGCGGGGAAGATCGGCAGTCGGTTTCGTGCAAAAATCTGTATCCGGTCGGCGAAGGCGCCGGGTATGCCGGCGGCATTGTGAGCGCTGCCGTGGACGGCTGGCACGCGGCGGAAGCCGTGATTCGCCGGTTCTCCAACCGCTGAATTTCGACAAATTCGAATTCCATGCGGACGATTTGTGATATTTTTCGGAACTCTTGCCGGGAACGCTTCCGGGATCGGACCGGATATGGTATAACAAAGGGGAAGTTTTCCGAAGAGGGAGGGCACGCTTTATGAAGAAACGCATTGCGCTGCTGCTTGCGCTGCTGCTGATTCTGACATTCCCGCTCACGATCCATTCGTGGGCAGAGGAGGAAACGGAACCGGTCACCGTCCGCGTTCTTTTGGGAACGGACGGTGCGTCAAGCGTGGCCGTAACCGTTCTCGGCTCGTACTCGGTCGGCGACACGAGTTTTACCGGCGGCACGCTGACTGCGTCGATCAGCAACGGAACGATTACGCTGTCCCATTCGGAAAAGGGCACGCTGTATGCCGGCACCAAATCCGTCCGCGTCGTGCGGAACACGGTGACGAACGAGGAGGGAGAGGAGATCGCGCAGGGCAACGACGAAGCGAATCTGACGCTGACAAACAAGGGCCACAACGCGAAACTGACTTACCTCGGCGATCTCGTGTTTTACAGCGACGACGGAACGCTCCGCGTCGTGAACGTCGTCGGGGTCCGGGAATACCTGTACGGCGTCGTTTCCGGCGAAGTCACCGATTCCTCACCGGAGGAGCTTCTGAAGGTCGAAGCGATCTGCGCCAAAGGCTTTGCGCTCGCTGAGGTCGAAGCGCGCACCAAGAAAGATTTCGACGTCTACGATACGACCAAGTCGCAGCTCTATTACGGCTATAAGGCGAAGGATACGAAGGTGATCGCAGCCGTCGACGCCGTCTGGGAAAACACGCTGCTGTATCAGGGCAAGGTCGTTAAGACGTATTACTGCACGGCGAACGGCGGACAGGCCATCACGCCGGTCATGCACTGGGGCGGCACGAACGAGAACGAGGGCGCGTACTATTTCGGCTATGATCCGTTCGATCTCGAGGGTTCTTCGTCAAGCAAATCGCTGACGATTGACGGCGCCGATCCGGCCGGTTTGTCGGAAAAGGTGCGCGCCTACTTTGTTTCGCTGGCAGAGACGGCGCTCGGCGAGGAAGTCGAATCGCTGGAGAGCATCGTTTCGCTGGTCGGCGTCAATGATCCGTCCCATCCGGAGGGCACGTCGCGCGCGCCGTCCGAGCTGGCCCCGCAGGCACAGGTCACGGCCAAGCTGAACGTGAAAACCAAGGCGGGCGAATACCGGCAGGCGACTGCAGCGTTCGACCTTTCGGATTTCAAGTCGAAAACCGGCATGTCCGGCGGCTCGGTGCAGTTCGTTGTGCGCACGGGCGTGCAGTCGTGGGTCATCGCGTTCGGTTCGAACAGCGGCCACCGCGTCGGTCTGTCGCATCGCGGCGCCGGCGTCATGGCCAAGAAGGGCTATACCTACGTTGAAATTCTGAAATTCTATTATCGCAATGCGGATCTGTACGACGCGAACGGCACGCTGATCCCCTGCAATAAAACGTTTGACTTCACCTATTCCGGCCCCGAGCCGGAGGCAACGGCAACCCCGTCGCCGACGCCTGCGGAGGAATCCCCAACCCCGTCGCCGACGCCTGCGGAGGAATCCCCAACCCCGTCGCCGACGCCTGCGGAAGAATCTCCGACGCCGTCGCCGACGCCTGCGGAAGAATCTCCGACGCCGTCGCCGACGCCTGCGGAAGAACCCCCGACCCCGTCGCCGACGCCTGAAGAGTCTCCGACCCCGTCGCCGACGCCCGTGGAGGAGTCTCCGACCCCGTCGCCGACGCCTGCTGGGGAGGAATCCCCTTCGCCGAGCCCCACGCCGACGGAAACGCCTGCGCCGAGCGAACCGGAAATCGGAGACGTGGACGGCGTGAACGGCATCACGCGATATGACGCGCAGCTGGTCATGGAGTATTACCTTCGCGTGACGACGCTGACGGCGGAACAGCTTGCCCGCGCCGACGTGAACCGGGACGGCGTTGTGGACGCGCTGGACGCGGCAATGCTGCTGCGGATCATCAGCCGCGGCTGAACCAAACAGCAGAAAGCAAAAGAGGATGCCCGGATTGCCGAACATCCTCTTTCTTCATGCTTGTAATCAGTCTTTCTGCAGCGGAACCCAGATGGAGATTGCCATCTCTCCCGAGCCGTCCTCCGGCGGGAGATAGACCTCGACGTCGTATTCGCCCGCAAGCGAATACCCTTTCAGTTCGGGCAGCCATTCGGACCAGATTCGGCTGTTGGTGTCCTGCAGGGTATCCATCGTGCAGGGGAACTCGGCCCAGATGCCGGCGGGAATCACTCTCGTTTCACAGCCTTCCGGGATCGTCTCCCACGGGAAATACAGGTCGGCGATCCAGTAATCAAAGCCCTGTCCTTCCACATCGAGGCAAACGCCGAACGTTCCCATGATCGGGCGCTGTTCGCCCTGCGCCAGCCATTCGTCCCAGAACTTCGGGATTTCCCGATAGCTCGTTTCGGTCTGAAACCGTCTTTTGACGCCGACGATCGTAAACGGCGCTTTTTCCGTGATGCGATATTCCAGCATGCTTTCCCTCCGACGGATCGTTTCTCCGCAGACAACAAAGGAGCGCCGAAAAACGCGCTCCTTTTTGCCGATTATTCTTCTTCGTCTTCTTCGTCCCAGGATTCCATGCGCTGCTGCGCAACTTCCAAAAGCTCCGCCTGCAGGTCGAGGTCTTCGACAGGGAGGAACTCCTCCAGGTCTTCTTCCTCGTGCTGCACGATCTCCATAATGCAGACTTCAAATTCCTCTGCATCGTCGGGGAGTTCCGGATCGATCAGAACGCCGTACTCTTTATCCTTGTGCATGAAATAGTCGATGACTTCCAGATCAAATTCGTTTCCGTCTTCGTCAACGAACGTGACAAGATCCCGTTCTTCTTCCATGGTGATTCTCCTTTCTCTTGATGGCGTTATTGTACCCGAATCGGGACATAAATGCAAGTGTTTCCCGAAAACTAAAAATCTTTTCGTTTACAAAAATAATTTTGGATTACCCCCTTGTCAGACCGCGCCATTGTCTCTATAATATAGGTAGAATGATACAAACGGGGGTCGTGTATGGATTTGAATTTTTACACCCGCCTGGCGAGCGCGCTCGCCCAGCAGTTCGGGAGCAACTGTGAAATCGTCGTGCACGATCTTCGCAGCGGCGATCCCGATCATACGGTTGTCGCAATCGAAAACGGCCACGTTTCGCACCGCAAGATCGGAGACGGGCCGAGCCGGATCGTCCTCGAAGCGCTGCAGGCGGAGGATCCGTCCACGCTGCAGGACGAAGCCGGATATCTTCTGAAAACGCATGACGGCCGCATCCTGAAATCCTCTACGATCTATATCCGGAACGACGAGGGCGGCGTCGACGGCGTCTTTTCGATCAACTATGACATCACCGAGCTTTTGATGGCGGAGCGTGCGATCGACTCGATCCTGAACCACAAGATCGACGCAACGTCCCCGGAGCGGATTCCGATCTCGGTCAACGATTTGCTCGACGATCTCATTGAGCAGGCGGCCGCGCAGATCGGCAAGCCGGTAGCCATGATGACCAAGGACGACAAGATTCGCGCAATTCGCTTTTTGAACAAGGCGGGCGCATTCCTGGTCACAAGAAGCGGCGACAAGGTGTCGAAGTATTTCGGCATCAGCAAATATACTCTCTATTCCTATATCGACGCAAAGACCTCCGACGAGATGTAATGCAAAATCCAGAAAGGAACACGGCTATGAATGTAATGGAAATCAAACAGGCGGCGCTGGCCTATTTACCCGACATGACGAAATTCCTGCGCGATTTGATCGCGATTCCGAGCGAGAGCTGCGAGGAAGAAGGCGTCATTCGCCGCACGATTGCCGAGATGGAAAAGCTCGGGTTTGACAAAGCGGAAATCGATCCGGAAGGAAACGCGCTCGGCTGGATGGGAACCGGCGACAAGATCATCGCGTTCGACGGGCATATCGACACGGTCGGCATCGGCAATCTCCAGAACTGGGAGCATAATCCGTACGAGGGCTACGAGACGGACGACATCATCTACGGCCGCGGCGGTTCCGATCAGGAGGGCGGCGTGGTCAGCGCGGTCTACGGCGCGAAGATCATGAAGGACCTCGGCCTGATTCCGGAGGGCTACAAAATCCTTGTGACCGCAACGGTGCAGGAAGAGGACTGCGACGGCCTTTGCTGGCAGTACATCCACAAAGAGGACGGCGTGACGCCGGAGTTCGTCGTTTCGACCGAGCCGACGGACGGCGGTATCTATCGCGGCCATCGCGGCAGAATGGAAATCCGCGTCGACGTGCGCGGCGTTTCCTGCCACGGCTCCGCACCGGAGCGCGGCGACAACGCGATTTACAAGATGGCGGATATCCTGCGCGAAGTCCGTGCGCTGAACGAAAACGGCTGCGGCGAAGCGGACGAGATCAAGGGCCTTGTCAAGATGCTCGAACCGGAATACAACCCGGAGCATTACGAGGACGCGCGCTTCCTCGGCAGAGGCACGATCACCTGCTCGCAGATTTTCTATACGTCCCCGTCGCGCTGCGCGGTCGCGGATTCCTGCGCGGTCTCGCTGGATCGCCGGATGACTGCGGGCGAAACGTGGGATTCCTGCCTCGAGGAGATTCGCAACCTGCCCGCCTGCAAAAAGTACGGCGACGACGTCAAGGTCTCGATGTATCTCTACGACCGGCCCGCATGGACCGGCCTCAAGTACGAAACGGAGTGCTATTTCCCGACCTGGATCAACAAGGAAAGCGCCGCGCATGTACAGGCGCTGTACCAGGCGCACAAAGCGTTGTTCGGCGAGGAGCGCATCGGTTCCGAGACGGCGATGCACCTGCGTCACCGCCCGCTGATCGACAAGTGGACGTTCTCCACGAACGGCGTTTCGATCCAGGGCCGTTACGGCATCCCGTGCGTCGGCTTCGGCCCCGGCGCCGAGTCCCAGGCGCATGCGCCGAACGAAATCACCTGGAAGCAGGACCTCGTGACCTGCGCCGCCGTGTATGCGCTGACGCCGCATTACTACCTGCTGGCGGATAAGAGCATCGACGCGTCTGAGTTCCGCGCCGGCAAGACCACGACCAAATTTGCGAACGACTGAGGAGGGCCACCATGAGCAACGTCAAAAAGTATACCGACAAGCTGGACAAACTGCATTTTGAGAACATGTACAACGGCGACTTTTTCCTGACCTGGGAAAAGACCGACGATGAAATCGCCGCCGTGTTCACCGTGGCGGACGCGCTGCGTCATCTTCGGGAGAACAACATCTCCCCGAAGATTTTCGATTCCGGCCTCGGCATTTCGCTGTTCCGCGACAATTCGACGCGCACCCGCTTCTCGTTTGCGTCGGCTTGCAACCTGCTCGGCCTCGAAGTGCAGGACCTCGACGAGGGCAAGAGCCAGATCGCGCACGGCGAAACCGTCCGCGAAACCGCCAACATGATTTCGTTCATGGCGGACGTCATCGGCATCCGCGACGATATGTACATCGGCAAGGGCAATACCTATATGCACAACGTCGTCAACGCCGTGACCGAGGGCAACAAGGCCGGCGTGCTCGAGCAGAAGCCGACGCTGGTCAACCTCCAGTGCGATATCGACCACCCGACGCAGTGCATGGCGGACATGCTGCACTGCATCCATTCGCTCGGCGGCAGCGACGATCTCGACGAAGCAATCAAGAATCTGAAGGGCAAGAAGGTCGCGATGACGTGGGCCTACAGCCCGTCGTACGGCAAGCCGCTGTCGGTTCCGCAGGGCGTCGCCGGTCTGTTCACGCGGTTCGGCATGGACGTGACGCTCGCCTATCCGGAAGGGTACGAGATCATGGACGACGTGGTCAAGGTCGCCGAGGAGAACTGCAAAAAGAGCGGCGCGCAGTTCAAGATCACGCACGACATGAAGGAAGCGTTCAAGGATGCGGATATCGTCTATCCGAAGTCCTGGGCGCCGTTCAAGGCGATGGAGGAGCGCACCGAACTGTACGGCAACGGCGATTTCGAGGGCATCAAGGCGCTCGAAAAGCGGCTGCTGGCGCAGAATGCCGAGCATAAGGACTGGGAATGCACGGAAGAAATGATGCAGCTGACCAGGGACGGCAAGGCGCTGTATCTGCATTGCCTCCCGGCGGACATCACCGACGTTTCCTGCAAGGCCGGCGAGGTCGCCGCGTCCGTGTTCGATCGGTACCGCGATCCGCTGTACAAGCAGGCGTCGTTCAAGCCGTACATCATCGCGGCGATGATCTTCCTCGCGAAGGTCAGGAACCCGCAAAAGACGCTGCTCGATCTCGAAGCCCGCGCAAAGCAGCGCTGGGAGGGCGGCGAAGCGTAATCCGAACGGGGCTGTTGCAAAAGGCGTCAGACCATTTTCGGCAGATTGAAGAAAAGAATACTTGTAGGAAGAATGTGCGCCAAGTTCGCACATTCTTTTGATTATTTGCCGAAAATTATCCGCGTTTTCGCCCTCGACATAGCGTCAGTATAGTCTTCGGGACGAAAACGCGAATTCTGCCTGCCTTATCAGCAGCCCCTGCCAGCAAGAGAAAGAATGTTGAGACAACGCCTTCTGTTACGGTTTACCGCGCGGCGATTTCACGCACGGCGCGGATTGCCGCGTCGATCTCATCCACGGTCGTGGCAGGGGAGAAGCTGAACCGAACGGCGCCCTGCGGATAGCTGCCGAGCGTCTTGTGCGCTTCCGGCGCGCAATGCAGCCCGCAGCGCGTCAGAATATGGTACTCGCTGTCGAGCAGGGCGGACGCCTCTGCATTATCGATGGACGCAAAGTCCACGGAGACGACGCCGACCCGCTTTTCCGGCTCCAGCGGACCGAGAATCCGAAGCTGCGGCACGCCCTGCAGCCCGGCAAGGAACCGTTCCGTCAACGCCGTTTCGTGCCGTCGTACCGCAATAGGATCGTAGGCGCGCATCGCCGCGCCGAGCCCGTAGACGCCCGGCAGGTTCAGCGTGCCCGGTTCAAACCGGTCGGGCAAAAACCGCGGCATCCGGTCGCTGTGCGAAACCGACCCGGTTCCCCCGAAGACCGTGGGGGAGAGCGACGCGGCAAACGCTTCGGAAAGCAGCAAAAGCCCGAGTCCCTGCGGCCCGCGGAGCCCTTTGTGCGCCGGAATGCAAAGCGCGGCAAGGTGCAGCGCCTCCATGTCGATCGGCAGATGCCCGGCGGACTGGGCCGCGTCGAGCACGAACGGAATCCCGTGCGCGTGGAGGTTCTCGGAAAGCGGCGCGATGCTCTGGATCGTGCCGGATACGTTCGACGCATGCGTGCAGACGCAGAGCTTCACCGCGTCCCAGTCGGCGTTCAGCCGATCGAGCCGCATACAGCCATCGTCGTCCGAAGGAATCCGAACCAACCGGCAGCCGCGCGCGGTCAGCGGCCGGATCACGGCGTTGTGTTCCATCGAGGAAATCAGAACCGTGTCGCCCTCCCGGACAAAACCGTTGATCGCCATGTTCAGCGCGGCGGTGCAGCCCGCCGTGAAGATCACGCGGCGCGCGTCGGTACAGCCGAACGCAGCAGCGACCGCTTCCCGCACGGAAAGCACGGCCATCCCGGAATCCATGCAGCGCGCATAACTGCCGCGCCCAACGTTGACCCCGACCGTGTCCAGATACGCTTTCATCGCATCCGAAACGCCTTCCGCCTTGGGGAACGAGGTCGCCGCGTTGTCCAGGTAAATTTCCCGTATCATAAATCCGTAATCCTCTCTTGCAAATAACGCCCTTTTATGTTATTATACCACTGAATCGTTATCCTTGCAAGCAGATAACGGGAAAGGATTGAAAAAAGTGGACAAGACGAAGAAGAAAACAGCCGGTTTTTGGAAAACCCATTGGCTTGTGATTCTGACCGGCCTTTTGATCGGTGCGGCTGCGGTTGCGCTGACCGCGCTCGGCAACCCGAAGAACATGGGGTTCTGTATCGCGTGCTTCGAGCGCGACATCGCCGGCGCGCTGCATTTCCACGAAGCCGGCGCGGTACAGTATTTCCGCCCGGAGATCGTCGGCATCGTGCTCGGCGCCATGCTGATTTCGATGCTGACCAAAGAATGGAGACCGCAGGGCGGATCGTCGCCGATTACGCGGTTCATCGTCGGCATGCTGGTCATGATCGGCGCGCTGGTGTTCCTCGGCTGCCCGCTGCGCATGGTCATCCGGATCGGCGGCGGCGACCTGAACGCGCTCGTCGGTCTGCTCGGCTTCATCGTAGGCATTCTGATCGGCGTGATCCCGCTGAAGCTCGGCTTCTCGCTCGGCCGCGCCTATCGGCAGAACAAAGCAGAAGGCCTGGTTTTCCCGATCCTGCTCGCGGTTCTCTTCGTGCTTTCGCTCGTCACGGAGCTGTTTGCGGCGACGGAGCCCGGCGATCCGACCAAACCCGGCGGACTCCGGGCCGCCTGGTGGATCGCGCTGCTGATCGCGCTCGTTGTCGGCGCGCTGTGCCAACGTTCGCGCCTGTGTATGGCAGGCGGTATCCGGGACGTCGTTCTGTTCAGGGATTTCCACCTGATCCTCGGCTTTGCCGCGATTATCGTTGCGGTGTTGCTCGGAAACTGGATCCTCGGCGGGTTCAAGGTCGCGGTCGAGGACGGCGCGCTGATTCTCGGCAACGCCAAATTCAGCTTTGCCGGACAGCCCGTTGCGCATACCGACGCCTGGTTCAACTTCCTCGGCATGGTCATGGTCGGCTGGGGCAGCGTCCTGCTCGGCGGCTGTCCGCTGCGGCAGCTTGTGCTGGCCGGCGAAGGCAACAGCGACTCGGCGCTGACGGTGCTCGGTTTTCTGGCCGGCGCTGCGGTTTCGCATAACTTCGGCCTCGCATCGTCCGGCAAGGGCATCGGTTCCGGTCCGGTGCTGTGGATGCTGCTCGCGGGGTTCGGAATCCTGCTTCTCGTCTCGGTCTTTCATACAAAAAGGAGGGTGTAAACCATGTTGGACGTTCGCGGATTGAATTGTCCGATGCCGGTGCTTGCCGTGCAGCGGGAGGTCAAGGCAAAAACGCCGAAGGGCCTGGTCGTGCTGGCCGATAACATGACGGCCGTCGGAAACATTCAGCGGTTCGCCGCTTCGGCAGGATACACGGTGCGCGTCCGGGAAACGGACGACGGCGACTACGAACTGTCGCTTGCCAAATGAACTACGTCGCAACGTTCTATACGCATGCGGCTGCGCTTTTGACCCACCGCGCCATGACGCGGCAGGGGATTGCGGCGAAGATGGCGCCCGTGCCGCGCGCGCTGTCGTCGAGCTGCGGAACGTGCGTGCAGTACAGCGCGCCGGATCCGTGCTATGCGCTGCTGGATCGCGATGCGGAGCAGGTCGCCGAAGCGACGGAAACCGGCTACCGCATTCTGAAAACATTCGATTAAAAAATCGCCCGTCTCCGAGGTTCGGAGGCGGGCGACGTTGTTGCGGGAGAATTATTCTTCGATCTTGATAACCGGAGATTCGGGCGCGTTGCGCTTGATGCTTTCGATGCCGTTCAGGCAGCTGGACTTGGCCTTGTAGCTTTCGCCGGTCGCGATGATTTCGCCGTTCTTGGCCTTGAGGCGGAATCGATATTCGCCGGCCTTGTCGAGATACATTTCGAACTTCGGGTGCTTGAGCTGCTCGAAGTTTTCGACCGTCTGATCCTCAACGGGCGCAACGGGCGCGTTCTTGCGGACGCTCTCGATGCCGTTCAGGCAGGTGGACTCGCTGCTGTAAACTTCGCTGACGGCAATGACTTCGCCGTTGCCGGCCTTCAAATTGAACTTATAACCGGTTTTAACCTGTTTGACTTCAAACTTTCCCATGATACCTTCCTCCTCAAATCATCATTGATCGGCAAAAAAACGCATTTGCCTTCGTCTACAGTGTACCATATCGCAGGCAAAATAGCAAGTTCTTTGCGTGTAATTCCCCGATGCGGATTTTGCGCCTGTTTCACTGTTCGTCTCTTGACAAGCGCGCCGAAGCGTGTATAATTGTGCATATAAAGTAAGCACAATCAAGGAGGAATTCGGATGCTTCTGGAGGTAAGAAACTTAGAGAAACGGTATCCGGGATTCACACTGGATCGGGTATCGTTCTCGCTGGAGTCCGGCTATATCATGGGCTTTATCGGACGGAACGGCGCGGGGAAATCGACGACCATGAAGTCGATGCTGAACCTTGTGCACGCCGACGGCGGGGAAGTCGTCATCGACGGCCTGCGGTTTTCGGAGCAGGAGCGCGCCTGCAAGCAGAAGATCGGCTATGTCAGCGGCGCGTTCGAATGTTATCAGAAGTCGCAGCTGCGCGCGATCGCCGAGGTGACGAAGCAGTTTTACGACGAATGGGACGACGCGGCGTACCGTCGGTATCTGCAGCTGTTTTCGCTCGACGAGCGGAAAAAGGTTTCCGAGCTGTCCGCGGGCATGCGCGTGAAGTTCGCAATCGCGCTCGCGCTGTCGCACCATGCAAAGCTGCTGATTCTCGACGAGCCGACCAGCGGGCTCGATCCCGTTTCGCGCAACGAACTGCTCGACGTGTTCCAAAGCGTCATTGAGGACGGCGCGTGCAGCATTTTCTATTCGACGCACATCATTTCCGACCTCGAAAAATGCGCCGATTTCATCACATATATTAGGAACGGCAAAATCCTCGCTTCGACCGATCTCGATACGTTCCGGGCGGGATACCTGCTCGTTTCGGGCGAACCGGAGCGGCTCGACGCTGCGAAGCCGTACCTGATCGGGTGCAAGCGGCATGCGTTCGGGTTCACCGGACTGATTCACGCCGCGGATGCGGATCAATTTGCCGACTGCAAGACCGCCCCGGCGGATCTCGAATCGATTATGGTCTATACGGAACAGGAGGACGCGCATGAAGAAGCTGCTTGCTAAAGAGTTTCGGCTCTGCATGGTGCCGATGGTGCCGCTGTTTTATCTGTTTGTGCTGATGCTGCTGATTCCGAGCTATCCGTATTCGGTCGCCGGTTTCTTCTGTTGCAACGCGGTTTTCTACGTCTTTTCCCAGGCACAAATGAACAATGACCTGACGTTTACGGCAATGCTGCCGGTCTCGAAAGCGGACGTGGTGCGCGGGCGCGTCCGGTTCGTCGTGCTGATTCAGCTCGGCATGATCGTGCTGCTGCTCGCGATGCTGCTGGTTCGGCGGCTGCTGTACCCGATCGCGAACCCGGCCGGCTGCGACCCCTGTCTGACGCTGCTGTTCGGCGTTTTCGTGACGTTCCTGGTGTTCAACGCCATCTATCTGCCCGCTTATTACAAAACGCCGCATCGCGCGCCGAAGCATTTTCTGATGGCGACGATCGCCGTATTCGCCTGGATTGTCGTGTTTGAAGGCGCGTTCATCGCGGCGGGCGCGGCGCAGGACGCCGTTCCGCTGTTCGGCTGGATCGAAACGTATCTCGACTGCATTCCGACTTTTACGGGCGCGTGGATTGCGCAGATCGCCGCCGCATGCGTCGGCGCGTCTGTCTATGCGGTCGGCACATGGATCGTCTGCAAATGCTCGATCGCGCGGTTTGAGCGCGTCGATCTATGATGCGCATCACCGTTCTCCCAAATACCGACGTGCCCGCGTACCGGCAGATCTATGAGCAGATCGCCGCGCAGATTCTGGCGGGTACGCTGCGCGCGGGCGAAGCCCTTCCGCCGATCCGAACCGTTTCGCGCGAAATCGGCGTCAGCGTGATCACCGTGCGCGGCGCATGGGACGCGCTCGAAGCGGACGGGCTGATCGAAACGCGCGTCGGAAGCGGGTGCTATGTCGCCGCACTGTCGGCCCCCGACCGGAGCGCGCTGCGCGAGGAAGCGCTGCGCCCCGCGCTTACGGGACTTGTCACGACGGCAAAGTCGCTCGGCTTTACGGCGGATGCAGTGTGCGAGCGGGTGCGCGCTCAATACCAAAAATGAAAATTCGCTGCCGGGTTTCCGGCAGCGAGCCTGTTTTTGGGAATTATGCGCCGTAGGTGCAGTAGGAGGCGTAGTCAAAGAGGTTGACTTCGAGCAGTTCCGCGTTGCCGTTCAGGTCCTGATAGACGGTCATGAGCGTGTAGTATGCAGCGGCTTCGGGGCTGACCGCTTCGCACCGGCAGAGGAAGCAGTGGTTCGTTCCGGCAACGACCTGCGTTCCGAGATGCGCGATCGGCGTATACGTTGTGCCGACAAGCCCGTTCAGCGCGAGGTCGAACACCTCCTTGAGCTCCGGGGTGACGGCGGGATCGTCCGTAAAGCGCCAGCCGCCGGCCAGCGGTTCGCCGTCGGCTTCCGCGCCGGGAACGAGAGACACGTCCGCAACGTTCATCAGCTGCACGTTGCCCGAGAAGTCTTCATAGAGGAACACGAGCGCGTAATGCGATTCGGGTTCCGGGACGACCGGCGTGACCTTGCACAGCAGGCAGTGGTTCGTTCCGGCGACGAGCTGCGATCCGAGGTAAGCGATCGGTTCATACGTCGCGCCGACGAGACCTGTGAGCGCCTTATCGAGCAGCGCTTTCTGCGCTTCGGTCACTTCCGCGGAATCCGAGACAGTCCAGCCGCCGACCAAAGCCGTCGGCGTATCGTTCGCTTCCTCGGCGTCGTCCGGCTGTTCGGCCGTCTGCGTTTTGCAGGCGACGGCGCAAACGAGAAGCAGTGATGCAAGCATCAAAATCCATACTTTTTTCATAACGATTCCTTTCCGGCGATTTGCCGTTTGTTCTTTGCTTTTCACTCATTATACCGCATTTTCCGAAAAATGGTTGCACCTTTTTGCAAAATCATTTTGACAAATGCGTCGATGCATGTATATACTGAATCCAAGACGGCGGGGAAGCGTGTTTCCTGTCCGGCGTTACGGTTCAGAGTTCAGAATGGAGCTGCTATGAAAAAAGATTATTCCAAAAACGGAATTCAGGTGTTTGCGTCCTACTTCGGACCGCATCGGAAGCTGTTTGCGATCGACATGCTGTGCGCGGCGCTCGTGGCGGTCGTGGACCTGGTCTTTCCGATGGTATCGCGGCGGGCGATGCAGACGCTTTTGCCGGAGCGGCAATTCGGTTTGTTCTTCGGCGTGATCGCGTTTCTGCTCGTCGCCTATCTCATAAAGGGCCTTCTGCATTATGTCATCATCGTCTTGGGCCACGGCATGGGCGTGCTGGTCGAGGCCGATATGCGAAAGGACGTCTTTACGCATATCGAGAGTCTCAGCTTTTCGTACTTCGACAAGAACCGCACCGGTTCGCTGATGTCCCGCGTGACGAACGACCTGTTCGACATTACGGAACTGGCGCACCACGGGCCGGAAAACCTGCTGATCTGCTCGGTGACGATCCTCGGCGCGATCGTTCTGATGTTTCTGATCCGTTGGGAGCTTGCGCTGGTGATCACGATCCTGCTTCCGCTTTTGATGTGGTTCACGCTTGCGCAGCGCGCGTCCATGCGGAAAGCGAGCATCGACGTGCGCGCGAAGACGGCGGAGATCAACGCGGCGATCGAAAGCGGCATCAGCGGCGTGCGGACGGCAAAGGCGTTTGCGAACGAGGAGGAGGAAGGCCGCAAGTTCGACGAGGCGAACGGCATCTTCAAGACCGCGAAAAAGGAATACTACCGCGCAATGGGCCGCTACCACAGCGGCATGGAGTTCTCCACGAGCGCGCTGCAGGTCGTTGTGATCGGCGTCGGCGGCGCAATGATCATGCTCGGCCGGATGGACTATATCGACCTGATTACGTTCACGCTCTACGTTTCGGCGTTTCTGAATCCGCTGCGAAAGCTGGTGAACTTCATGGAGCAGCTTACGCAGGGTTCGGCCGGGTTCGAACGGTTCCTCGAAATCATGCGGACGGAACCGGAAATCCGGGACGCGGACGACGCGAAGGAGCTCCAAAATGTCCGGGGCGAAGTGCGGTTCGACCACGTCAGCTTCCGGTATCAGACCTCCGGCGAAGTGCTGCACGATATCAACCTTACCGTGCATCCGGGCGAAAGCCTCGCGCTGGTCGGGCCGTCCGGCGGCGGAAAAACGACGCTGTGCCACCTCTTGCCGCGGTTTTATGACGTAACGGAAGGCTCGGTCAGCATCGACGGGCTGGACGTGCGCGCGGTCACGCAGGACAGTCTGCACCGCGCGATCGGGATCATCCAGCAGGACGTGTTCATGTTCGCCGGAACGGTGCGCGAGAACATCCGCTACGGCCGACCGGACGCGACGGACGAAGAAGTCGTGGAGGCGGCAATCCGCGCCGAAATCCATAACGAGATCATGCAGATGCCCGACGGCTACGATACCTATATCGGCGAGCGCGGCGTGCGGCTGTCCGGCGGCCAGAAGCAGCGCGTCAGCATCGCGCGTGTGTTCCTGAAAAATCCGCCGATCCTGATCCTCGACGAAGCGACGAGCGCGCTCGACAGCGTGACCGAGCAGCGCATCCAGGCGAGTCTCGATGCGCTCAGCGTGGGCCGGACGAGCATCATCATCGCGCACCGGCTGTCCACGGTGCGGAACGCGACCCGCATTGCGGTGATCGAGGGCGAACGGATCGTCGAGATGGGAACGCACGAAGAACTGATGGCGCGCGACAGCGTCTATAAGCGGCTGCGGATGGCGCAGGCGCTGCAGGAATAACAGCATACACCGGACAAAGCGGGCCGAACGGTTCGCTTTTTTGTATGATTATTCGGTTATTTTTTACAGAATCGCCGTTTTTCCTTTACAAATGCTTTATAATCTGCTACACTCTGTTATGATAGGTCAACATGGTGCAGTATGCCCTTGCGGCATGCTGCGTCGGAACCAAGAAAAAAGGGGGGAGTGAACGGTGAAGGACACGTTTCGCGGCGGCGTACACCCGAGAGAGCGGAAGTCTCTGAGTCGGGAAATGCCGCTGCGCGTTTACAACGCAGTCGGAGAGATGGTCTTTCCGCTTGCGCAGCACATCGGAAAGCCTGCAAAGGCAATCGTGAAGAAGGGAGACACGGTGACCGTCGGTCAGTGCATCGCGGAAGCGGACGGCTTTGTTTCCGCGAATGTGATCTGCTCCTGCTCCGGAAAGGTTAAGGCGGTTGAAAAGCGCCGCACGATTTCCGGCGCGATGCAGGAATGCGTCGTGGTCGAAAACGACGGGCTGTATACCGGGACGAGCGATTACAGCGTGCGCGACAATCCGGATGCGCTGTCCGTGGAGGAGATCATTGCGCGCGTCAAGGCGGCTGGCATCATCGGGCTCGGCGGCGCGGGCTTCCCGACGCACGTCAAGCTGATGCCGAAAACGCCTCTCGGCGTAAAGTACCTGATCGCGAACGGCGCGGAGTGCGAACCGTACATCACCTGCAACGATCAGCTGATGCGCGCGTATTCGGACGAGATCATCGAGGGCATGGAGATCGTTCTGAAAGTTTTCCCGAACGCGGAAGGCGTCGTAGCGATCGAGTCGAACAAGCCCGAAGCGATCGCTGCCATGGAAAAGGCCGTGCAGGGGCACGACCGCATCCGCGTCATGGCGCTGCGCACCAAGTACCCGCAGGGCGGCGAGCGCAGCCTGATCAAGGCGATTGCCGGGATCGACTATCCCGTGACGAAGCTGCCCGCCGACGTCGGCTGCATCGTTGACAACGTCGGAACGCTGTACGCAATCCGGCAGGCCGTTCTGTATCGCGAGCCGCTGTTCCGGCATCCGCTGACCGTGACCGGCGAAGCGATTGCAAACCCGTGCAATTTCATCGTGCGGGACGGCACGAGCTTTGCGGAGTTGATTCAGGCAGCAGGCGGATTCAAAGACGGAAAGGAAGCGGTCAAGATCCTGTCCGGCGGCCCGATGATGGGCGTTTCGGTCAGCTCGATCGACGTTCCCGTGACGAAAACGACCAATGCGATCACTGCGCTGACGGAGGACGCCGTCGAGCGCGCCGAACGGCAAATGACCGCGTGTTTGCATTGCGGCAGATGCACGACGGTCTGCCCGAGCGGTCTGATGCCGCAGATGATGGCGGAAGCCGCCGAGATCCGGGACTATGACCGGTACGAAAAGAAACTGTACGGTCTGGACTGCGTTGCGTGCGGTTCCTGCACCTATATCTGTCCGGCAAAACGGCCTTTGACGCAGACGTTCAAGCAGATCAAGGCGGAGATCATGGCACGGAAGCGTGCGGCAGCAGCGGGAGGGAACAAATGACAAACGCGTTGCATATTTCCTCCGGCCCGCATTTCCGCGACCGCTGGACGACCTCGTTCATCATGCATACCGTCCTGCTTGCGCTGCTTCCGTCGGCAGTCGTCGGCGTTCTCGTATACGGTCTGCATGCACTGTTTATCATCCTCGCGTCGATCGTTTCCGCGATCGGTTCCGAATGGATCTTCTGCGCGATCACGAAGCGCAAGCTTTCGATTACGGACGGTTCCGCCGCCGTAACCGGCATGATGCTCGCGCTGTCGCTGTCGCCGAGCGTTCCGATCTGGATTCCGATCGTCGGTTCCGCGTTTGCGATCATCGTCGTCAAGTGTCTGTTCGGCGGTCTCGGCAAGAACTTTGTGAACCCGGCGCTTGCGGCGCGCTGTTTCCTGCTGATTTCCTTCGGAAACGCCATGACCGTGTTCCCGCTGGCGGCGGACTGCGTCACGAGCGCCACGCCGGTCGCGCTGCTCGCGCAGGGCTATACCGTCAACATCACGCAGATGTTCCTCGGCACGACGAACGGCGTCATCGGCAGCTCCGTGCTTGCGCTGCTGGTCGGCGGTCTGATCCTCTGGGGACTCGACATCATCCACGGCGAAATCTGCTTCTCCGTGCTGGCCGGTTTCACGGTTATGATGGGCCTGTTCGGCGGACAGGGTTTTGATCCCGAATTCCTGCTTGCGCATCTGTGCGGCGGCGGCGTCGTCATGGGCGCGTTCTTCATGGCGACGGACTATACGACTTCGCCGGTCAGCCGTCTCGGCCAGCTGACCTACGGCTGCCTGATCGGCGTGCTCGGCGCGCTGTTCCGCATCTTCGGCCACAGCGCGGACTCGTTCAGCTATTCGATCATTATCGCGAACCTGTTCACGCCGATGATCGATACCTACATCATCCCGAAGCCGTATGCATACCGCAAGGCGGCGATCAAAAAAGCAAACCATGTGCCGAAGGTTCCGTTCTGGCAGCAGATTCCGAAGCCCGTGATCGCGCTGACGCTGATTACGCTGCTGGCGGGCGTGGCGCTTTCCGGCGCGTTCGCGATGACGAAGGACACGATCGAGGAGCAGAAGCTCGCGGCCAATGCGGAATCGTACCGTGCGGTTTGCCCCGAAGCGGTCACGTTTGAAGGGAACAAGGATGCGGCGGATGCAATTGCGGCGCTGGAAGGCGGCGTATACGGAACGAGCTTCGGCCGGTCGTACATCCACGAAGCCGTGATCGGACGCGACGCGAGCGGCGAAATCTGCGGCTATGTGATCAGCGTGACGAACGGCGGCGGCTACGAAGGGAACATCAAATTCTCGGTCGGCATCAAGCCGGACGGCAGCCTTGCGAGCATCGCGTTCACCGAGCTCAACGAAACGCCCGGCAAGGGCTCCAAGGCAGCTGAGCCCGCCTTTATCGACCAGTTCAAGAATCGCGCGGTGAAGCAGCTCGCTCTGAACGGCGCCGGCGATAACGGCATCGACGCCATTTCGGGCGCAACAATCACGTCCTCTGCGGTCGTGAACGGCACGAACGCCGCGTTGGATTTCTTCCGCAGCGTGATGCAGGGAGGGAACTGATATGAACCGGTATGCAGAACGAATTTATAACGGCGTGATCAAAGAGAATCCGACGCTGATCCTGATGCTGGGCATGTGCCCGACGCTGGCCGTTTCGACGACGGCGCTGAACGGCGTCGGCATGGGCGTCTCGACAATGGCGGTTCTGATCCTCTCGAACTTCGTGATCTCGCTTTTGCGCAAGGTCATTCCGGATCAGGTCCGGCTGCCGGCGTACATCGTTATCGTGGCTTCGCTCGTCACGGTCACGGAACTGCTGATCGAAGCGTATCTGCCCGGCCTTTACAAGGCGCTCGGCATCTATATCCCGCTGATTGTCGTGAACTGCATCATCCTCGGCCGCGCCGAAGCGTACGCGAACAAGCACACGCCGGGCCTCGCGGTCATGGACGGCATCGGCATGGGCCTCGGATTCACGATCGCGCTGACGCTCGCGGGCCTGCTGCGTGAGGTGCTCGGAAGCGGCTCTGCGTTCGGGTTCAACTTCCTGCAATATCTCCCGTTTGAAGTGGAGCCGATCGGCATCTTCATTCAACCGCCGGGAGCGTTCCTCGTCATCGCATTGTTTATCGCGATCATGAACGCGATCGGAATCAAAACGCGGCAGCGGGAGCTTGTCGAAAGCACCGGCTGCGACGGATGCTGCGCCAAGTGCGCAACTCCGTGCGAGAAGGCGGAGGAGGAAGCAAAATGAAAAGCCTGATTCTGATTATGATCGGCGGCGCATTGATCAACAACGTCGTCCTGAACCAGTTCCTGGGCATCTGCTCGTTCCTCGGCGTTTCCAAGCAAATGAAGGCTTCGGCGAGTCTCGGCGGCGCGGTCATCTTCGTCATGACGATCGCTTCCGCGGTCGCCAGCCTGCTGTATGATTACATCCTGAAGCCGTTCGGTCTCGACTTCATGAAGACGATCGTCTTCATTCTGGTCATTGCCGCGCTCGTGCAGATCGTGGAAATGTTCCTGAAGAAGAAGTCGCCCGCGGTTTATAAATCGCTCGGCATCTTCCTGCCGCTGATCACGACCAACTGCGCCGTGCTCGGCGTTGCGCTGACCAACGTGCAGGAGGGCTACAACTTCATCGAAAGCGTGCTGGCCGGGTTCGGTACGGCAGTCGGGTTCACGCTGGCGATCGTGCTGCTTGCATCGATTCGCAGCCGGATCCGCGAAGAAGACCTGCCCGCCCCGATGCGCGGCGCGCCGATCGTCCTCGTTTCTGCGGCCCTGATGTCGATTGCGTTCATGGGCTTTTCGGGCCTGGCGTTTTGACGGAGGTGCGGGATGGAAATTATTCTGACAACTACCATCGTCATCACGGTGATCGGCATTATCGTCGGCGCGGGGCTCGTCTTTATGGGCAAGAAGTTCCACGTCGATGTGGATGAGCGCGAAGCTGCCGTGCGCGAATGTCTGCCCGGCAACAACTGCGGCGCGTGCGGCTATGCCGGCTGCGACGCGGCTGCGGCGGCCATTGTTGCGGAGGAAGCGCCGGTAACCGTTTGTCCGGTCGGCGGCGCAGCGGTTGCGACGAAGATCGGCGGTATCATGGGCGCGAACGCGGAACCGGTCGAGCGGAAGGTCGCGTTCGTAAAGTGCAGGGGCACCTGCGCGGTCACGAAGAACCAGGGCGCGTACACCGGCATCCGGGACTGCCGCGCGGCCGTTCTGTCCGGCATGAATCTTGCGGAATGCGACTACGGCTGCATCGGACTCGGCTCGTGCGCGGCGGTCTGTCCGCAGAACGCGATCACCGTCACGGACGGCGTGGCGAAGGTCAACGAGGCACGGTGCGTCGGCTGCGGTCTTTGCGTCAAAGCGTGTCCGAAAAACCTGATCGAGCTGGTGCCGGAATCGAAGTTCGTGCGTGTGGAGTGCTCGAACCGCGATAAGGGCCCGTTCGTCAAGAAGGTATGCACGGCCGGCTGCATCGGCTGCGGCATCTGCGCAAAGCAGTGCGGTTCGGATGCGATCACGGTCGAAAACAATCTCGCGCACGTTCGCTACGAGAACTGCATCCTGTGCGGCAAGTGCGTGGAAAAATGCCCGGCGAAGGTCATCCTTCCGCGGAAAGCGGAGGAGCCGGAAACGAAGTCGGCCTGAGGGATCGGAGGGGATTGCATGGAAAAAAGAAACCAGGCGGCAAAACTGATCATTGCAGGCGTTCTCGTTGCGCTTGCGGTGCTGTTTCTCTGCGGCGTGATCGGCGGTAAGGATATCCTGTACCATCTCCGGGATCGCAGCGCCATCGGCCCGCTGACACGCTCCGACATCCGGTATCAGACGGTCGAAGCGCCTGCGGCAACGAGCAAGGACGGCACGGTAAACGCATCCGATTGGGCGAAGCTGTACCCCTATATCGTGGCGACGATGGGCGATAACGATCAGAATTCCTATGTGGTCGATTATCTCGAACAGGACCCGTATCTGGTCAATATCTACGAAGGATTCGGGTTTGCCAAGGATTACGGCAGCGCGCGCGGCCATGAATATACGCTGGAAGACGTCGAAAAAACGCAGCGTCCGCACGGAAACGCGAACTGTCTGACCTGCAAAACGCCCAACTTTACAAAACTCGTCAACGATCTCGGCGTCTCGGCGTATACGATGTCGTTCAACGAAGTGATGGCGTCGATGGAGGAGAACGTTTCCTGCTATAACTGCCACGGCAACGACGCAGGCAACGCCGGCCAGATCACGATCACCCATTCGTATGTGACGAAAGCGCTCGGCAGCGCGGCCGATTCGATCGACGCGGCGACGCTGTCCTGCGGCCAGTGCCACATCGAGTACTACTTCACGCCGACGGACAAGGAAACGATGATGCCGTATTCCGACGTTGCATCCATGACGCCGGATGCAATTTTAGCCTATTACGATTCGATGGAAATGCCGGACGGGACGGTGGGCTTCTCCGACTGGACGCAGGCGAGCACCGGCGCAAAGCTTTTGAAGGCGCAGCATCCGGAGTTCGAAACGTACCTATTGGGTAAGCATGCGTCCATGCTGAACTGCGCCGACTGCCACATGGCGATTGAGCAGGCGGAGGACGGCACGATATACCACAGCCACAAGATCGAGAGCCCGCTCGAAAACGAAACGCTGCTCTCGAACTGCGCACAGTGCCACGGCGACACGGATATGGTCGAGATGGTGCATCGGCTGCAGGCGCGCGTGACGGAGCGCGAAACCGCCGTCGGCAATCAGTTGGCAGCGTTCAACGATGCGCTTGCGGATGCGGTAACGGAGGGAACGATGGACGGGGAATCGCTGGATGCGGTTCGGAAGCTCTATCGCGAAGCACAGTGGTTCTTTGACTTCTGCTACGTCGAGAACGCGGAGGGCGCGCACAATTCCGAGCTTGCCTACTACTGTCTCGATACCGCGGAAGCGAGGATTGCCGAAGGTATGGCGCTGCTCGGGAAATAAGCCGGATTTCAGGTTGCGCGGCAGGGACGGAATGGTTCTTGCCGCGTTTTGTTCCAAGGGGTTTTTATGCTGAAAAAGATTTGGAAGTTCCTGTCCTCTATGACGTTTGCGATCATCCTGCTCGCGCTGCTGTGCGCGGCGTGTGCGGGCGCAAGCTTCCTTCCACAGGGCGAAACGTTTGAATGGTACGCGGCGGCGTATTCAGAAACCGCGGCTGCCTGGATTATCGCACTGCAGTTGAACGACGCGTTTCACAGCTGGTGGTTTATCGCGATCGCCGCGTTTCTGTGCGCAAATCTGCTGCTGTGCAACGTGCTGCGCCTGAAGGGCCTTGTGCAGCGGACGAAATCCGCAGCCGACCCGGCCCGTGCGATACGGCTCGAGCCGGATGCAGCGGCGGCGGGGATTGCACAGCCGCGCAGCGTGTTTCGCCGGCTCGGGATGCCGAATCCGTCGGAGCACACGGTCGAGGACCGCACCGTTCTGCTTTCCGGCAAGAACCGGGTCGGGCTCTGGGGCGCGTGGGTCTGCCACGTCGGGATTCTGCTGCTGATCCTCGGTTTCGGCCTCGGACAGTTTACCAAGGCAGAATACTTCGTCTACGGCGTGCCGGGACAGACGAAACCGATCGACGAAACCGGCCTCATGCTGACGATTGACGATTTCCGGATCGGCCTAAGGGAAGACGATACGGTCGAGCAGTACACGGCGGAGATCCGCGTGCAGAATGCCGCGACGGGCGAGGAACAGCGCGCAGCGATCTCGGTAAACCATCCGGGCCGGCTGTTCGGCATGTCGTTCTATCAGAACGCAACGGGCTGGGCGGCGCGCATCTCGGTCGAAAAGGACGGCGTACCGCTGCAAAGCGAGGTCGTCTGCGCGGGTGAGGTTCTTCCGATCGCCGATCAGCCGGCGCTTGTAATCTACTTCAGCGCGTTCTACCCGGACTACGTCTATGTGCCCGGTGAAGGGCCGCGGACGGCGAGCGGACTGCTGAACCATCCGGCGTACTTGTACGCGGTGTATTACAACGGCGAGCTGATCGGCATGAACGTGCTCGAGGCGGACGAAACGATTCGGATCGACGGTTATACCGTGCAGTTCAGCGACCCGCAAAGCTATACGCTGTTGCAAATCAAACGCGATTCGTTCACCTGGCTTGCGCTGATCGGCGGTCTCGTTACGCTGATCGGCCTGCTGCTCGCGTTCTATGTGCTGCCGCAAACCGTTTGGGCAGTCTTGGAAGAGGACGGAACGTGGACCGTTTCGGGCGTTTCCGCAAAGCGCCGGACGATGCTGCGCGAGGAATTGCAGCGCGCGGCGGACGAAGCCAAAGCCGGACAATAAGGAGGATATCATGCTGCAACTGGAAAAGATTCTGTTCATTGCCGTGCTGGCGCTGTACTTTGCGGCGATGATCCTGTATTTCATTTATATCGCAAGTAAAAAAGAGACGGTTGCGAAGATTGCGATCGTCCTGCAGATCGCCGGGCTTGCGCTGCACACGGTCGCCATCGTGTGCCGCGGGATCGGCGCGGGCCGTCTGCCGCTCACGAATCAGTACGAGTTTGCGACGGCGTTCGCATGGGGCCTGTGCCTCGTCAGTATGATTTTTCTGCTGCGGTTCCGCTTCCCGGTCTTGGGCGCGTTTTCCGCACCGATCGTCTTTCTGATTATCGGTTATGCCGCGCTGCAGAATAAGCAAGTCAACGAGCTGATGCCGGCGCTGCAGAGCAATTGGCTCGGCTTCCACGTTTCGACGGCGATTATCGCCTACGGTTCGTTCGGCGTGGCGTTCGTGCTGTCCATCCTGTTTCTGCTGCGGGATCGCGCGCAGGAAGGCAGCTTCTGGGATCGGCACGTTCCCGACAAGGAAAAACTCGATCTCATCAGCTACCGGAGCGTAACGCTCGGTCTCTTGTTTTTGACGTTCTGCATCATCACCGGCGCGATCTGGGCCGAGCGCGCGTGGGGCAGCTATTGGTCGTGGGATCAGAAGGAGGTCTGGTCGCTCGTGACGTGGCTTGTCTATGCGGCCTATCTGCATCTTCGGATTCGCCGCGGCTGGCGGGGGAAAGCCGCCGCCATCTTCGCCGTGATCGGGTTCGCGTGTGTGATCTTCACGTATATCGGCGTCAACACTTTCCTGCCCAGCGTGCACAGCTATCGCTGAACTCCAAAAAACGGGAGACTGTCCGAAACGGCAGTCTCCCGATTTAGTTTTTGGACTCAGTCTTCGTACGAAACGGCGCTGTCAAAGAGCGCTTCCGTTTCCGCCGAGGGCTTGGGCGAAAGCAGCGTCACAACGACGGCGACGATCGCGCTCATAAGGAAGCCGGGGATGATCTCATAGATGCCGGTCGAGGACAGGAACACAAGCCAGAGAATATCCACGGCAGCGCCCGCAACGATGCCCGCCACCGCGCCGGAGAACGTGAACCGCTTCCAGTACAGGCTCAGCAGAATCACGGGCCCGAACGCTGCGCCGAAGATGCCCCAGGCGTTTTCGACAAGACTCATAATCGAGCCGGAACCGGGGCTTTTGGCGATCACAAGCGCCGCAACCGCGATCAGCAGAACGACGCCGCGGCCGACCCACTGCATTTCCTTGTCGCCGGCCTTGTTCTTCCGCAGGATCGGACGGTACACGTCGCTCGTCAGCGCGGACGCAGCCGAAAGCAGCTGACTGTCCGCGGTGCTCATCGACGCGGCAAGGATCGCGGAAAGCAGGATGCCGGAAACGATCGCGGGGAACAGCTTCCGAACCATCTCAATAAAGACGAGCGAGGAATCGACCGAAGCCGCGCCGTCCGAACTGAACAGGATCCGGCCGAGAATGCCGACCGCCGTTGCGAAGCCGAGGATCAGAAGCGTCCAGCCGATGCCGATGCCTGCCGACTTCTTCACGTCTTTTTGCGACCGCAGCGACAGGAAACGGATGATGATATGCGGCATTCCGAAATAACCTAGACCCCAGCCGAGTCCGGAAACGACGGACTTCCAGTCCGCGAACGCGTTCCAGTATGCCGCGGTCTGCCCGGTTGTCACCGAAAAATCAATTGCGCCGAGGGCGAAGATCGGGGCGAGCATCAAAGCGCCGAGCATCAGAAGCCCCTGGAAGAAGTCCGTCCAGCAAACCGCCGAGAACCCGCCGAAGAACGTATAGGCGATGATGACCGCCGCGGCAAGGTACATCGCAATCTGCGGATCGATCCCGATGACCGTGTGGAACAGCGTTCCGCACGCCTTGATGCTCGACGCCGCATAGATTGTGTAGGCGAACAGGAACACGGCGGCGCAAAGCACCTGCAGCACCTTGGACTTCGAAAGGAAGCGGTTCGTCAGGTACTGCGGAATCGTGATCGAGTCATTGGCCGCAAGGCTGAACTTGCGCAGGCGCGGCGCTTCCGCGATCCAGCTCAGCGTATAGCCGAGCAGCAGCCCGACCGGAATCCAGATCTGCCCGAGACCCTTTGCGAAGATCGCGGCAGGCATGCCCATCAGAACCCATGCGCTCATGTCCGACGCACCGGCCGAAAGCGCGGTCACCCAGGGGCCCATTTTCCGGCCGCCGAGGAAGTACATCTTCTCACCGCCGTTTTTCGTCCGCAGGAAGAAGTAGACGCCGATCCCGATCATAAAGACCAGATACAGAATAAATACGATCAGTTCCATACGTTTTTGCTCCGATTTCTCTTGCTTTTGGTTGGAAGATATATTATCATAGAGCCATCTATGAGAAAAGCGAATATTTCGCATGAAATACATGATAATATGGAATGGATAGGGAGGGGAGCGCAATGGATGACGGGCTGCAAAAATACCGCGCGTTCAAGATCGCGGCGGAGGCGGGGAGCTTTACCCGCGCCGCAGAGCGAATGAATTACACGCAATCCGGCGTGAGCCGCATGATCGCGGAGCTGGAATCCGACTGGCGGCTGAGCCTTTTGGAACGCAGCAAAAGCGGCGTTCGGCTGACGTCGGACGGAACGGTGCTGCTGCCGCGCGTGAACCGCCTTCTGGAGGAAGCGGAGAAGCTGCAGATGGAGATCGACTCGCTGAACGGGCTGCAGTCCGGCCTGATCCGGATCGGAACGTTTTCGAGCGCAGCGACCTATTGGCTGCCGAACATCATCCGCGAGTTTCAGAAGGACTACCCGAACATCGGCTACGAAATCCTGCTCGGCGATTATACGGAAATCGAGGACTGGGTGCTGTCCGGGACGGTGGACTGCGGCTTCAACCGGCTGCCGACGAGCCCGGAACTCGAGGAAATCTTTCTGGAGCAGGATCGGCTGGTCGCGATTCTGCCGGAAGCGCATCCGCTGACCGCATTCGACCGCGTGCCGCTGTCCGCGCTGTGCGACGAGCCGTTCATGCTGCTCGAAAAGGGCGCAAAGGCGGAGGTTTCGGAGATTTTCGAGCGCAACCGTCTGCAGCCGAACGTTCACTTCACGACGTGGGACGACTATGCGGTCATGTCGATGGTGGAGGCGGGTCTCGGCATCAGCATTGTGCCGGAACTAATCCTGAAGCGCGCGCCGTACCGGATCGCCGTGCGCGAGCTGGACGTTCCGGCGATCCGGCGGATCGGCCTGACGTTCCGCAGCCGCAAGGACGTTTCCGCCGCGGTGCGGAAATTCATGGAGTATCTGCCGTACCGGTGAGGCGCCGGAATGTGCGGTTCGGGGTTGACAAACCGGGCCAAAAGGGATAATATATTATCAATTACGGAATGGAGATCGAAGCATGAGAACCTTTGAAAAATCCACAAAACTGGATAACGTCTGTTACGATATCCGCGGTCCGGTCATGGACGAAGCGAACCGCATGATGGCGAACGGCGAACGGATCGTTCGGCTGAACATCGGCAACCCGGCGCCGTTCGGCTTCCGCGCGCCGGATGCAATCTTAGAGAAAATGAGCGAAAACCTTCCGAATACGGAGGGGTATTCCGATTCCAAGGGCCTGCCGGAAGCGCGGGAAGCGATTCTCGCCTATTGTCAGTCTAAGGGCCTGCCGAACGTTACCGTCAACGATATTTATACGGGCAACGGCGTTTCGGAACTGATTCAGCTTTCGATGCAGGCGCTTCTGAACAACGGAGACGAAGTGCTGGTGCCTTCGCCGGACTACCCGCTTTGGACGGCTTCCGTCACGCTTGCGGGCGGCAAGGCCGTGCATTACCTTTGCGACGAGCAGAGCGAGTGGAACCCGGATCTTAGGGATATGGCGTCGAAGATTTCCGACAAGACCAAGGCGATCGTCGTCATCAATCCGAATAACCCGACCGGCGCGCTCTATCCCGACGAGATTCTGCAGGGCATCGTCCGGCTTGCGCGGGAACACGATCTGATCCTGTTTGCGGATGAAATTTACGACCGGCTCGTCATGGACGGGCGCAGCCATACGGCGCTTGCGTCGCTCGCGCCCGATCTGATGACGGTTTCGCTGAACGGACTCAGCAAATCGCACCTGATCGCCGGATACCGCTGCGGCTGGATGGCGCTTTGCGGCGACAAATCCCGCGCCAAGGGGTATATCGAGGGCATCAACCTGCTTTCGTCGATGCGCCTTTGCTCCAACGTGCCCGCGCAGTCGCTGATTCCGGTTGCGCTTGCGAATCTGGAATCCACAAAGGAACTGCTGGTGCCGGGCGGCCGCGTCTATGAGCAGCGCGAGTTTATCTATCGCGCGATCAACGACATTCCGGGCGTTTCGGTCGTCAAGCCGAAGGCGGCGTTCTATATGTTCCCGAAGCTCGATATCGAGCGGTTCGGCATCACGGACGACGAGCGGTTCGTGCTCGACTTTCTGCGCGAAAAGAAGATTCTGTTCACGCACGGCGGCGGCTTCCATTGGCCGCATCCCGACCATTTCCGCCTGATCTACCTGCCCTGCATCGAGGACCTGCAGCTTGCCGCAAAGGAACTGAAGGACTTCCTTGCCACCTACCATCAATAAGAATCGCTATGAAACAGCCCGGGGAGCGCATCCCCGGGCATGTTGCTTTTATGCGGTTCAAAGGGCGGGGTCGATGAAAAAGCGCAGCGACGAGTTGGCCGCAGCGTCGGAAAAGACGCGGAGCAGCCCGTCGCCGTATTCGCCGAGCGCGTCGCAAATCGCGTCCGGATGCCGCAGAATCAGGATCGTATCCGGGCCGAGCGTTTGCAGACAGTCGTACAGAGCGTCGAGATTGTGTCCGTAATACGCCGGAAGCCGGAGCGTTTCGGCAAGGTACCGGTGCGCTTCATCGCGATCCGTCATGCGCGCGCCGTCCAATGTAATGATCTGCATCTCAGTTTCCTCCGTATAGCTGCGTAAAGGATTCGTAGTGGTCGTCCGTGTAGAAGATCAGGCCGTCGCCGGAATAGACGATCCGCTTTGCGCCGCGGGACTTTGCGCCGAGCGTGTCGATATCGCATTCCCAATAGGTACGCCCCGACGCGATCGGGAGCAGCTTTTCATAGTTCCCAAACCGGTCGCCGCCGATGCACTTGCCCGGCGCGTACCGCTCGAGCGATCCGCCGCTCCAGCCGAGCGATTCCGCCTCCGCCTTGGTGATATAGTTGGAGGGCAGATGCCCGTAGAGGTGCAGATACAGCGCAACGTCGTCCTTCCCGTCGTAAACGCCGTCCTCCGAAACGGGCGCCGCCGTCGGCGCTTGGGTCGGGCTCGCGGTCGACGGGTCGGAAACGGGAACCGTCGCAAGCGGCGCAGGCGTCATCTGCTGCGGTTCCGCCGTCCAAAGGTCGATTTGCGGCGTCGGCACGGAGAAGACGCATCCGAGGGCCGACAGCGCCAGCACGAGACCGAGCCACAGGCACAGAAGTTTCGTTCGTTGTTTCATAATTCCTCCGAATCAGAATCGGGTGTTACGGTTTGATCGAAACGGTGATCCGCATGCCGTTTTTGCCGAGTTTTTTCGCTTCGAGCAGCACAAGCCGCGCCGCGTTGCCGGTGCAGAGCAGATCCATTCGCTTCGGCGCGAACCGGTTCCGGTCCAGCGCGCGGAACAGGCGGCCGAGCTGATCGGCCGGGAAACAGAGCGAGACCGTTCCGCCGTTGTTCAGCAGCAGAAACGCGGCGTGCAGCCAGTCCGAAAGCGCCGTCTCGTCGGCATGCCGCGCCGAAGCGCGCGGGCCGTCGTCGGGATCGGTAAAGTACGGCGGATTCATCAGCACGCGGTCAAAGCGTCCGTGCCCGAAGACCGACGGCGCTTCCGAAACATCCAACACTCGAAAATCAATGGTTTGCCGGTTCCGCGCCGTGCTCATTCGGGCAAGCGCAATCGCACCTTCATCTGTATCGACGCCGACATACTCCCCGCCGTGCAGCGCTTTTGCGTACACCGCCAGAATACCGTTGCCGGTGCCGAGGTCGATCACGCGATCCGCCTGTCGGATTGTCGCAAACTCCGCAAGCCGCAGCGCATCCTCGTGGATCGGGTACCGTTGGGCGCGGAACAGCCCGACCGTTTCCGTGAGCGGTTCCCAAATCTCCATCCGATCAGCCGCCTTTCGTTTTATTGTCCGCCGTTCGGATCGGACAGGTTCGCCTGATTCAGGTTCGGTTCGATCGTCACGCCGGTGTAGTAGTGTTTCAAAATCTCCTCATAGGTCGCTCCGCGCTGTGCCATCCCGTTTGCGCCGTTCTGACTCATGCCCACGCCGTGGCCGTATCCTTTGACCGAGAACACAAAGCCGGTCTCGGTCTTTTCCATCGTATACATCGCGCTCTCGAGATCAAACACGGTGCGCAGCTTTTTCCCGACGATCTCGATCCTGCCGAGACGGACGGTCTTGACGCGACCGCTCGGATATACCGCAAGGATTTCGATCGCGTCGCCGATCGTTTCTTCGGTCACGCCCGCTTCCGGATAGACCGCGTTGATGCGCTCGACCGCTTCCGCAAAGGTGACCGTCACCGTCTGCGTCCGCATCGGGTCCTCGTAGGGGCTTTCCACACCGCGCAGGTACGGCAGCGCGTTCGAATACACGTTCTCGGAATTTTCGGTCATGCCGCCGGAACAGGCATGGAACATCGCGTCAATGACTTCGCCGTTGTAGCACAGCACTTCACCCGCCGTGGACATCACGGCTTCCGCGAGCAGATTGTATTTCATGCCGGCGGCGTCGCCCCAGCGCTCGTTCATGCGTTCGTCGCTGATGTACGCCTGGCAGCATTTGCTGTCCGTGCAGATCGCAGCCTCCGGGTGCGAAGCGCAGCGTCCGCGCAGGATTTTCCGCAGCGCGTACGTCCGGGCGGCGACGGCCTGCGCCTTCAGCGCTTCCGGCGCATACGTGGTCGGCATTTCCGCGCCGACGACGCCGATGATGTACTTTTCAAAATCCATCACGATCAAGCGGTTTTCCCGGTGGTCAAAGACCGGAATCTGCTGTGTCTCGGCAAAGTTGTAATACGTATACAGATCGAGCCGCGTCGGCGCCGGGGTCGGGGAAGCGGTCGGCTGCGGGGTCAGCGATACGTCGAGGATCCGATACCCGGTCTTTGCGAGCGTGCGAACCATCAGCGCCAGAACAAAGACGAGAACGAACAGCACCGCGGCGAGCGGTACGACGACGGCCCAATTGGTTTTGACACGTTTGCGCTTCATACGAACAGTATAACCGATCCGCCTTCGGATTTCCAGTGAAGCGTTTGTGAAGAATTGCAGCCGATGCATGGGATTACCCGTTGAAAACCGTCGCCCGGTATGGTATAATCACCGCATGACAGTTCGATTTGCGCCGGAAGCGGCAAGGCGGGAGATGACGCCCGTCGACAATTTGTTCTTTACGGTTTACATGCCCGAAGCGGACGGCATGTTTGTAAAAGTGTACCTGTACGGTTTGATGCAGTGCTACCATGCAGCGCTGAAGGAGGAACCGATCGAGGATGCGCTCGGCCTCAGCGAGAACGAAGTGCGCTGCGCGTTCGTCTATTGGCAGGCAAAGGGCCTTGTACGGATCGAAAGCGACGATCCGCTGATCGTCGAGTACCTGCTTTCGGACCGGCCGTCACTGACGACCGCGACGGATATCAAGTACCGCCCGTTCGTGCGCTCGCTGAACGAGCTGTTCGCGCCGCGGCAGCTGGAGCTTAGGGAGCTTCGCACGATGTACGACTGCATCGAGGTCTACGGGCTCGAGGAAGCGGCGGCGCTGGAACTGACCGCGCATTGCATCGATCTGCGCGGCAAGCGCGTTTCCGTCAACTACATCCGTTCCGTCGCAAAGACGTGGAACGAGCAGGGCATCGTGACGGAAGCGCAGGCGCAGGCGTATGTGGAGAATTACAAGCTGAAAAAGCATGGCGCGGCGGAAATTCTGCTGCGCTGGAACAAGCATCGCAAGCCGACGAAGGACGAAATGGACCTGTACGATACCTGGACGAACGAATGGGGCTTCGATCAGGAAGCGATCCTGGCCGTCTGTCCGCAGCTCGTCGAGGTCGGCACGCCGACGTTTGCGATCCTGAATGATCGGCTCATGCAGATGCGGGACAGGAACCTGTCCACGGCGTCGTCGATCCGGGAAGCGTCCGTGCAGAATCTCGACGACCGCGCGTTTACGCAGGCCGTGTTCGATCGGCTCGGCAAGGTCGAAGTGCCGAACAGAACCGACGTCGCGCAGATGTCGATGTTCCGGCGGGAAAAGGAAATCGAGGACGAAGCGATCTTCGCGGCGGCCGAATCGTGCAAGGCCGCGGAACGCCCGTTCGGCGCGCTGAAAAAGGTGCTGCTGCGCTGGGCGGCGGACGGAATCCGTACAAAGGAGCAAGCCGAAGAATCGCTGCGCGCGCAGGTGCCGGCGGTCTCTTACGGCAAAAAGAAGAACCGCGCCGTGCACGGGTATGCACAGCAGCCGATTACCGACGCGGACATTGCGCACATGATCGTTGACCTGAGCGAGGACGTATGAACAGCACATTGCAGCGATATTACAGCGGCGTCCGGCAAAAGAACGCGGCGCTTTCGGAGCAGCGACTTTCGGAATGCGAAAAAAAGAACCCGCGCTTCAAGTCCCTGCGGGAGGAGCGCGGAGAGGTCGTGCTTGCGATGGCGGCCGGAAAGCTCTCCGCCGCACAGGCGCAGTCCCGGATTGCGGCGATCTCCGCCGAGCGGAAGAACCTTCTGATCGCGATGGGGCAGCCGGCAAACTATCTCGATCCGATCTATTCCTGCCCCAAATGCAAGGACACCGGCGAGGTGGGCGAGGGACGGAAAAAACTGTGCGCCTGTGCGCTGAAGCAGATGCAGCAGACGCTTGCCGAAGGCGCGCGCATCAACCCGAAGGAGACGTTTGCGGCGTTCCGTGCGGATCTCTATCCGACGGATGCGCAGCGCAGCTTCGGCATTCGATGCAAGGCGTATTGCGAAAAGTACGTCGCTTCGCTTCCGCATCCCGAAAAGCCGAACCTGATCTTTTTGGGCACGCCCGGCCTCGGAAAAACCTATTTTGCAAATGCGATCGCATACGGCGCGCTCGAGCGCGGGATCGACACGCTGAAAGTCACGGCGTACCGGTTCGTGCAGGACGCTTTGGATGGAATCGGATCGCATACCGAAACGATGCGCCGCTATACGGACGTGTCGCTGCTCGTGCTCGACGATCTCGGAACCGAGCCGATGATCCCGAATGTGACCGTCGAATCGCTGTTCCGTGTGCTGAACGAACGGAATACCGCCGATCTGCCGACGATTGTCGTTTCCAACCTGACCCGGGAAGACCTTGTGGAAACCTACGGCGAGCGGCTTGCGTCCCGCCTGTTCGACGGCTCGCGCACCGCAATCGTGAAGTTCTCGGGGAACAACCTCCGTACGAGGCAAAGCTGATGCTGTATCTGGTTGCAACGCCCATCGGAAATCTGGGGGATATCACGCTCCGCGCGATCGAAACGCTTCGCGCCTGCGATGCGGTCTATTGTGAGGATACGCGCCGCACGGCGCAGCTGATGAACCATCTCGGAATCGAAAAACCGCTGTACAGCTGCCATACGCACAACGAACGCATGCGCAGCGTCGAGATCATCGCGGCGCTGCGGGAGGGAAAGGAGCTTGCGTACGTTTCCGACGCGGGCATGCCCGGCGTGTCCGATCCCGGCGCGATTCTGGCACAGGCGTGTGTGGAAAACAGTCTGCCGTATACGGTCGTTCCGGGCGCGTCCGCGGTGCTGACCGCCGCCGTGCTCAGCGGCCTTCCGCCGCAGCCGTTCAGCTTTTTCGGCTTTCTCCCGCGCGAAACAAAACCGCGCAGGGAACTCCTGGATACGATCGCAAATACGCCGCATCTGTGTCTGCTGTACGAAAGCCCGCATCGCGTGCGCGCTTCGCTGCAGGACCTCTGCGACCGGCTGGGCGACGTCCGCGCCGCCGTTCTGCGCGAGCTGACCAAGAAATTCGAGTCCGTCTATCGCGGCCGCCTCTCCGAACTGATCGAGCTGTTTGCCGAGGAGCCGAAGGGCGAATGCGTGATCGCCGTTCTGCCCGAACCGTCTGCGTCGTCGGACGCGGTCGATCCGAACGCGTGCATGGACGTCCTGCTCGAAACGCTTTCCGTCAAGGACGCCGCGGCGGCAGCTGCCGAACGGCTGCACATTCCGAAAAAACAGGCTTACGCGCTCGCGCTTGAGCGAAAAGCGCTATCCGACGCCCAATCTGAATCATAAACAAGGCGTTGTCTCAAAACTCCTTGAGCACTGTAAGGGGCTGTCGATAAGGCAGTCAGAATTCGCGTTTTCGTCCCGAAGGCTATACTGACGCTATGCCGAGGGCGAAAACGCGGATAATTTGCGGCATATAATCAGAGAAAAGGCGGATTTTTCCGCCTTTTCCACATACAAGTTAAAACAATTCCAAGTTGCCGCAAATGGTCTGACGCCTTTTGCGACAGCCCCCTTTCCTTTCCGTTGCGGGACGCTCCTGCGAAATCCTCAGCTCCAGATGCGGTAGGCCATCAAAAAGTGCTGTTTCCAGTACGAGCCGGAAAGCACCGTCGACGTGATGCGAACTTCGCCCGCGCCGGAGGAAGCGTCGATCATCTTGCCGTTGCCGAGGTAGATGCCGACGTGGCCGGTCGCCATCGACGAGCCGGAGAACACCATGATGTCGCCGCGCTTGAAGTCGCCCCACTTTGTGATGCGCTGATACTTCGAGCAGGTGCGCCAGCCGCGGCTGGTCATATAGCCCTGCTTCACGCCGGCCTGGTTCAGACACCAGAAGACGAACCCGGAGCAGTCGAACTTGTTCGGGCCCTTTGCGCCGGAAACGTACGGACAGCCGAGCTTGCTCTGCGCGATCGAGATGAAGTTCTCGATCTTTTCCGAGGAGGAATCGCTCGGTTTCGGCGTTGCGGTTGCCTTGCCGGGCTTTTCCGTCGCCTTGGACGTCGATTTCGACGTGGACTTGGACGTCGACTTGGGCGTCGTTTTCGCGGTCGGTTTCGGCGTTGGCGACGGCGTAGCGGGCGCGCGGCGCGCATCGCCGGATTCGAGCTTGGCAAGCGTCTTGGAACCGACCGTGCCGTCGACGGTCAGGCTGTTCCGCTTCTGGAACGTCCGCACGGCGTCTTCGGTAACGTCGTCGTAGTAGCCGGTGACCTGACTGCTCGTCAGATACCCGAGCTTCTTCAAAAGCCGCTGCACTTCCTTGACCTTCGAGCCGCTCATGCCGAGCCGCAGCGCGTACTTGAGCGCGTCCTTCGAATCCAGCGCATTCATCGTCGACGGGCCGAGTACGCCGTCCTTGACGAGGCCGTTCGCGTCCTGGAATTCCTTGATGGCGGCAACGGTATGCTTATCCATCTTTCCTTTTGTATAGCTCTCGGTGAGATAACCGAGCTCGACGAGCCGTTCCTGATACTGCGTAATCGCCGGGTCCGAATCGCCGCTCTTGAACACGTTGCCGACCACGTCGTCGCTGTACAGCGCCTCACGTGTGAGACCGCCGACAAGCCCGTCCGCTTTCAGATTGTTCGCGGACTGGAAAGCAACGACTGCGGCAAGCGTCTTTTCGCCGAACGTGCCGGTGCGGCAGTCGGCGTCGAGGTAACCGAGGTCGTACAGACGCTCCTGGACTTCCTCGACCGCGTCGCCGGTATCGCCGATCTGCATGACGTATTCAACCGCGTCTTCGCTGAACAGCAGCGCGTAGGTCTCCTCGTCAATCACGCCGTCCTCTTCGAGCCCGTTGCGGCTTTGGAACTTCTTCAGCGCTTCCAGCGTCGCGGGGCCGAAGCGCTCGGTCGGTTCATCCGAATCCATGTAGCCGAGGTCCATCAGCCGCTGCTGCACGACGGCGATCGTTTCGTCGGTATCGCCTTTTTTGAACGTTTCGCCCGCGAGATACGTATCGTCGGGGTTCATCGTCGGCGCAACCGTTTCGAGGGGCTGCGGCGTCGGCGCAGCCGTTTCGCTGACCACGACCGGTTCGGTTCCGCGGCCGGACGGGCGGCATACGCACGAGAAGATGCGCGAGCCGAGCACGACCGTCAGAATCAGCGACGAAAGAACAACGACGCACAAAACGGCGAGCACCAGAAACAGCAGCGGGCGCGAAACGCGCTGCGGGTTTTTGTTCTTCGCATCCGGTTCGGTTCGTTCCGCCAGCGACGTCAGCGCTTTGTTCAGGCCGAACTCTACACTGCGCACGCATTTGGACAAAAACGGCGGAACGGCGCGCGCAAATTCAGCCGCTTTCTTCGCCGCGAATCGCCCCGCGCGTTTCAGAGCCGGCCACGCCGTCTCGATCCACCAGTGTTTCAGTTTTTTACCCGCGGCACGCACCGCGTCGCCGAATGAATTGGCCATGGGGTTCACTCCTTTGCCCCTTCATTATATCGGATTCTTGTGACCGAATCTCGTTCTTTTCGTAAACTTTTTCTGCCAATTTCAGGCAATTCCTACCGCTGCGGATACAGCGACAGCGCGCCGTACAGTTCTTCCCGCAGCTGCTTTTGCCGCCGTTCCGGTTCGAGCAGCGTGACCTGCGACAGATGGTTCAGCACGAACCGGCGCACCGCCGTCCACGGCGCGCGAATCTCGGCGCGAACGTTGTCGCCCTCCGGCGAGAGCTTTGCCGCGGAACCGAACGTATCCGCCAGCGCGTCGACCAGCCGTCCGGCGCACAGCAGCGTATAGGCTTCGGCGGCGTCCTGCCGGTAGATCGCACGGTTCACATACCCGATCACGTCAAGCCCGTTGCGGCATTCGGCCAGTTCGGTAAATGCGCGCGCAGGCTGCTCGAGCACGGCCGCGCCGCGCATATAATCGCAGCGGAAATGCAGCAGTCTGCCGTAGCCCCAGACCGACGCCAGCACATAGTACCGATCCGCGGCCAGAAAGAGCGCGTACGGCGAAATCGTATAGGTCGCGTCGGGCGCGGCGGTCATCGCCTCGTCGCCCTGCGCGGTATGGTACAGGAACGTTACCTGCCGCTGCTCCGCAATCGCACTGCGCAGGATCGACAGCGTATCGAACACCTCGGTGTGCAGCGTCATCGGCGTTTCATGCACGGCATAGACCGGAACGACCGGCTGCATATTGCGGAGCCGGCGTTCGCCGCTCTCCGTGATCGGCGCGCGCAGAAGCGCGTCATACAGCACCGGGTCGAACGATTCCGCATCCACGGACGCGGTCAGATAGTACCCCTTTCCGTTCTCATGGTAGGTCGAAAGCCCGAACCCCATTTCCGTCAGCAGAATCAGGTTGCGGCCGACCGCCTTCCGTTCCGCGATCATGCCGAAATCCTCTTTCAGATAATCAATAATCCGGCGCGTGGAAAGCGGCTCCTGTTCCGTCGCGTGCTGTTCCAGCACCCGCAGGATGCAGAGCGATAACGCCTTTTTCCCCTTCGTCTCCGTCATACTCCCCTCACCGTCCGATCAATCCTCGTAATAGTCGCCGCGCCGATAATCGTACAACACGCCGTCGTACTTCCGCGGGTCCTCCAGCACCTTGCCGCAGCCGATCGCAACGCACGCGACCGGGTCCTCCGCGACCCAGCACGGCACGCCGGTCTGCTCCGCAATGTAGCGATCCAGCCCGAAGAGCTGCGCGCCGCCGCCGGTCAGGCAGATGCCGCGCGTCGCAATATCTCCCGCGAGCTCCGGCGGCGTCTGTTCAAACGCGTCCTTGAGCGCTTCCGTAATGTTATGCAGCGGTTCGGCGAGCGCATAGGTCAGTTCATTCGACCCGAGTTCCAGCGCGATCGGCAGGCCGCCGCCGAGGCTTCGTCCGCGCACGTCCATTTTCAGTTCCTCCGAGCGCGGATAGGCCGACGCATAGTTGATCTTCAGCGCTTCCGCCGCGTTCAGGCCGATCACGACGCCGTGCTGCCGCTTGAAGTACCGGACGATCGCCGCGTCGAACTTGTCGCCGCCGAGACGCAGCGAATCGTGCACGACCGCCTTGCCCATCGACGTGACGACCATGTCGCACGTGCCCGCGCCGATATCGAGTACGATGTTTCCCTTCGGCTCGGTGATGTCGATGCCGGCGCCGATCGCCGCCGCAACCGGTTCTTCGATCAAAAACGTATACCGCGCGCCCGCGCCCTCGGTCGTTTCGATCACGGCGCGCTTTTCGACCTCCGTCGCCATCGACGGAACGGCGACGACCGCCCGCGGTTTGAAGAAGATGCGGCTGCCGACGATACGGTTGAAAAACAGCGTGAGCATGCGCTCCGTCGCGTCGAAATTCGAGATGACGCCGTCCTGCATCGGCCGGATGATCATCAGGTTGTCCGGCGCGCGGCCGACGAGGTCCTTTGCCTCCTGTCCGATCGCAACCATCTTCCCCGTCCCGCGCTCAATCGCCGCGATGCACGGCTCGCGCAGCACGATGCCTTTGCCGCGGATATAGGCGAGCAGGTTGCTCGTGCCGAGATCCAGACCGATGTCGGATGAATGAAACAGTCCCATACTTGATCCTTTCGAACGTCCAAAACAAGGGGATACGCTCCCCTTTTTCTGTGTACCATAATTGTACCATCGAGGATTTGGGTTTCGGTGAAGGATTTATGAACAATCTTGTTGCGAAATGTGAATTTTCGGGCTATAATGGGGACATGGAACTGAATTTTCGCATCAAACAGGCCGAATTTGTCACAAGCGTCGGGCTCGGGCAGGGATATCCCGCCCCGCTCGGCGCCGAGATTGCGATCGTCGGCAAGAGCAACGTCGGAAAGTCGAGTCTGATCAACCGGCTTTGCGGCAACAGCAAGCTGGCCCGGACGTCCTCGCAGCCCGGCAAAACGCGCCTCATCAATTTCTTCTCGATCAATCGCGGGCAGTTTTATCTTGTCGATCTGCCCGGGTACGGCTATGCCAAGGCGTCCAAGGCAGAGCAGCAAAAATGGAGCGAGCTGATCGAATCGTACCTCGCTTCCGGCCGCGTCGATCACCTGTTTCTTCTGATCGACATCCGCCACGAGCCGACGCAGAACGACCGGCAGATGCTGCAGTATTTGCTGTACTACAACATCCCGTATACGCTGATCGCGACGAAGTCCGACAAGATCGTGAAAAGCCGCCGCCAGGTGCAGGCGAATGCGAACGCGCGGCTGCTCGGCGCGCCCGCCTACGCGATCCCGTTCTCCGGCGAAACCGGCGAGGGCCGTGACGCGCTGCTTTTAACGATCGGCGCGCTGCTTTCGGAGCGATCGGATGAAAAACGCGACGAAAACTCCGTAAAGAATGAAAATTAGGGCTTGACAGAACGGCAACTTGTTTGCATACTATGCTTTGATACTGATGGAATCAAAGAGGGAACCAAATGGCTTTACGGAAATGTCCGAAGTGTGAACTGAACTACCTGCGCGGGAATGAAACGATCTGCCGTGTGTGCGCGGCGGAGCTGGACAAAAAGCGCAGAAAAGAACCCGACCCCGACGAGATTATTATGTGCTCCGAGTGCGGCGAGCGGCCCGCCCTGCGCGGCAAGGACCTTTGCGAAGAATGCCTGCGCGAGCAAAAGCGGCAGGCCGATCTGGAACTGCACGCCGATAAGGTCCGCGCCGACGAAGCGGACGATCCGATCGAGGAGGATTTCGGAGACGACGAAGATTCCGAGGAGTAATTCCCGGAACGGAAAGCGAGAATCGAATGCCCAAGGTCTACGCCATCGCGGATCTGCATATGAGCCATTCCGTGCCGGATAAGGCAATGGATGTGTTCGGCGCACATTGGGCAAATCATACCGAGCGGCTTGCGGCTGCGTGGAACGATACGGTGCGGGAGGACGATCTCGTCCTCATCCCCGGCGATATCAGCTGGGCAATGTATCTGCGCGACGCCGAAGCCGATCTCGCATTTTTGGGCGAACTGCCCGGTACGAAGCTGCTCCTGCGCGGCAATCACGATTTCTGGTGGTCGAGCGTGACGCAGGTGCGGAACGCGCTCCCGAAAAGCGTCTTTGCGCTGCAGAACGATGTGTTCCGGTTCCGGAACCTCGAAATCGCCGGCACGCGCGGCTGGACGATTCCCGAAAGCACCGGATTCAAGGAAAGCGAAGACCGCAAGCTCTACGAGCGCGAACTGATCCGGCTCGGCCTTTCGCTGAACGGATTGACCGAGGACGCCGTACACATCGTGATGCTGCATTTTCCGCCGTTTTCCGAAGCGGGAACCCCGAGTGCCTTTGTGCAGCTTCTGGAGCCGTATCGCGTCGCTGCGGTCGTCTACGGGCATCTGCACGGCGGCAAGGCCCACGCCTCCGCCTTTACCGGCGACTATCACGGGACGGCCTACCATCTCGTCGCCGCAGACGCGCTGCACTTCGTTCCGAAGGAAATCCTGACCATCGACTGACCTCCGAATTGATTGCGTTCCAAACAGAAAACGCGAAGCGTCCGAAAACGCTTCGCGCTGTTTTATGGAATCATCAGTTGCTCTTGACATACTTGCTGAACACATACGCCGTGCCGGTGCCGTACTGGATCTTCGTCCAGCTGCCGTAGGTTCCGAGAATCGTCACGGTGACGCCCTTCTGGATCGTGCCGAGCAGTTTGCTGTCGGACGACGCCTCTGCGCGGACGTTGACCGCCGTCTTGCAGTTATAGATCGTGCCGGTCTTGCCGTCGCTTATCGGTTCGGGATCGGGCGTTGCCGTGCCGTCGGTCACCTTCGCATAGCTCTTGTGGACGTAGCCGACCGTCTTTTCCCGGTACTGAATCTTCACATAGTCGCCCGACGTGCCGAGATAGGTGTACTGCTTGCTGCGCGGCGCGGTGCCGATCAGCTTTGCGCTCTTGCTGCCGCCGGAACGCACATTGACCGCGGTATTGCAGTTGACAATCACGACGATCTTGCCGTCGATGCTCGGCTCCGGATCGGGCGAGGTCGTGCCGGACGAAACCTTGGCGTACTTCTGATGCACATAGCCGACCTGCGTCGCCGTGTACTGAATCTTATAGTAGTTGCCGACCTTGCCGAGATAGGTGTACTTTTTGCCGAGCGGCGCGACGCCGATCTTCGCATAGCTCGTATCGCCGCCGGAGCGCACGTTGCAGTCCGTGACGCAGTTTGCGATCGTGACGATCCTGTCACCCGCGGGCTCCGGCTCCACCGTCGTCTCGCCGACCTTGCCGTAATCGCTGTGGACATAGCCGACCTGCGTCGATGTGTACTGGATCTTGTACCACTTGCCTTCCGTTCCGAGCAGCTGATACACCTTTCCTTTCTTGGCCGTTCCGAGCTTCGTGCTCGACTTTGACGCGCTCTTGCGCACGTTGACCGCCGTATTGCAGTTGACGATCGTCAGCGTCGCCATCGTCTTTGCGGTGACTTCCAGCGTAACGTCCGCCGTCGTCAGCGTCTGTTCGCCGGACTTCGTCGCGCGAACCTTCACGGTATCCTTGCCGACGTCCTTGCGCTCAGGCGCAGTCGTCGTCCAGGTCTTGCCGCCGTCAATCGAATACTCGATCGTATAGCCCTCCGCGCCGGTGACGCTCGCTTCCACCTTGTGCGATTTACCGTCCTGCACAAACGTGCCGCCCTTCGCCGTCAGCGTCGGGCCCGCAACGATCTCGATCTCCACGGGGCCGGCCGTCAGCGTTTCCGCGCCCGACTTCAATGCGCGCAGCGAAACCGTCGTCTTGCCGACGTCCTTGCGCGTGGGCGCCGTCGTCGTCCAGGTCTTGCCGCCGTCAATCGAATACTCGATCGAATAGCCGGTTGCGCCGAGCACTTCCGCCGTAACCGAATGGTCCTTTCCGTCGTGCGCCGTCTTGACGCCGGTCGCTTTCAGCACCGGCTGAATCGTGATCGTCGCCGCAGCTTCGAGCTTCTCCTCGCCCTTCGTCGCGCGAACCTTGACCGGATACGTGCCGACCGCCGTAAAGCCCGGCGCGTCGCTCACCCAAGTCGATCCGTTGTCGGTCGAATACTCGATCGCGTAGCCCTCGCCGTTGGAAACCGAGGCGGAAACGGCGTGCGCGCTGCCGTCATAGGCAAACGTTCCGCCGACCGCGTTCAGCGACGGCGCCGGCGTGATCGTAAGCGTGACCGTCTTGGTAAGCGTTGCAGCTTCGGGATTGGTTGTATTGACGGCCTTCACCTCAATCGTGTAGGCGCCGACCTCCGTTTTGGACGGCGCTTCGGCAGAAAAGCTTCCGCCGTTCACCGCATAGGTAATTTCGTAGGAATCTTCGCCGGCGTTCTCGACCGCTGCCGTGACCGTGTGCGCGCTGCCGTCCTGCACGAACGTGCCCGCGCCCGTTACTTTGAGCTCCGGTCCGTCGGCCAGCGCCGGGATCGGCATTGCCAATAGCAGCAGCATCGCCGCAAGAATGATTCCGAACATCCGTTTCATAAAGTAATAATCCTCCTTCGTTCAGGCATTCGGTTCGGGATCCCCCTCTCCCTTGCCTGCACATACTATACCACGCTTCGGGACGGAAAGTTGCGTCATAATTGTAATATTTTGCCGTTTCCGAAAGTTTTGCGAAATTCAGACAACGACCTCGTATTCGCCGATTCCGCCGAGCTCCGCATACCGCCAGAGGTCCGTCGGCGCGAAAATGCCGCGGTCGGTGACCACGCCGCGCACCAGCTCCGGCGGCGTGACGTCGAACGCCGGGTAATAGCCCTTGACGCCGTCCCGCGCCGTGCGCACGCCCATCGCCTGCAGCACAAAGTCCGGATCGCGGAACTCGATCTTCACGTCCCTGACCGACGGATGCACGAGATCCGGCGCGCCGGTGACGTAGTACGGGACGCCGAGATAATTGGCGGCGATCGCGATCTGGAACGTGCCGACCTTGTTGATGACGTGTCCGTCCATGCAGATTGCGTCCGCGGCGGAAGTGAAGACGTCGACGTGCTCGCGCTGCAGCACGAACGCCGGCATATTATCCGTAATCACGGTCACGTCGAACCCCATTTCGTAGCAGACCGTCGCCGTCAGCCGCGCGCCCTGAAAATACGGCCGCGTTTCCGGGCAGAAAATGCGGAACGTTTTCCCCTTCTGCTTCGCTTCCTTCAGCATCATGCCGACGATCGTTTCCGCAAAGCACTGCGTCATAATCGTGCCGTTCTGCGGGAACTGTTCGACGAGGTATGTCGCCATCGTGGCGATCTTCGAATACCGCGAATTGTTGGCTTCGATCGCGCGCGCCTTGATCGCTTCGGCGACGTTTTCCCCGGAGGCCCACGCCGCTTCGGCGGCTTCCAGCATCGTCTTGCAGATTTGCCGCATGCGCTTCGCCGTCGTCGGCCGCGCCGTGGAAATGCAGTCCGCCGCCTGCTGCAAAAATGCGCGCTGCTCCGCTTCGCTTCGGTCGCGGCACTCATACGCGGCAAGCGCCATGCCCATCGCCGCCGCCGTGTACGGCCCCGCGCTCTGCGTCACCATATCCCGGATCGCCTGCGCCACCTCGCCGTAACGGCGGCAGGTCACAAACGCAACGGTGCGCGGATAGCACCGGCGGTCCAGAATCCGCACGGCGCCGTCCTCGAACCACGCGATATTCTCATATTGCAGCATGTAAGCCAATCCCCGATCTGCCCGTTCCATTGCCGTTCCTCCTGTTTGTTCATATTTTTATTTTATCACAGAAAAACGCCGCGCACAAGGGCGCGGCACAGTTTTCGGGTAGAGAGGCTTTATAGCGCGTTGACGGCGCGAACGCCGGCGGCGCTTTCAAAGAACAGCGCGAGCGCGCCGGGGCCGACGTGCGACCCGGTCACCGGCTCGTAATCGACGAGCAGGATATTGCGCGGCGGGCGCTTGGCCTTCAGCAGCTGAATCAGGTATTCGGCGTCCGCGCGGCATGCGGCGTGCGCGACGCCGATCGTCTGCCGTTCGGGATCGACGACCAGCTTTTCGTACTGCTCCGCGAGCGCTTCGATCGAATGCCGCCGTCCGCGCACCTTGCCGAACGCGACGATCCTGCCCTCCTCGTCGCCCTTCAGGATCGGCTTCAGGTGCAGCACCGTACCGACGACGGCCGCCAGGTTGCTGAGCCGTCCGCCGCGTTTCAAAAACAGCAGATCATCGACTGTGAAAATGTTGAACATCCGTTCGGACAGCCGGTTCAGCCGCTTCGCCGCATCGGAAACATCCATTCCGCGGTCCCGCAGCTCCGCCGCCCGAATCGCAATCAGCCCTTCGCCGAGCGATGCGCCGCGCGTATCGACGATCTCGATCCTGCGCTCCGGCCAGTCCTCCAGCGCCATTTGGGCGCCGAGCCGTGCGCTCCGGCACGAGCCGGAGATGCCGGACGACATGCTGACATACAGCACGTCGCGGCCTTCCCGCAGGAAGCGGCCGAACGTCTCCGCATAGGTATACGGGTTGATCTGTGACGTCGTCACCTCCGCATGGCTTTTGAGATCGCGATAAAACGTATCGCCGTCAAACGCGTCGGTGTCGAGGCAGGTATGCTCCTCCCCGTTGTAATTGTATAGGAACGGAATCACCCATAGGTCGTACTGCTCGACCTGCCGCTTCTGTAAATTGCCGGACGTATCCGTGACCACTGTAAACCGCATCGGTTGTCCCCTCCTGCTTTGGATTTCGGATCGCGCTTGCGATCGGGTTCATCGTAGCAGCCGCCGCCCGCCCCGTCAACCTACGCGCCGCTTTGGCCGCTCTCCCCCGAACAACGCGCGCCCTACCGGCGGGAAAAACGGGGTAGAACGGTGAAAACCGGCTCTACGCACGGTAGAATCCGCCTGTTTTGGGCAGTTTTTTCTTTGTTTTACAAAACCGCATTTTCGGGGGATTTTCGGGGAAATGTATACAGAATGTTCCTATCTGCGCGGGCGTACAACCCCACCGGCCGCCTCGGCGGCCACCTCCCCTTGCACAGGGGAGGCCGGGAAAAATTGCTGCTTGTTTTACAAAATCACATGGACAAAGCGGCGCAAATGGGCTATACTGATGGCATCGAACCGAACAGGAGAACCGTATGCTTGCAAGAAACGAAATCGATCCCCGATACCAATGGGACTTTGGCGCGATCTACCCCTCCTACGCGGCATGGGAAGACGCGCTGCAGGTCTTTGCGGACGCCGTAGAGGAGCTTTCTGCTTTGCTCGACGAGCTTGCAAAATAATTCGGAAAAGGAGCGCCTTATGTATTACATCGGAATCGACCTCGGCACCTCGGCCGTGAAGCTGCTGCTGGTGACGGAAACCGGCAAAATCGTCGGTTCGGTCACGCGGGAATACCCGCTTTCCTTCCCGCAGCCCGGCTGGAGCGAGCAATCGCCCGCGGACTGGTGGAACGCCGTGACGGACGGCGTCCGTGAACTGACGGCAGGGATTGACAAAAGCGCCGTCCGCGCGATCGGCTGCGGCGGACAGATGCACGGGCTCGTCGCGCTCGACGAAGCCGACAACGTGATTCGGCCCGCCATCCTCTGGAACGACGGCAGAACGGACGCGGAAGTGGAGTATCTGAACGGCGGGATCGGCAAAGACGTGCTCTCCGCGCGCACCGCGAACATTGCTTTTGCCGGATTCACCGCGCCGAAACTGCTTTGGATGCGCAATAACGAGCCGGAAAACTTCGCGAAGATTGCGAGAATCATGCTGCCGAAGGACTACATCAACTACCGGCTGACCGGCGTACATTCGTGCGACTATTCCGATGCGAGCGGCATGCTGCTGCTCGACGTGAAGAACAAGCGCTGGTCGCAGGAGATGCTTGCGGTGTGCGGCATGACCGAAGCGCAGATGCCGCGGCTGTTTGAAAGCTATGACGTGACCGGAACGCTGCTGCCCGACGTTGCAGAAACGCTCGGTCTTTCCCCCGCCGTCAAAGTCGTTGCCGGCGCGGGCGACAACGCTGCCGCCGCGATCGGCACCGGAACCGTAACGGACGGCGCATGCAACATCAGTCTCGGCACCTCGGGCACGATCTTCATCGCGTCCGACCGGTTCGGTGTCGACCCGTTCAACGCGCTGCACGCCTTTGCGCACGCGAACGGCCGGTATCACCTGATGGGCTGCATCCTCTCGGCGGCAAGCTGCAACAAGTGGTTCTGCGACGAGGTCTTAAAGACGAAAGACTACGCCGCCGAGCAGGTCCCGATTACGGACGAGAAGCTCGGCCGCAACCGCGTGTTCTTCCTCCCGTACCTGATGGGCGAGCGCAGTCCGATCAACGACACGAACGCGCGCGGCACGTTCACGGGGCTTTCGATGGACACAACCCGCGCCGACATGGTGCAGGCGGTTCTGGAGGGCGTTGCGTTCGCGGTGCGCGACTGCTTTGAGGTTGCAAAGTCGCTCGGCATCCCGATCGAAAGCAGCAAGCTCTGCGGCGGCGGCGCAAAATCCCCGCTTTGGCGCAGGATCGTCGCGAACGTGCTGAACATCCGGCTCGAGATTCCGCAGGCCGAGGAGGGCCCGGGCTTCGGCGGCGCGATGCTTGCGATGGTCGGTGACGGCGCGTATCCCGACGTAAAAGCCTGCGCCGACGCGCTCGTCTTTACGGCCAAGACCGTCTCCCCCGATCCCGCAATCGCCGCGCGCTACGAAGCGCAGTATCAAAAATACCGTACGCTCTACCCCGCGCTCAAAGACGCGTTCCGCGCGATGCGGTAAAACGGCTTACCGCCGGCTCCGTTTTTCGGGGCCGGTTTTTCTATGCCGTTACATCCGTATCGCAAAATTTTGTAATTCTTTTACACGATTTCTTGCATTTTTGCGCGACTTTCGGTATCATATCATTGTCATATTATTTGTACGCAATCGATTCCGCATAAAAAGGAGTTCACGCAGATGACGAAGGATCGGATGAGGAAACGGACGGCTTTGGCGCTGCTCGCGCTGGCGCTGCTGCTCGTCTATGCAGTCACGTTCGCAGATGGGAACGATACGGGGCAGCCCATGATTCGTTCCAACGCCTGCGGTGAGAACCTCACGTGGGAGTATTCCAACAAGACGCTGACGATCACCGGCACCGGCGAAATGACGGACTATACCGAAAACGCCGCGCCGTGGAGCGGCTGGGCGACGCTGATCAAACGGATCGTGCTGCCGGACGGGATGACCTACATCGGTTCGTATGCGTTTTACGGCTGCAGCAACGTGGACGAGGTCACGATTCCGGACGCGGTCGAGGCCATCGGCAGCTATGCGTTCTCCGGCTGCACCGATCTGAAGACGGTCAGCTTCGGACAGGGGCTTATGCAGATCGGTCCGTATGCGTTTTCCGGCTGCACCCGTCTGACCGCCGTCAATCTTCCGGAAGCCTGCTTCTTCCTCTGGAACGGTGCGTTTGCGGGCTGCACGCAGCTTGCGAACGTGACGCTCGGCTACTATACGGCGGCGATTATGGACGATGCGTTCTCCGGCTGTAAGAGTCTTTGGCAGATCGAATACCACGGTACGGTCACCGAACGCGGCTATATCTTCATCGGCAGCGGCAACGAAAAGCTGACCGGCGCGGCCTGGTCGTATTGGACTTTGACGCGCATCGAATGGAACAAATGGCCGCAAACGCTCTACTATCTGCAGGGCGCCGAAGCGCCGTATGTGAATGACATCGTCATCAATGCCGTCTACAACGGTTCCATCTATGTCCCCCTCGCCGTGGATAACGACATGGTGACCGGCTTCGACGGATCGCAGGTCGGGAGACAGATGCTGTCCGTGACATACGAGGGATTCTCATTAGACTATTACGTTCGGGTTGTGTCGCCCAAATGCGGTGAAAATCTGGAATGGCGCATTGAAAACGGCACGCTGATCATCGAAGGCAGCGGCGATATGGACTCGTTCGCAAACGAGTCCCCCTGGTACGGATTCCGAGATCTGTTTACTTCCGTTTCCCTGCCGGACGGGCTGACCTCCATCGGGAACTACGCTTTTCGCAGTTGTACGGTCGGCGCGATTCAGTTTCCCGACGGTTTGCGGCAAATCGGCCGTTGTGCATTTTATGAGGCCATCGGATCCGGCGATCTGATTCTGCCGGAGGGGCTGACCACGCTTGAGGATTGGGCGTTTTACGGCGCCGCCTTCCGTTCCGTACGGATTCCGACAACGCTGACAACGGTCGGCAATAATCCGTTCAGTAACAGCAGGATAGAGGAGGTCGTGTTTGCTGACGGCATAACCGAAATCCATGCCGGCATTTTGGGGTATTGCACTTCCCTTACGAGCGTAACCATACCGCAATCCGTTGTTTCCATCGGGGAAGCCGCTTTCCGTTCTTGCGGCAAGCTCACTGCGCTTTCGCTTCCGTCCGGGATTACCTCGATCCCGAAGCAGCTATGCGATAGCTGCTCGGCTCTTGAATCCATCAGCATCCCTTCCGGCGTGACGACCATCGGAGCCGAGGCTTTTGCACGATGCAGGTCGATCACGGAAATTGTCCTTTCCGACAACATTACCGACGTCGGCGCCGGTGCGTTTTACGACTGCAGATCGCTCACGGATGTTACGCTTCCTTCCGGGCTGACCGCCATTTCGGACAGTCTCTTCGGCGCCTGTCGCTCGCTGCAGTCCATCGAGCTTCCGGCGACCGTGACTTCCATTGGGTACGCTGCTTTCCAGGACTGCTACGCGCTGGAATCCATCAACATTACCGGTATCTCGACATTCGGGACCGCTGTGTTTAGCGGCTGCCAGTCGCTCCGTTCCATCACGCTGCCGGATGGGATGACCGAAATTCCGGATTTATTCTTCCAGTGCTGCCCTCTGACGTCGATTTCTCTTCCGGCCGGGATTACCAGAATCGGGGATTTTGCGTTTCGCGGCTGTTACAATCTGACAGCCATTGAGCTGCCGCCCGCCTGTATGTCTGTAGGGACGCACGCGTTCGAAAACTGTTATTCCCTGACGAACATCCGACTGGATTCGGTAACCTCCATCGGTACCCGTGCATTTACAGGCTGCACCTCTCTCAAAACAGTTGCAATGAAAGACGTTGATTCTCTGCGATCCGGCTTGTTTGACGGATGTTCCGCCCTGGATACGGTTTTGTGTAAAAGCAGTGCTTCCATCGCCGACAACTGCTTTTACAAGTGTACGGCTCTTACGTCGCTGCGCGTACCGGACGGCGTAACCTCCATCGAAAGCACTGCATTCAAATCCTGTGCGGCGCTTGCAGAAATCACGTTCCCGCGCAGTCTGACGTACTGCTCGCTCGGCGACTATATGTCCTACAAGGTATACTATCCGACCACAGCCGTGTACTATCACGGTACCGCGGAGCAAAGCGCTCACATTCATTTGTGGAACCGGCATGACGTCCTTTGGCATTACCTGAACGACGCGGCACTGTCGATTGCAAAGACGCCGACGCAGCAGACCTACGTCTGGAACGCCGATCCATTCTCGCTCGACGGCTGTGAAATCCTTTTGACGTTCGACGACGGGCACACCGAGGTGCTGTACAACGACGCGGTCACCGTGACCGGGTTCGACAACACACAGCTCGGCTTACAGACCGTGACGGTTTCGTATTACGAAGCCGCGCCCACGACGCTGACCGTCCGGGTGATTCCGGGGCCGATCGAATCGATCGAGGTCACCGCCCTGCCGACCGTGAGCGAATACTATCAAAATGCAAGCACGTTCCATGCGGCGGGCGGCAAGCTGACGCTGCATCTGGAAAACGGCGAATCGGTCGAAATCGACCTCGAGGACGATATGGTTTCCGGCTTCGACAACAGCACACTCGGCGAGTGTGTGCTGACGGCTGCGTTTGAAGGCAAAACGACGACGTTCCGGGTCGCGATCGTGGAACTGCCGCCGAACACGCTGCGCTTTGCGGCGGACGCGCTGCCGAACGGCAATACGGTGGAAATCAACGGCGCTCCCTATCCCGTATACGGCGATCTCGTGGTTCTGCCGGAGGACGTGACAGGCGGCACGGTCATCGAGTATACCTACCAAATCACGAACCCGAACGACGTGCATACACACTATCCGACGTCCCTGAAGGTCTGGGTGATCCGCGAGCAGGACGGCGGGAGGATCGCGCAGCGCGTTTCCGCACTCGACGACGTCCTGCAGTATGCGGGCAGCTCGATCCGCATCACCGGTCAGAAGGGCATCCGCATGATCACCTCGGTGCCGATCGCCCAGAGGAACCTCCTGACCGGCGCCGGGCTTGCCGGATTTTGGCTGAAGGAGTACGGCACGATCGTGCAATGGGACAGTGTGCTTTCCGGCGCGCCGCTGACGCTCGAAACGCCCGAAGTCAAGCGCGCGTATGCGTATAAAAAGATGGATGACGGCTCGATCTCCGACCCCGTCTTTGCCAGAACCGACAGCCTGATCCAGTACACGAACGTGCTGGTCGGTCTGACCGACGAGAAGTGCAAGCCGGACCTTGCGCTGCGTCCGTACATGATTCTGGTCGACGGCGCCGGCGTCGAATACGTGATTTACGGCGGCACGATCCATCGCAGCATCGGCTATATCGCATATCAGAACCGCGCCGTGTTCCGCGCCGGAACCGCGTCCTACGCGTTCATCTGGAGCATCCTTCACGCGGTCTACGGTGATCGCTATGACGCGGAATACACGCCCTGACAAGCCCCGACCGAAACGCGCCGTTGAAAACGCGGCGCAAGGTCAATCCAGCCAAAAAGCAAAGGCCGTGAAGGAAAACCCTTCACGGTCTGTTTCATTGGGTGAATCGAATTAGTTCAAAGCATCCTTCAGCGCTTTGCCGGCCTTGAAAACCGGAGCCTTGGAAGCGGAAATCTCAATCTCTGCGCCGGTCGCGGGGTTGTGGCCCTTGCGCGCTGCGCGCTCCTTCGCTTCGAACGTGCCAAAGCCGACGAGGGAAACCTTCTCGGAAGCCTTCAGCGCTTCTTCGATGGTGGACAGGGCGGCGTTGACGGCCTTCTCGGCGTCTTTCCGGGTAAGATTGCTCTTTTCTGCGACCGCAGCGATCAGTTCTGCTTTATTCATTCTATTTTCCTCCATATGTATTTTATCAATTCCGGGTGCCTGCGGACAGACTCCGCAAAAACGCACAGTTGTTATTGTAACGCCATGATCCCGATTCGTCAAGAGAATTTTTCCTTTTTTACAATCGAAGAAAGCACATTTTCGGGCGGCGTATGCTTGACCCGTTCCCAGTACGCATCCTGCTCGGCAAGCGTCATATCGGCAAGCTGTTTTCCGTCCTGCAGCACAAGCTGTTCCATGCGTCCGAACCGATCGACAAACTTGTCCGTCGCCTCGTGGAGAAGCTGTTCCGCGTCGAGTCCCAGAAGCCGCACCACGTTGACGACCGCAAACAGCAAGTCCCCCGCTTCCTCGCCGACGTTCGATCCCATGCGCATCGCTTCGTGCAGCTCCGCCGTCTCCTCGGCGATCTTAGGAAACGCCTCCTCGGCGTCCTTCCAGTCGAACCCGACCTTGCGCGCTTTCTTCTGCACCTTGGCGGAGCGGATCAGCGCCGGAAACCTTTTGGGAACCGAGCACATGGCCTCGGTCTGCGTCGTCTGGTGCCGTTCGGCCGCCTTCAGGGCTTCCCATGTTTTGAGCACCTCGCCCGCGGTGGTCGCCGTTACGTCGCCGAACACATGCGGATGACGGTAGATCAGCTTTTTCACAATCCCGTCCGAAACGTCGTCCTCATCGAACCGTCCCTGCTCCTTCGCAATCGTCGCGTGGAAAACAACCTGCATCAGCACGTCGCCGAGCTCCTCAATGATATGCGCGTCGTCCTGCTCGTCGATCGCGTCGCACAGTTCATAGCACTCCTCGATCAGGTCGCGCTTGATGCTTTCGTGCGTTTGCTCCCGATCCCACGGACAGCCGCCCGGCGCACGCAAGCGCTCTAAAATCGCGCAAAGATCGTCGTACAGATACTTTGTCCGCTCGAAGAACGGGACCGGCGGAACGAGCAATACGGAGCCCGCAAAGAAGTCGGTTCTGCGGTCGAGCGTGTCCAGCGGAATCGTCTCGATCCGGTAACTGCCGTCCGGCTGCATCGAAGCGAGCGAAACCGGCAGCTCGTCCGGATAAAACCGCTGCAAATACAGTTTGACCTCCCCGGCGGCCATCCATGTATCGATCTCCTGGATACACAGCGATTCGGCAGGATCCGGCTTGTTCGGCAGGCTGTTCGCCGTGCAGAGCCGCGCCGACTGCAGCGCCGGAAACGCGGCCTTTGCGTACGATACGCCGGGCAGAACGCTCCATGCAGCGTCCTGCGCTTCGCACGCGGCGCGGATCGCTTCGGTCTGCGCAAAGCAGCCGTCGCCCGGTACGGCGTAGACGCAATCGCCCGCCGCAAGCAGCCGTTCGGCAATCGCCGCGTTCAGCGCATCGAAGTCATCCGCCGTTTCGTAGAGGTCGTCCATCGTCTCATACGAAAGCCCGGCTTCCTTTACCGGGTTCGCGCAGGGATGCCGGTCGGTCTGCAAAAAGAGGCGTTTCGCCTCCGAAACAGCCTTCCATGCCGCGCGCGTGATCGTCTGCGGCGTGGAAAGCGGCACAATCTGAATTTGTTTCATAGAAGCTCCTTATTTGTAAAAGCGCATGAGCTTTCGTCCGCCCGGAATGAGGGCAAGCTCCTCGCGCGAAAAGATGCGCAGCGCAAGCATCAATACCAGGTAAACGAGGATTGCCGCAACGATCGCGGCAACGCACGCAAGGGCCGAATACAGATACCGCGAACAATCGAGAATCAGTCCGATCCCGCGATACGTAAAGTACGCAAAGCCGCCCATCACGGCTGCGGCAAAGATCGGCTTCAGGAACGTATCAAGCACATTCAGCCGCGACTTCGTGACGACGACCAGCGCAATCGTATCCAGCAGCGCAGCAATGCCGTAGCAGGACAGGTTGCTGAACACCGCGCCGTAGATATTGATGCGCGGATTGCTGACGCAAACGATGTTGACCACGACCTTCGTCACGCCGCCGATCAGCAGGAAGTAAACGGGCAGCCGTTGCCTGCCGACGCCCTGCAGCGCGCCCGTCGCCGTCTGCGACAGGGAGATAAACACGACGGTAAACGCCGCGATGTGCATCAGGCTTTCGGCAAGGTCCAGCGATTCCGGCCGGATGGAACCGTACAGCAGGAAGATCGCAGGCCGCGCGAGGACGGACAGACCGACTGCACACGGCAGGCCGATCGCCATCGCGAGCTTGATGCTCGTGGCGGAAAGCCGTTTCACGTCCGCAGCATCCTTCCGCGCCATCGCAGCGGCAATTGCCGGAACGACCGCCATCGAAAGGGACGTCGAGATACCCGCCGGCAGGTTGATGATCGAACGCACATAGGTGCAGAGGACGACGTACATCCGCTCCGCATCCGGCGCCGGGAATCCGGTGCGGATCAGGAGCCGCGTAATCATCGCGGAGTCGAGCACGTTTGCAATCGGCAGAATGGACGCGCCGAGTGTGATCGGAAGCGCGATCACAAGCAGATCACGCACGACGTGCTGTTCGGTCGCCGCCTCGACGCTGCCCGTCGGCAGCAGGGCTTTCCGTTCCTTCCGATAGATCGGATAGATCACGGCGACCGCAAGCGCTTCGGAGATCGTCACGCCGAGCAGGATGCCGACGCTGCCGGCCGCCGCCGGGTTCGGCGTGTCGTAATACCGATACAGCACATAGGCGAGCGAAAGGCCGAACAGCATCTTGAACACCTGTTCGGCAAGCTGCGACAGGCCGGTTCCGTTCATGCGCTGCAAGCCCTGCAGATAGCCGCGGTACGCGCAGAGGATCGACGTGAAGAACAGCGCGGGCGCAAGCGACATCAGCGACCGGCGCATGCCGGGATCGTCGGAATCCAGCAGGTATTTTGCGATCGGCTGCGCGCCGAGCAGCATGACCGCCGTCGTCACGAGTCCGAGCACAAGCAGCATCCGGAACGCTTTTTTGAACACGGTATCCGCTTCGTCGTACGCGCCGCGCGCGACCCGCGCCGCCACCATGCGGGAGATCGCGATCGGGATGCCGGAGGACGAGATGATCAGCAGCCAGGAATACGTCGGGTAGACCTTCTCATAAAAGAACATGCCCTCCTCGCCGAGAATCCGGATCGCAAAGACGCGAAACAGCACGCCGAGCACCTTGCAGATCAGACTTGCCGCCGCAAGGATCGCCGCGCCTTTGATGAAGCTTTGTTTTTGATTCCGTTCCATACGCAGTCAGTATAACAGATTCCGGCCGTGTTTTCAAGCGTTCGTTGCAAGCGCGAGCGAATTTGCAAAAATGCCGATGTTTTCCCGATACAGCTGCCCGAGATCGCCGATCGGCAGCGGATTCGTCCCCCGTCCGGCCTCGACCGTAAAGCCGGGCCGGTCGAACGCGTCGATGAACTGATCCTTGTACCCCGCGTATCCGGAATACGCGGACGGGTCCGCCGGCGCATACCCGCTCGCCGCCGCAAACGCGGACACGATCCGCTCCGCCCCCGCCGGGGCGTAACCGTCGTAGCGCCAGTAAATTTCCGCGCCCTGCGTATGGTACGAAACGGTCAGCCGAAAATGCTTTTCCTGCGTCAGCCGCCAAAGCGCAACGTTCTCCGGCTCGGTCAGCGGCGCCTGCCCGACGTAATCGCGCGGGCCGGGACGCGTATAGCCCTCGGCGAACTTCTTCTCGCGTGCGCGTTCCCACCCGGCCGGATAACCGAGATTCAGGTCGACGCCGTTCAGGTTGGCCTTCCACCCGCTCGGAAACGGAATCCGCGGATAGTCGCCCGCAAACCCCATCGCGCGCTGAAACGCCGGATCGTTCGCCGGAAGATAACCGGTGACCAGATCGACGCCGTCCGGGTTCACAAGCGGCGTCAGCGTCAGCCGCGTCGACGCGTACAGCAAGCGCGCGTCAAAGCCCGCCAGCGCGCATCCGTACGCTTCCGCATACAGATACGCTTCGAGCATCCGCAGCGTCAGCGGCGTCGTGATCCATTCGTTGGCGTGATGCGACGCGTTGATCCCCACCGCCGCCTGCCCCGCGCCGAACGACGCGGCGAGCAGCCGCCGTCCCTGCACCGACGCGCCGTAACCGGCTACGGTCAGCTTCGGGTACCGCGCGCGCAGTCCGTCCAGAACGAGCCCCGAGAGCATCGAACTGTACGGAACGTCCCACGTCGCGACCGGAAACGGCAGCGGCACGGTCAGCGTACTGCCGACCGAAAGCGCGTCGGGCTCCGCATTGGGATTCGCAATCCGGATCGCTTCCGCCGTCGTCCCGTACCGGCGCGCGATCGCAGACAGCGTATCGCCCGCGCGCACCGGATACAGCGTATAGCCGGTCAGGTACGGAAACAGCGCCGCCCACGTATCCGGCCCGACGATCCCGTCCGCCGCGAGCCCGTTTCGCTGCTGAAAGCCGCGCACGGCGGCCAAGGTTTGGCTGCCGAACGCCCCGTCGAGCGCGCCGACCGGTTCCCCGGCCCGCAAAAGCGCAAGCTGCGCATACTGCACGGAAAGGCCCGTGCTGCCCTGTTTGATCTGTTTCATAGGCATTCCTCCGATCTCAGTCGAACCAGTCTATGCGGCGGCAGGGAACGCTATGTGCGAATCATCGGCATTCTCCAATGACAGCTCGCGGCGCAGAAACGAGCCGAGCGCTGCGACGTCGACCGAGAGAAAATCCGGCAGGCCGCAGCGGCGCAGCAGGGCGCGCCGATCCGTGCCGGACGAATGGAGCAGGGCGCGATACCGGCCGATCGCCCACGCAGGACTTTGCATTGCGGTTTCCCGGAGCGACAGCGCCGCCACCGCGCCCGCCGCATAGCTGATGTAGTACGACGGGGCGCGGAACAGGTGCGGGATGCGCGTCCAGGTGTCGGCCGTATAGCCCGCGTCGTCGAGCCCGATCCGGACGGTCAGCCGTTCGAACATTTCCGAAAGCGATTCCGGCGTCGGATCAGGATCGGCGTAGACCGCCTGTTCGAACGCGTCGATCAGGCAGCCGGACAGGATCGCGTACAGCAGATCGCACAGCTTTACCGCCCGCGCTTCGTCCGCCCGATTGCCGTAGAGCAGCGGATAGAACGGAATTGCCAACAGCTCGAGCCCTTGCGATTCCGCTTCCGCAAGGTCGAGCGGCAGCGTCGCGTCGCCGCGGAAGTAATACCCGGCATAGTGCCCGAATTCGTGCAGCAGAACGGTCGGCGCTTCGAAAGCGTCCTCCCGGGTCAGGTACAGAAACGGCGCGCCGTACGCGGAAAAATACGTCGTGTAGCTGCCGGGCAGCTTCGTTCCGGACACGGAACAGTCCAGCATCCCGTGCCCGATCATGTAGTCCCACGGCTCGCACAGCGACGGGTCGATCCGCTCAATCACGGTCCGCACGATCGCAAGCAGCTGTTCCTCCGTATCGCCCTGTTCGGTCAGATACAGCGTCTGCCGATCCGCCGCCGTCGCTATCAGCGCCTCCCGAAAAAGCGGCGCAAGCTGCCGCGCCGCGGTCTCGCAAAACGAAGCCGCCTCCGCCGGCAGATAGTCGCGCCCGTACGCCGCGTACCGGTACGCCGGATAGCTGTCGAAGCCGAGCGCGTCCGCGATCGCCCGCCGCACCTGCACGAGTTCACAGAAAAGCTCCCCCGCCGCCGTCGCAAACGCTGCGTCGAACGCCTTTCGGAGCGCGTACCACGCTTCAAACGGCAGCGTCGTGTCCGCCGCAAGCCGCGCTTCGTCCCACACCTCCCCGTCCGCTTCGATCGAGAACGAAACAGTCATCGCGTCGTATGCGTCCATGAGAGCCGTTTCGCGTTCCAGAAGCGGCTGCACGGCGGGATCGTACAGCCGTACGGCGGCTTCGAGCGCGGCAACCGTTTCCGCCGGGTACGATGCGCGCAGCGCGGGCCGCGCGGAGAGCCGCAGCGCCGCTTCGTTCAGCGCGGCAAAGATCCCGTCGAGCGAGCGATTCAGCCGGTTCGCCTGCGCGGTCAGCGCTTCGTCCGTGCAGTCGAGACAGTGCCGGACATAGACCAGCGCCGCGTCGTTTTCGAGCTGCGCAGCCGCGCCGTACAGCGATTCCAGTTCCGCCTGCAGCGCGTGCGCGTCTTCGGCGGGATCGTCGATCCGTTCGGCCAGCCGCAGAATCCGATCCGAAAGCAGCGCGGGATCGACCGAATGACAGCGCAGTTCGGAAAACGACAGCTCCGTATGCGCGGTTCCTTCGGGAATGTTCCGCCCGAGATACGCGTATAGTTGCAGGGAAGCGGACTCCGGCAGCGGCGCGCACCCCAGGACAAAGCAAAGCAGCAGCGCCGCGGCCCGGCGCAGTCGGTTTTTCATGCGAAATTCCTCCCAAGAATTTTCGGCAAGCTGTTGTCAACCGTCGAAAAAGATGGTATATTGTACGGCGTATGGAGGTGGATTTATGAACATCGTTGTTCTCGCGGGCGGGTTGTCGCCCGAACGTGATGTTTCGTTCTCCAGCGGAACGATGGCGACGAACGCGCTGCTTTCGCTCGGGCATCGGGCCGTGATGGTCGACTTGTTTTTCGGCGTTCCCGACTGGGACGGTACCGATTCGATTTTTGAGAATGCCCGGCCGCTTGCGCCGTATGCGATCGGCGACCGCGAGCCGGATCTCGACGCGATCCGCGCGCAGCGCAAAGACGGATACAACGAGTACATCGGCCTGAACGTTCCGGCGCTATGCCAAAGGGCGGATATCGTCTATATGGCGCTGCACGGCGACTGCGGCGAAAACGGCAAACTGCAGGCGCTGTTCGATTCGCTCGGCATCCGCTACACCGGTTCCGGCGCAAAGGCCTGCGCCGACGCGATGGACAAATGGGTTTCGAAAGCGATCTTTGAAAAAGCCGGCGTGCTTTGCCCGAAGGGCGTGCTGCTCCGCAAGGGCGACGCAATCGACCTCGACGCGCTTCCGCTGCCCTGCTGCGTCAAGCCCTGCTGCGGCGGTTCGTCGATCGGCGTTTCGATCGTGCAGGACCGTTCCGAGCTGCCGGCTGCGCTGGATGCCGCGTTTGCCGTCGAGCCCGAAGTGCTCGTCGAGCAGTACATTCACGGGCGCGAGCTCTCCTGCGCAATGATCGGCGACCTGGTGCTGCCCATCATTGAAATCATCCCGAAAGAGGGCTTCTACGACTACAAGAACAAATACCAGGCGGGCGCGACCGAGGAGATCACGCCGGCGCACGTCGATCCCGTGCACACGGCTTACATCCAGCGGCAGACCGAAAAGGGCTTTCACGCGCTGCATCTGTCCGTCTACGGGCGACTGGACTTCTTGCTGACCGAGGACGGCGAAGCGTACTGTCTTGAAGCGAACACGCTGCCGGGGCTGACGCCGACGTCGCTGATGCCGCAGGAAGCGGCGGCCGCCGGCATTTCCTATGAAGAACTCTGCGCGCGCATCGTCGCCCTGTCTTTGGAGAAATACCATGGCTGAATTTACCGTTCGGGAATTGCTCGCGGCGACCGGCGGAACGCTGCACGCCCCCGCGCTCTCTTTGGATTCCGTCGTCACCGGCGCAACGATTGACACGCGCACGCTCCGCCCCGGCGAACTGTACGTCCCGATCCGCGGCGACGTCTTCGACGGGCACAGGTTCATTCCGCAGGCGATTGAAAAGGGCGCGCCGCTCGTACTGTCCGAAGTCGATACCGACGCGCCGCACATTCGCGTCGAAAACGCCGTGCTGGCCTATCAGAATATTGCAAAGCTGCACCGCGAACGGTTCGACCTGCCGGTCGTCTGCATTACCGGCAGCGTCGGCAAAACGACGACGAAGGAGCTTGTCAAAACCGTCGTCTCGCAGCATTTTCGCACGCACGCGACCGTCGGCAACCTGAACAACCAGACCGGCCTGCCGACGACGGTACTTGCGCTGAACGAAACGCACGAAGTCTCGGTCATGGAGCTCGGCACGAACCATTTCGGTGAAATCGACCGGATTGCGCGCGTTGCGCAGCCGACGATCTGCCTGTTCACGAACATCGGCGAAGCGCACATCGAGTTTTTCGGCTCGCGCGAGGGGATTTTCCGCGGCAAGACCGAGATGCTCGCTCATGCGCGCCCCGGGGCAAAAATCCTCGTCAACGGCGACGACGATCTGCTTTTCGCCGTCCCGGGCGCGATCCGGTACGGTCTCGGTAAAAGCAACGACGTCCGCGCGACGAACATTGTCTCGGACGGGCTGGAGCATACGACCTTTACGGCTTCGTTCTTCGGCAGAACGCTGGACGCCGAACTGTTCGCCTCCGGCGACTACATGGTGCGCAACGCGCTCGCCGCGATCGCGGTCGGCGCGCTGCTCGGGATGCCGGACGAGGAGCTTTTGCAGGGTCTTCGCGCCTTCCGCCCCGCCGCGGGACGCGCCGATATTCTGCACACCGACCGGTTCACGCTGATCGACGGAACGTACAACGCAAACCCGACTTCGATGGAAGCCGCGCTGCGCCTGCTGGCGACCGCGAAAACGCGCCGCGTCTGCATCTTTTCCGATATGCTGGAGCTCGGGCCGGACGCCGCCGCCTACCATCAGCGGATCGGGCGCATCGCAAACGAGCTCGGGATTGAACAGATGCTCTGCGTCGGCCCGCTCGCGAAATACGCCGCCGTCGGCGAAACCGCCTTGTGGTTTGCCGATAAACCCGCCCTGCACGCCGCCTTGCCGTCGCTGCTCCGGGACGGCGACACGATCCTTGTGAAAGCCTCGCAGGGCATGAAGCTGAAAGAAACGCGGGATTTCATCCTGGCTATGTAAACAACATCAGTGATCCATGCCGCAAGGCGTTGTCTCAAAACTCTTTGAGCGCTGTAAGGGGCTGTCGATAAGGCAGTCAGAATTCGCGTTTTCGTCCCGAAGGCTGTACTAACGCTACGCCGAGGGCGAAAACGCGGATAATTTGCGGCATATAATCAGAGAAAAGGCGGA
>JAFSLH010000002.1 GCA_017448545.1 Clostridia bacterium
GCCTTTTCTCTGATTATATGCCGCAAATTATCCGCGTTTTCGCCCTCGGCATAGCGTCAGTATAGCCTTCGGGACGAAAACGCGAATTCTGCCTGCCTTATCAACAGCCCCTTACAGCGCTCAAAGAGTTTTGAGACAACGTCTTCTTTTGCTTATATAGCGTTGTGATTCTTTGCCGCGTCGGCCGGAAGGCCGAGAAACAGGTAGGAGAGCACGCCGACGGCGAGCAGCGCCGTGCCGACGATCCAATAGGCCGCGAGCAGCGGACTGGTTGTCCCGTAGATTTCGAGGGCGCCCGTTACGAGGCTGCCCACGGTGAGCGTCGCGATGCCCGCGTGGCAGCTGCCGGCGGAGAAAGAAGGGGGATACGCAATCTTATGCGTCATCAGGAAGAAGAAGGGAGTCACTCCGCCGGCAAGCGGGAACGCGAAGGCATACAGCATGGGAAAGGAGAACACGCCGTGCCCGAAGATTTCATAAACGCCGCCGAACAGCGCGCAAAAGAGTGTGACGATCAGGTATGCGGTAACGGTTTTCCGGTACGGGCCTCTGCCTTGCTTAGTATCCGATGTAAACAATATCGCTCACGCTCCTTTCCTTGGTTCTGCTGCCGTTCGAGGTGGGATTGTTGATCAAAGAGCCCTGAAAGACCATCGTGGACGAGCCGCCGCCGTCCAGATTGTAGGCGGTGGTCGCGCCGAGCGTTTTCAGAAACGTCGCAAGCTCATACAACGTCAGGCCGTCGTTGTCGCCGGTGCGGCCGTCGGATACGACGAACAGGTAGTGCAGCTCGTCGACGACGGCGATCGCCGTGCGCGGATTGCTCGACATCGCGCGGTTGACCTCGTCGGACGGGGAAACAGTCAGTTCGCCGTTTTCCACAAGCGACGGGCCGAAATTCAGAACGTTCCATGCGCCGTCGGCGAGCAGCTGTTCGGCCGAAACCTCGGATTCGTTCACGATCGCAAAGCTGCCGTCGCGATAGATCACGAGCGCTTCGCCGTTCCGCTCGGCCGTGTTGCGGTACAGAACGCCTTCGCGGATCACGTAGCCGGACTGCCGCGCGCCGTAATAGTCGCCGTTGATGGCAAGGATCGCGTGAAATTCGTCCGCCATTTCGGAAACGGTTTCGGTCACGTTGCGGCCGTAGGTATTCTCCGCAAACCCGGTTTTCAAATACTCTGCGGAGGAAAGCTGCACGTCTGCGACATGGACGGTCGTATCGCTGATCCGGTATTCGGTCAGAACGATCGAGATGTTCCCGTCCCGGTAGGTCGTTTCGGTCGAAACAACGGCGGAGACGGACGCTTCGGTCTGCGTGTCGTCGGTGATGACGGAGACGGGCAGGATGGTTTCTGCCGTCGATTCCGGTACGGCCGTTTCGACCGGCCGTACGGTTTCGGCAACGACGGTTTGGGAGGAGGAAGAAGAAGCGTCCGCGGTTTCATACTTGCGGACGATCACGAAGGTATCGAGCAATACGTACGCGGTGAAGGCGAAGAGCGCGCATCCGAACAGGATACGGAACAAACGGTTTCGGAGCTGCATACGGTTCACCTCGTTTCGGTTGGTTTTCATGGTATCAGCATACGCGGCAAACCCTAAAACTACCTTAAATACGAAAAAGTTTTTTGCTTTTTTTGATAAATTGTGCTATGCTGTACGCAGAAGACTCGGAAAGGGATTTGATTTCATGCGGCTCTTGTTTGCAGAGGACGAACGTTCGCTGTCCCGTGCGGTTGCGGCAATTCTGGTCAAGAACAATTATTCCGTCGACGCAGTGTACGACGGGGAGGAAGCGCTCGACTATCTGGCGACGGAAAACTACGACGGCGTCATTCTCGACGTGATGATGCCGAAAGCGGACGGGTTCACCGTGCTGAAAAAGATGCGCGCGGCGGGGAACCATACGCCGGTGCTGATGCTGACGGCGCGTTCGCAGATCGAAGACCGCGTTCTGGGCCTCGACAGCGGCGCAAACGATTATCTGACGAAACCCTTTGCGATGCAGGAGCTTTTGGCGCGCATCCGCGCGATGACGCGCACGGTCGGCGTGCAGGCGGATACGCGGCTCGTCGTCGGCAATATCACGCTCGATTCCGCCACCTACGAACTGTCCGCGCCGGGCGGCAGCTATAAGCTCGCGAACAAGGAATACCAGATGCTCGAAATGCTGATGCGGAACCCGAAGAAGCTGATCTCCGCCGACAACTTCATGGATCGCATCTGGGGCTATGAAAGCGACGCGGAGATGAACGTCGTCTGGGTCTATATTTCCTATTTAAGAAAGAAGCTTGCGGCGATCGGCGCAAACGTGCAGATCAAGGCGCAGCGCGGCGTCGGCTATTATCTGGAGGTCACCGAATGATCCGAAAACTGCAAAAGCGGTTTGTCGCGGTCGCCATGGCTTCCGTCTTTCTGGTGCTCACCGTTCTGATCGGCCTGATCAATGTGATGAACTACCGCACGATGCTGTCGGAGGCGGACGAAACGCTGACCATCATCGCCAACAACAACGGTATTTTCCCGTCCATGCTGGATTTCCCGGACGGCGAGCTGCCGGAAGGATTCACGCCCGGGGAGCTGCCGGAAGGATTTACGCCAGGGGAACTGCCGGAAGGGTTTGCGTCCGACGGATCGTTTAGCGACGGCCGGAATCCCCAGAATAACCGGGGCGGATGGAAACAACGGGAGCAGTCGGCGGAGCTTCCGTTTCAGACGCGATACTTCACGGTGACGTTCGACGAAGCCGGGGAGGTTGCCGCATCCAATCTGGACAATATCGCCGCGCTGAACGAATCCGAAGCGCAGGCGCTGGCAAAAACCGTCTATGCGCTTCGGCGTGAAAAGGGCCTGACCGAGGGCTACCGCTACCGCCGCGCCGCCGTTTCGGACGGAACCATGCTGATCTTTTTGAGCTGCGAGCGCGAGCTTACGTCCTTCCGTTCGTCGCTGGTGCTGAGCATCGGGATTTCAGCGGGCGGCATGCTGGCCGTGTTCCTGCTGATCGTGCTGCTGTCGCGCCGGTTTGTCGGACCGGTGGCGGAGAGCTACGCCAAGCAGAAACGGTTTATCACGGACGCGGGGCACGAACTGAAAACGCCGCTGACGATCATCAACGCCGACGCGGACGTGCTGGAAACCGAGCTTTCGGAGCGCAGCGAATGGCTGGACGATATCCGGACGCAGACGCAGCGCCTTTCCGCGCTGACGAACGACCTGGTGTATCTTTCCCGCATGGAGGAGGACGTGCCGATCCAGCCGATCGTTTTCCCGCTGTCGGACGTCGTGGCCGAAACGGCGCAGTCGTTCGCAACGATCGCGCGGGTACAGAACAAAACGTTCACGGTAGACGTACAGCCGTCGCTGGAGATGAACGGGGACGAAAAAGCGATCCGCAAGCTCATTTCGGTGCTGCTCGACAATGCGCAGAAGTATTCGCCGGAGGGCGGTTCGATTCGCGTCGTGCTGCGGCGGGAAGGAAAGCAGCTGCACTTTCTCGTGCAGAACACGGCGGAGGGCGTGCAAAAGGGCAGCGCCGACCGGCTGTTCGACCGGTTTTACCGCGCGGATCCGTCGCGGAGCGCCGGCGGGTTCGGCCTCGGGCTTTCGGTCGCAAAAGCGGTGACCGAGGCGCATAAGGGACGGATTCACGCGTTTTCCGAGGACGGCGCGTCGCTTACGGTCGAAGCGGTCTTTCCGACCGCGTAACGAAACAGTCATTAAGGGCATACACAGGGAATACGAAGGGGCAATCAAGTATGGAAAAGCTGCATGCGGGCCATCGCGCACGGCTGCGGGAACAGTTTCTGAAGTCCAATCCGGAAGCGTTTTCGGATCATCAGCTTCTCGAACTGCTGCTCTTTTATGCGATCCCGCGACAGGATGTGAATCCGCTCGCGCATCGGCTGCTGAAGGAGTTCGGTTCGCTGAACGCGGTTCTGTCCGCAACCGAGGACGAGCTGTGTGCGGTGGAGGGGATCGGCCCGCAGACGTCTGCGCTGCTCCGGCTGTTTTTTGAACTGCATCGGCGGCTCGATCTGGAACCGACCTTTTCCCAAAGGACGGACTGGTACTTAAAGAGCGTGGAGCAGGCCGGACGGTACGCGCTGTATCTGAGCCGGAACGACCGGTACGAAACGCTGCGGCTGCTTTGCTTTGATTCCAAACTGCGCCTGCTGCACAGCTGCGTCCTGGCGACCGGATCGAAGAACGCCGTGGACGTGGACCCGCGGAAGATCATCGAAAAGGCGCTGTTCCATCACGCGACGAGCTTTATCCTGATCCACAATCATCCGTCCGGCTGCGTTCTGCCGTCGCTGGACGATACCGACGCCTACCACGGCATCGACGAGCTGGCCGAGCAGCTGGATCTGAAGCTGAACGACAGTCTGATTCTCGGCAGCCGCTGCGTTTACAGCTTCCGGCGCGAAATTGTTCTGGAATATTTTCCCGGGAGCGAGGTCAGGACGTATTCGCTCAGCGAGTATACGGCGCTCGTACAGGAACGCGACCGCGGCGGGGCGGATATTTTGAAAGTATTGAAATGACCGTTCCGATTTTACCGGATTCGGATAGCATGTTCTTCGGCGATATGGCATACTGTATCGCACAATCGTTTGCATGAGGAGTTTTGTTATGGATTGGATCAATGCGACTGCGGGCAGCGTCGCCGCCGAACTTGCCGCGCTGAACAACGACCGGGCGGAATCGTTCCTGGTCAGCGGTTTTGGATTGAAGGTCAAGGTGGAGCGGCTGATCCGGCTGCTGCGCTCCGCGATGTTTCCGAGCATCTTTTGCGAGCAAGCGTTCCCGAAATCGCAGATGCAGGCGATGATCTGCCTGAACATTGAAAAGGCAGGACTGCTGCTGTCGGAAATCTGCAACGATATTCTGACGAACCCGCTCACGAATCACAAGGATCTGAAGGCGTGCGACGTCGAATGCATCACGCATTCGTTTCTGAAATCGCTGCCGGAGGTCGCCGCCGTGCTGCACACCGATATTTTAGCGGCGTACGCGGGCGATCCTGCCGCCAAATCGGCAGAGGAAGTCCTGCTGGCGTATCCGTCGTTTGAGGCGATCTCGGTGTTCCGTCTCGCGCATCAATTGCAGATGCTCGGCGTTCCGATGCTCCCTCGCATGATGACCGAGTCGGCGCACAGCAAAACCGGCATCGACATCCATCCGGGCGCGACGATCGGAAATTATTTCTTTATCGACCACGGCACCGGCGTCGTCATCGGCGAAACGACCGTCATCGGCGAGCACGTCAAGCTCTATCAGGGGGTGACGCTCGGCGCCAAGTCCTTCCCGTCCGACGAGAACGGCAATCCGATCAAGGGTATTCAGCGCCATCCGCGCATCGGCAACAACGTCGTCATCTACGCCGGCGCAACGATCCTCGGCGGCGATACCGTCATCGGCGATAACTGCGTCATCGGCGGCAACGTGTGGCTGACGCACAGCGTCGAAGCCGGTCAGGTCGTGTATAATCAATAACTGCGGCCGCATGGCGGAAATTTCCAGTATCGCAGTGCGCGCTTTTGCATATTCTATGGAAAAAGAACGTGCAGGAGGCGGAACGATGGGATGGGCGATCCTCGGCGCGGGCGCAGTCACGTCCGCATTCGTCATGTATTGCTGCTGTACGGCTGCGGGGCGGGCCGACCGCGCGGCGGAACATTTCGCCGAACAAAGGGAGGGGAAGGAGCATTTCCCCCACGCCGGACAATGAATCAAATACCGATTTTCCAAAGGAAGGGGCTGTCGCAAAAGGCGTCAGACCATTTGCGGCAAATTGGAATTGTTTTAACTTGTATGTGGAAAAGGCGGAAAAAACCGCCTTTTCTCTGATTATATGCCGCAAATTATCCGCGTTTTCGCCCTCGGCATAGCGTCAGTATAGCCTTCGGGACGAAAACGCGAATTCTGCCTGCCTTATCAACAGCCCCTTACAGCGCTCAAAGAGTTTTGAGACAGCCCCTTTTTTCTTGACAAATCCATGGATATGAGTATAATTGTATACACAAATACAGCTAGGATGGGAAAGCTATGTTGGAATTGTCTCCGAAAACCAATCTATTGGAACAGAAAAGCTATAAATATGCGCTGCAGGATGTGCCGGACCCGAATTTATACAGGGATTTGTATAATTATACCGAAGTGCCGCGCGTATCGTTCAACCACCGCCGCGTGCCGATGGGCATGCCGAGCGAGATCTGGATCACGGACACGACGTTTCGGGACGGGCAGCAATCGCGCGAGCCGTACAGCGTGCGCGAGATTGTCGACCTCTACCGGCTGATGAGTCGCCTCGGCGGGCCGTACGGGATCATCCGGCAGACGGAATTTTTCGTCTACAGCCAGAAGGATCGGGATGCGATCGAACAGTGTCAGGCGCTCGGCCTGCGCTTTCCGGAGATCACCACGTGGATTCGCGCGACGAAAGAGGATTTTGCCCTTGTGCGCGACCTCGGCATCCGTGAAACCGGCATCCTCGTTTCGTGCAGCGACTATCACATCTTCCGGAAGCTGAAGATGACACGCAAGCAGGCGATGGATCAATATCTCGGAGCCGTTGCCTGCGCATTCGAGGCGGGCGTCATGCCGCGCTGCCATCTGGAGGACATTACGCGCGCGGACTTTTACGGCTTTGTCGTGCCGTTCGTCAACGAGCTGATGAAGATGTCGCGCGATGCGGGCATCCCGGTGCGGATTCGCGCCTGCGATACGATGGGCTACGGCGTGCCGTATACCGAAGTCGCGCTGCCGCGCAGCGTGCCGGGCATCATCTACGGTCTGCAGCATTATTCGGACGTGCCGAGCGAAATGCTCGAATGGCACGGCCACAACGATTTTTATAAGGCGGTCGCCAACGCGTCCACGGCATGGCTCTACGGCGCGAGCGCGGTCAACTGCTCGCTGCTCGGCATCGGGGAGCGCACCGGAAACGTGCCGCTCGAAGCGATGGTCATGGAGTACGCTTCGCTGCGCGGATCGATGGACGGCATGGACCCGACGGTGATCACCGAGATCGGCGAATACTACCGGAAGGAGCTGCACTACGACATTCCGCCGATGACGCCGTTCGTCGGCCGGTATTTCAACGTGACGCGCGCCGGCATCCACGCGGACGGCCTGATGAAGGACGAGGAGATTTACAACATCTTCGACACGGAACGGCTGCTGCATCGAAAGCCGTCCGTCCTGCTCGGCAAAACGTCCGGGCTCGCTGGGATCGCGTACTGGATCAACGAAAACTACGGGCTGCCGGAAAGCGAGCACCTGCAGAAGAACGATCCGCTGGTCGTGAAGATGAAGGAGTGGATCGACGCGGAATACGCAGGAGGGCGGCAGACGGCGCTCGGCACGGCGGAGCTGGAGAAGCAGATCGAGGAATTCTCCGGCGGCAAGTACAAACGGCTGTGAGGGAAAAGCAATGCTGCATAAAGTGGTTTCATTGGCGGATCAGGTGTATGAACGGCTCGAAGGGGACATTCTTTCGGGCAAATATCCGCGCGGGACGGTTCTGACCGAGCTGCGCCTCTGCGAAGACCTCGGCGTCAGCCGCACCCCGGTTCGGGAAGCGCTGCGGATGCTCGAGCAGGAAAACATCGTCGAAAGCAGCGGCAAGGGCGTCCAGGTACTCAGCATTACGGCGGAGGACGCGGAAGCGATCTACCGGATCCGGGAACGGATCGAGGGCATGGCGGCGGCCGGCTGCGCCGAGCATATCACGGACGATCAGCTGCGCGAGCTTGCCGATACGGTGAGCTTACAGGAATACTATGCGGCCCGGCACGACACCGACCGCGCGCAGGAGCTTGACGGCGAGTTCCACAAACTGATTTACCGGTATTCGGGCAGCGCGATTCTGTTCCATACGCTTTACCCGCTGCACAAAAAAATACAGAAATTCCGGCGAAACGCGCTGGAATACCCGCACCGCGCCAGCGTATCGCTCGCGGAGCACCGGCGGATTCTGGAAGCGATCGCCTCGCGCGACCCGGAAGCGGCGGATCGTGCGGTGACGGAGCATGTACGGGCCGCGCATCAGCGGCTGATTGAACTGGAACAGCTCGCCAAGGAAAAGGAGGAATCCGTATGAACGGCGTTACCTGGAACGCAGCCGGCGTTCGGCTGGAAAACGGCGTACCGACGCCGTCCGAGCGCGACCGAGCGGGCCGCGAAAAAACGATCGCGTACCGGATCCTGCGCGCGCATGAAAAGGGGCACGATTTCGATGCGTTCCGGATTCGGTTCGACGCGCTGATCTCGCACGATATCACCTATGTCGGCATTATTCAGACCGCGCGCGCGTCGGGGCTGAAGCGGTTCCCGGTGCCTTACGCGCTGACGAACTGTCATAACAGCCTTTGCGCGATCGGCGGGACGATCAATGAGGACGACCACGCGTTCGGCCTGTCCGCCGCGAAGAAGTACGGCGGCATCTATGTGCCGGCGAATCAGGCGGTCATTCACCAGTACGCACGCGAAAAGCTGACGGGCTGCGGCCGGATGCTGCTCGGCTCGGATTCGCACACGCGTTACGGCTGCTACGGCACGATGGGCGTCGGCGAAGGCGGCGGCGAGCTCGTCAAGCAGCTTTTGGAAAACACCTGGGACGTCGCCGCGCCGGAAGTCGTTCTGGTCTGGCTGGAAGGCGCGCCGCGTCGGGGCGTCGGCCCGCACGACGTCGCGCTGGCGATGACCGCGGAACTGTTCCCCAAAGGGCTGGTGAAAAACAAGATTCTCGAGTTTGCAGGCCCCGGCGTTCGGTCGCTGCGCATGGACTACCGGATCGGCGTCGACGTCATGACGACCGAAATGGGCTGCCTCAGCTCGATCTGGGTCACGGACGAAGCCGTGCAGGATTACTATGAAACGATCGGCCGGCCGGAAGCGTTCCGTCCGCTGTCGCTCGCGGACGGCGCGTACTACGATTCGATGGTGACGGTGCGGCTGGACGAGGTCGAGTGCATGATCGCGCTGCCGTTCCATCCGTCGAAGGCGCTGCCGATCCACACGCTGCAAAGCGATCCCGCTGCGATCCTTTCCGCCTGTCAGGCCGATTGTCAGAAGGGACTGCCGTCCAAGGTACAGCTCGATTTGCTTTCCTGCATCGACGCAGACGGAAACGTGCGCTGCGAGCAGGGCGTGATCGTCGGCTGCTCCGGCGGCATGTACGAAAACCTGGCCGAAGCCGCCGCGATTCTGGAGGGCGGCAGCATCGGAAACGGCGCGTTCGATCTTTCGGTCTATCCGGCATCCGCACCGATCAACCTTGCCGTGCTGCGCGACGGGATTGCGGAAACGTTCCTGTCGGCGGGCGCGGTGATGAAGCCCTGCTTCTGCGGGCCGTGCTTCGGCGCGGGCGACACGCCGGCGAACAATACGCTTTCGATCCGGCATGCCACGCGCAACTTCCCGAACCGCGAGGGCTCCAAGCCCACGGAGGGACAGATTGCGGCGGTCGCGCTGATGGATGCGCGCTCGATCGCCGCGACGGCGAAGAACGGCGGCGTGCTGACGGCGGCGACGGATATTGCGTATTCGTTCGAGCCGAAGCCGTACCGCTACACCGATACCGTCTACGAAAAACGCGTTTACAACGGGTACGGCCGTCCCGATCCGTCGGTGCCGCTTCGGTTCGGTCCGAATATCGCGGACTGGCCGAAGATTCCGCATCTCGAAGAAAACCTGCTCGTGCAGCTCTCCGCGGTGATCCGCGACGAGGTCACGACGACCGACGAACTGATCCCCTCCGGCGAGACGTCGAGCTACCGTTCGAACCCGATCCGGCTCAGCGACTTCGCGCTGTCGCGCCGCTGCCCGGACTATGTGGGCAAAAGCAAGGCGGCGCGTGCGCTCGAACAGGCGCGTGCGGCCGGGGAAACGCCGGCGGCGCTGTCGGACGTGCAGCGCGCGCTGGATATTCCGCTGAATAAAACGTCGGTCGGCAGCGCGATCTATGCGAACCGGCCCGGCGACGGCTCCGCGCGCGAACAGGCGGCGTCCTGTCAGCGCGTGCTCGGCGGGTTTGCCAACCTCTGCGTCGACTACGCGACGAAGCGCTATCGGTCGAACTGCATCAACTGGGGCATCGTGCCGTTCACGATGTCGCCGGAGGACGCGGCGGACCTACAGGTCGGCGACTGGGTGTACGTGCCGGACATCCGGGACGGGATCCTTGCCGGAACGGAATCGTTCGAAGCATTCGTCGTTTCGGGCGGGACCGTCTCGAAGCGGACGCTGTTCGTGAAGGGACTGACGGTCGAGGAGCGCAGCATTCTGGCACAGGGATGCCTGATGAACTACTATGCCGCAGGCGGCAAGGCGTAAGAAAGGGAGAAACCGATGGAAAAGATTCGGATGCAGACGCCCATCGTGGAGATGGACGGCGACGAAATGACCCGCGTGCTTTGGGCGTGGATCAAGGAAAAACTGATTTGCCCGTTCGTGGAGCTGAACAGCGAGTATTACGACCTCGGTCTTTTGCACCGCAACGCGACGCAGGATCAGGTCACGGTCGATGCCGCAAACGCGGCGCGCAAGTACGGCGTTGCGGTCAAGTGCGCGACGATCACGCCGAACCGCAAGCGCATGGAGGAATACCCGGAACTGACGCAGATGTGGAAGTCGCCGAACGCAACGATCCGTTCGATCCTCGGCGGCACCGTGTTCCGCACGCCGATTCTGATCGACGCGATCCGTCCGGTCGTGTCGTGCTGGAAGAAGCCGATCAGCATCGCGCGTCATGCGTACGGCGACATCTATAAGGCCGTCGAACTCAAGACCGACGAGCCGGGCGAATGCTTTTTGACGTTCCGCGGCGAAAGCGGCGCGGAGCAGACCGTTTCCGTGCAGAAGACGAGCGGCCCCGCCGTGTTCCTCGGCCAGCACAACACCGACGAAAGCATCCGCGCGTTTGCCGACGCATGCTTCGCCTATGCGATCAGTCTGAAGCAGGATCTGTGGTTCAGCTCGAAGGACACGATTTCCAAGGTCTACGACGGCCGGTTCCGCACGATCTTTGAGGAGGAGTTCGAACACTACCGCGCTGATTTCGAGCGGCTCGGCATCCGCTATTTCTACACGCTGATCGACGACGCGGTCGCGCGTGTGATCCGCTCCGAGGGCGGGTTCATCTGGGCGTGCAAGAACTACGACGGCGACGTGATGAGCGATCTCGTTTCCACGGCGTTTGGTTCGCTGGCCATGATGACCTCCGTGCTCGTCACACCTGACGGAAAGTTCGAGTTCGAAGCCGCGCACGGCACGGTCACGAACCACTATTACCGCTGGCGCAACGGCGAACAGACCGGTACCAACCCGGTGGCCACGATCTTCGCCTGGTCCGGCGCGCTGAAAAAGCGCGGCGAACTCGACGGCAACGCGCCGCTGGTGCGGTTCGGGGAATCCCTGGAGCAGGCAGTGTTCGATACGCTGGCGGACGGGATCATGACGCCCGACCTCGTGCGGATGACCGTTCCCGGCTTTTCCGCAACGCCCGTCTGCACCGAAGTATTCCTGGACGAGATCGCAAAGCGGCTTGCCAAAAGTATTTGAAACCCGGAGCGCTCAGAGTCACGGTCTGATTCCGGCCCTGCGGTTCGAACAGAAACGGTTTAATGATTGCATGGATACAGGAAAGTCCCGACACAGCGCGGGACTTTTTTGGTTTGTGCCCGACTCCGAATGTCAAATCCGCGTGAATTTTGTTCGAAATTTCGTGCTTGACAAGCAAAAAGGATTACGTTATAATACATAACTTTATTGACAAGCCGAACCCTTTTCCGTTATAATGAAACCAACAAGGGAAGGGAGGTGTTCGGATGTTCGCTGTCGGGGACCTCGTCTGCTATCCGATGCACGGCGTCGGCCGCGTGGAAACGATCGAAGAACATACCGTTCTGGGCGAAACCGGGCAGTATTATCTGCTGCGCTTTTTAGGCGGACGCATGACTGCCATGGTTCCGGTGTCCACGGCCGACCGCGTCGGGCTCAGGGAGCTTGCGGACGCGGAGACGTGCGAATCGGTCATCCGGCTCTTGACCGACGACGCCTGCCTGCCGGAGATCGACAACTGGAACCAGCGCTATCGCGATAACCTCGACAAGCTGCGCGCCGGCAAGGTGCTGGACGTCGCGAACGTCGTGAAATCCCTTCTGAAGCGCGATCGGGAAAGAGGCCTTTCCGCCGGAGAACGCAAAATGTTCCTGACGGCGCGGCAGGTTCTGATCGGGGAACTGTCCGCTTCGACCGGGAGACCGGAGTCGGAGCTGCTTTGGCTCGTCGGCGGAGAATAATCGGCCGCATTTGCCGCCGTTTTCGAAAAATTTTTCTTGACAAACCGTGCCCCTTGTCCCTATAATATGGCATGTTATTGTGTCGCACCGCGGCATAAGAGTTCGATTGTAAGGAGAGTGTTCGGATATGGTACGGACTTATCAGCCCAAGAAGAGACAGCGCAGCAAGGTGCACGGTTTCCGGAAGCGTATGGCGACCGCGAACGGCCGCAATGTGCTGAAGCGCAGACGCGCGAAGGGTCGCAAAAAGATCAGCGCATAATGTGCTTTTGCCCCCTGCATGAACAGAATTTAGCGTTTGCGGCAAGTGTACGCTTGCCGTAATTGCTGTATCACGGGAAACGCAGTGAATCGTTCCTATTCTTTGAAACGGCATAAGGAATTCCGGTACACGTATCGTGTCGGAAAATCGGTCGGCGCGCATCTGTTTTCGCTGATCTGGGCGAAGAATCGCACCGATTCCGTTAAGGTCGGCTTTTCCGTTTCCAAGAAGGTCGGCAACAGCGTGCAGCGGAACCGCGCCAAGCGGCGGCTGCGCGCGTGCATCACGCCGATGCTGGAGTCCATTCGGAAGGGGACGAATCTGGTTTTTATCGCAAGGCGCGACGTGCTTGACGTGCCGTTTGCCGAAATGCAGCGGCAGATGACGGACGTGTTGAAGCGCGCCGGGCTGCTGGAGAAAACGGCATGAAGCGCGTTTTGCTTGCATTGCTTCGGTTCTATAAGCGGGAGATTTCCCCGTGCCTGCCGAACGCGTGCAAATATACGCCGACCTGCTCGGAATACGCGATGGAAGCGATTGAGCTGCACGGCGCGTTCAAGGGGTCGCTGCTGGCCGCATGGCGGCTTTTGCGCTGCAATCCCTTTTCGCGCGGCGGGTACGATCCCGTCCCGAAACCGCATCATAAGTAAGGAGTCACCGAAATGACAACGTCCTTCTTTCTGACCCGCTGGCTGTATCTGGCCATGTCGTGGGTATACGAGCAGATCTCGCATCTGTTCGGCTCGTCCGCAACTGCCTCCGGGCACGGCGGATTTGTCGTCGTGTTGACGATCTTTATCTTCACCCTGGCGATCCGCGCTGCAACGTCGTTCGGAGATATCTCCTCCCGCAAGTCTTCGATGAAGATGGCCGTGATCCAGCCGGAGCTCGACCGTTTGCAGAAGAAGTACAAGGACGATCCGCAGAAGCTCAGCGTGGAGCAGCGCAAGCTCATGAAGGAAAACGGCGTGAGCACGCTCGGCGGCTGTCTGCCGATGCTGTTCATGTTCCCGCTTCTGATCATGTTCTTCAATGCGTTCCGCGCCTGGGCAAACGAGCAGATGCTCGCGCTGATGATCGCGCTGGAAAACGGCGAGGGGCTCGAAATGTTCCAAAGCTTCCGCTTCCTCTGGATCACGAACATCTGGCGGCCGGACAATCTGTCGCCCGGCGGCGCCCTGATGAGCGCCAAGGAATTCTGGACGAACTTTTCCGGCACGTACCAGATCAAGAATTTTATTTTCTACGCCAACAACAGCGACGTGCTGAATCAGATCCTCTATAAACTGCATTTCTTCACCGTGCAGTTTGACGAGCTCGGCACGATGGAATACGTGTATGCGGCGGACGCCGGCGCGGCGTTCAAAACCGCGTACGAGAGCTTTATCCGTCCGATCACGGATACGATTCCGAATTTCAATTACGTCACCAACGGTTACGCGATTCTCCCGGTTCTTGCGGGCGCAACGGGCTTTCTGATGTCCTGGCTGCAGCAGAAGATGCAGCCGGCGCAGGCGGCCAAATCGCAGGCGAACTCCTCGATGAAGACCATGATGTACGTCATGCCGCTGATTTCCGTGTTCTTCTGCTACCGTTATGACGCAACGTTCGCATTCTACTGGACGTTCTCCAACGTCTTTGCGCTGCTCGTCAACGTGATTTTGAATGCGACCTTCTCCAAAAAACAGAAATCCGACATTGTGGAGGCGAAAGCAAAAGCATGAGAAGCATGGAGTTTACCGGCAGAAATGTCGATGAAGCGATCTTTCACGGATTGGTCGAAATGGGCCTGTCCATCGACCAGGTAACGACCGAGATCATCCAGAAAGAGACCAAGGGCATCTTCGGCCTCGGCGCAAAGAACGCCGTCGTGCGGCTGACCGAGCGCGAAGTCCCCGTGGAACCGGTGTTCGAGACCGTTCCGAAGCCCGAACCGCGTCCCAAGCGTTCCGAGCGTTCCGAGCGTCCGCGTTCCGACGAGCGTCGCGGCGGCAAGAAGAAGCAGGACGGCGAGCCGCGCAAGAAGGAAAAGCCGGAAGCCCCTGCGATCGAGTACGATCCGGAACTGGCCGAAACGAACGAAGCGGCGCAGTTTCTGCGCGATCTTCTGAAGGCGATGCAGATTGAAGCCACCGTGCAGGCGGCTGAAACGGACGACGGGCTGCGCCTGAACATCCTGTCCGAGACCGACGGGCTGCTGATCGGCCGTCGGGGCGAAACCCTCGACGCGATCCAGTACCTCGTATCGCTGTACTGGAACAAGGACCGCAAGGAAAACGCCTATCGCCGCGTGACGGTCGATACCGAAAACTATCGCGCGCGCCGCGAGGAAACCCTCCGGAAGCTCGCGCGCCGCACCGCCGTTCGCGTTGCCAAGACCGGCCGCGCCGTTACGATGGAGCCGATGAATCCGTATGAACGCCGGATTCTCCACTCCTCGCTGCAGTCTTTCCGCGGCGTCACGACGTACAGCGAAGGCGAAGAGCCGAACCGCGCCGTCGTCATCGCGCCGGATAAGTAATTTCTTTTATCAACCATACGGGTCGCTTTCTGCGACCTTTTCTTATATTCGACTATGCGAGATTCGTTTGATACAACCGATACCATCTTTGCGCCGTCCACGGCAATCGGCGGCGCGATTGTCGTGCTGCGCGTTTCGGGCAGCCGCGCGGCGGACGTCATGCGCGCGCTGATCGGGCGGGAGCTGAAGCCGCGTATGCTTTGCTATGCGCCGCTGCACGACGGCGATACGCTTTTGGACGATGCGATGGCGGCCTGGTTCCCCGGTCCCGGCAGCTACACCGGCGAGGATATGCTGGAGCTGCATTGTCACGGCGGCATCCAGACCGTGCGGCGGGTTTCGGAAGCGCTGCTGGCGCTCGGCCTGCGGCCTGCGGAGGGCGGTGAGTTCACCAAGCGCGCGTTCCTGAACGGAAAGATGGATTTGACGCAGGCGGAGGCCGTGATGGATCTGATCAACGCGCAGGCCGATTCGTCGATGCGCGCCGCGCTCCACCAGCTGAACGGCGGGATCGGCCGGATGCTGGAGGCCGTGGAAAGCCGGCTGCTGGACGCGCGTTCCGCCGTCGAAGCCGCGATCGACTATCCGGACGAGACGGAAAAGGACGTGTACGCCGCGCTGCCGGAACAGATCGCGGGTGCGATCAGGGAGATCGACGGGCTGCTCGAGCGATCGCAGCAGGGCCGGTTCTTGCGCGAAGGGATTCGCGTCGTGATTCTCGGACGGCCGAACGTCGGCAAAAGCTCGCTGTTCAACGCGCTGCTCGGCGAGGATCGTGCGATCGTGACGAATATCGCGGGCACCACGCGCGACGTGCTCGATGAGCGCGTTGCGTGGGACGGCGTTTCCGTTCGGCTGATGGACACCGCCGGCCTGCGGGAAGCTGCGGACGAGGCGGAGAGCATCGGCGTCGACCGGGCGCGGCAGGCGCTGCGCTATGCCGATCTGCTGCTCGTCGTGCTGGACGGCGGCGCGGGCGTGACCGACGGGGATCGCGCGCTGCTCGCGGAAACGGACGGGATGCGGCGGATCGTGCTGTCAAACAAAGCCGATCTCGGCGTCGTTCCGGCGGAGCAGGTAATCAGCTGCAAGACCGGCGAAGGAATCGCGGAACTGAAAAAGCGCATCGTTTCGGTCGCGGAGCCGGAACGGATGGATACGACCTGCATCACGAATCTGCGGCATATCCGCGCGCTCGAAAATGCGCGGGAATCGCTGCGCCGTGCCGTCGCGCAGACGGAGCCGGACTGCATCGCGACCGATCTCCGGGAAGCGTCGCACCATCTCGGAACGATCACGGGGACCGACGTGGACGAACGATTGCTCGACCGCATCTTTGAAAACTTCTGCGTCGGGAAATGAACCTCTTGCGAATTCGTTTCCCATGTACTATAATCATTTTTATATAATGCGAATGACACGGAGAGGAACGATTGACGGATGAATCTGCAATATCTGTATCATTTCATGGAGATCGTCGATGCAGGCAGTTTTTCTGCTGCCGCACGCAAACTGCGGATCGCGCAGCCCGCGCTGAGCAATCAGGTGAAAGCGCTGGAGGAGCGGTACGAAACGCGCTTGCTGCAGCGCGGAAGCGGCACGCGCGGTCTGGAGCTGACCGAGACCGGAAAGATTCTGTATGACGCGGCAAAGACAATCCGGGAGGCGGAGGAAAAGGCCGCCGCCGAGATCGGGGAACTGAACGGAACGGGCGGTGATACGCTGCGAATCGGGCTGACGACCCCGCCCGGCAAGCGATATCTGATGGAATCGCTGCAGAAATACACAGAACAGTATCCGGAATCCAAGGTCATGGTGCGCGAGGCGAACGAATCGGAGCTTTACCGGATGCTCAGCATGGGAATTGTCGAGGCCATTGTGGCGGCGACGCCGAAGGAAATGCCCGAGAATGTGGAAGTTCTGGCAAGGTATTCGGACAAGGTGGTCGCAAGCTATCTGCCGCATGCGTTCTTTGCCGGGAACGATCGGAAAACGGTTACGCTTGAAGAGCTTTGCAAGTTCCCGCTGTGCGTTGCGCAGGACAATCTGAACCGGTTCCGCGAAGTGTTCCGAAAAAAGGGACTTGCATTTATGCCGAAGTACATCGGGACGGATACCGAATCGTGCCTGATCTGGGCGCGCGACGGCAAAGCCGTGGCGCTTGTGCCGCAGGTCGCACTGGTCAGCGTATTTCACTGGGAAACGTCGCTTGCCGTGAAGTCAATTGCCGAAAACGCGCTCGGCGGAAACGACATTGCGTTTTTGATCTGGAAGAAGCGGTATCGCTCCGGGCAGCTGAATCGGTTTTTCGACGTCGCGATGGAGCTTTTGCACGCGTATGGCTTGGAAGGAGAACAATAAGCATGAAGCGAATTCTTTTGATCGCGGCGGCGCTTTTGCTGCTGCTCGGATGCACGGGCGCTCCGTCCGGCGAATGTAAGCACAACTGGCAGCCCGCGACGGCGACGAGCTGCCGCACCTGCTCGCTGTGCGGCGAGAGGGACAACAGCGAACCGGCGCTGATCGACGGAACGTATATCTACGCGCCGTCCACGAGGGACGGCAGCTATGCCGAGTATGAGATCGACACGTACAACCTGACGCTGACGATCCGTGCGGTGAACCCGTTCTACGACATGGAGCCGCAATTGGTCGGAACCGAAACGCTGACGGTCACCGGCGAGAATGAAGTCGGCGTGGAGAACGGCATCACTTTTTCGCACAACGACGACGGCTCGGTGGACGTCAACGGCAACGTGGCGACGCTGCAGCGCAAACAAACGGTATTGGAGGACAGCAAAGTGGAACAGAACCCGATTGCAACAATTACAATGGAAAACGGTAAGACGATGACGGTCGAACTTTTGCCGGAATACGCGCCGCAGACCGTGGCCAACTTCGTCACGCTCGCAAACAGCGGCTTCTATGACGGCCTGACGTTCCATCGCATCAACTCCGGCTTTATGATCCAGGGCGGAGACCCGGACGGCAACGGTTTCGGCGGCCCCGGCTATACGATCAAGGGCGAATTTGCCGCGAACGGTTTCGTGCAGAACACGCTGAACCATCAGCGCGGCGTGATCTCGATGGCGCGCTCCAAGCCGTACAACTCGGCGGGCAGCCAGTTCTTCATCATGCACGACGAAGCCCCGCATCTGAACGGCCTGTACGCGGCGTTCGGCATCCTGATCGACGGGTTCGATACGCTCGACGAGATCGCGGCGACGCCGGTCAAGGCAAACCTGTACGGCGAAGTGTCCGTCCCGACCGAAGAGGTGCGGATCGCCACGGTGCGCGTCGAAACGTTCGGCGTCGATTACAGCAACTTCACGAAGCTTGCGGGCCGGTAAAAAAACAATACGGTGTATGGCAGCGCGGAACCGATCCGCGCTGTTTTTGTGCGGCAAATGTGACAACATTTCAAAACAGCGTTCGCAGCTCTTGCTTTTTCAAACCGGACGCGCTACACTACGTTTGGCACTCCGAAGGGGAGAGTGCCAAATGTTTTGAAACACGAGGGAGAACCTATGGCAAAGAAACAGTTCAAAACGGAGTCCAAGCGTCTTTTGGACCTGATGATCAATTCGATCTATACACACCGGGAAATCTTTCTGCGCGAATTGATTTCCAACGCGTCCGACGCGATCGACAAGCGGTACTATGCCGCGATGCAGGCGGGCAATACGGGCCTGAACCGTGACGAGTACGAAATCCGCGTGGAGCCGAACGAAGCCGAGCGGACGCTGACCGTGACGGACGCGGGCTGCGGCATGAGCGCGGCGGAGCTGGAATCGAACCTCGGCACGATCGCCCGCAGCGGGACGCGCGCGTTTGCAAAGGAGCTGGACAGTGCGGCGGACGTCAATGTGATCGGCCAGTTCGGCGTCGGCTTCTATTCGGCGTTCATGGTGGCGGACAAGGTTACCGTGTATTCGCACAAGGAAGGCGAACCCGCGGCGGTCTGGGAATCGACCGGCGAAGACGGCTATACCGTCAGCCCGTGCGACTACGCGCCGATCGGGACGAAGGTCGTGCTGCATCTGAAGCCGAACGGCGAGGAAGCGAATTACGACGAGTTCCTGCAGGAATATCGGCTGTCGTCGCTGATCAAAAAGTACAGCGACTATATCCGCTACCCGATCCGGATGCAGGTCGGCAAGCAGGAGAAGAAGGAAGGCAGCGAGGATGAATACGAAACGGTGTACGAGGATCGCACGCTGAACAGCCGCGTCCCGCTTTGGAACAAGAACAAGAACGAAATCACGAAGGACGAATACAACGCGTTCTACCGCGATACGTTCTACGATTTCGACGAGCCGGCGTCCGTCCTGCATATTCGCACCGAGGGCATGCTCTCCTATACGGCGCTGCTGTACCTGCCCAAAAAGCCGCCGTTCGATTTCGGCACGAAGGGCTACAAGCGCGGTCTGAAGCTGTACGCAAACGGCGTGATGATCATGGAGCAGTGCGAGGAACTGCTGCCCGAATATTTCGGGTTCGTCAAGGGCCTCGTCGATTCGCCGGACCTTTCGCTGAACATCTCGCGTGAAATGCTGCAGCACGATCGGCAGCTTTCCGCGATCGCAAACAACCTGAAAAAGAAGATTCAGCAGGAGCTTCTGCGGATGCAGAAGGACGAGCGGGAAGCGTACGTCGAGTTCTTCCGTTCGTTCGGCCGCACGCTGAAGTTCGGCGTGTACGACAACTACGGCGTGAACGCGGACTTCTTGAAGGACACGCTGCTGTTCCACTCCCGCGCGCTCGAGAAGGAAATCACGCTGAAGGAATATGTCGACGCGATGCCGGAAGGACAGAAGAGCATCTACTATGCCGCGGGCGACAGTCTGCAGCACGTTCTGAAGCTCCCGCAGACCGAAAAGGTTGCGGAAAAGGGATACGATATCCTCTGCTGCACCGACGACGTGGACGAATTCGCGCTGCGCGTGCTGCGGGAATACGACGGAAAACCGTTCGCTTCCGTGTCCGATCCGTCGCTCGACCTCGCATCCGACGACGAGAAAAAGGCGATGGAGGAGAAAAAGACCGAGAGCAAGGCGCTGCTCGAACGTATCAAGACGGCGCTCGGCGATAAGGTTTCCGACGTGATCCTGACCGATCGGCTGAAATCTTCGATCGCGTGCCTGACCGGCGAGGAGGGGCTCTCCGTTGAAATGTACAAGGTACTGCGGCAGATGCCGAACGGCGATACCGTTCCGATGACGTTCCGGCTCGAGCTGAACCCGGATCATCCGCTGTTCGCAAAGCTCGGCGGGCTCGACGACGACCGGCTGAAGCAGTATGCCGAACTGATTTACGGGCAGGCGCAGCTGACGGCGGGTCTGCCGCTGGACGATCCGGCTGCGTTCTCTGAAGCCGTCTGTGCGCTGATGTAACACGGAAACCAACTTGAAACCGCCTTAATCGGGCGGTTTTTTGCTGAAAGGATTTGTCGGAATTGTCATAAATCTATGAAGATTTCCCGGGCGGGCTTGCGAAATCACGCCGGTGTGGTACAATACGGATTATGAAACGAACGCTTGGTGAATTGCTGCGCTATTTGCTGACCGGAGGGATCGCAACGCTTGTCGATTGGGCGGTGCTGTATGTCGCCGGGGAATGGCTGCTTGTGCCGCTCGGAACGGCCGGACTGTATCTTGCGCACGCGCTGAGCTTTTCGGCGGGCTTGCTCGTCAACTATCTGCTGTCCAACGTGTTCGTCTTTACTGCGGCGCACCAGAAGGGCAAGGGGAACGGCTTGAAAGCATTTCTGCTGTTCGCTGCGATCGGGCTTGTCGGGCTCGGGCTGACGGAGCTCGGCGCATGGGCGGCGGACGCGCTGTTCGGCGCCGATACCGTGCTGCTGACCGTCGGCCGGTTCCCGATTCGCGTCTATCTTATGGCGAAGGTCGTTCTGACCGTGATCGTCCTTGCCTGGAACTATCTGGCGCGAAAGCTGCTGATCTATGATCGAAAGGAACCCGAACATGCGTAAAACGGCGCTCATCATCGGCGCGGGCCCGGCGGGCCTGACGGCCGCCTATACGCTGCTCAACGAAACCGACCTCGTTCCGATCGTCCTCGAAGCGGACGACGCCGTGGGCGGTATTTCGCGTACGGTTTTGTATCACGGCAACCGCATGGACCTCGGCGGGCACCGGTTCTTTACGAAGAACGACGAGGTCAACGCGCTCTGGCAATCGCTGATGCCGCTGCAGGGCGCGCCGGCGTTCGACGATCTTGCGCTCGGGAGGGAAAAGCCGCTCGCGCCGAACGGGCCGGACCCGGAAAAGACCGACCGCGTCATGCTGGTGCGCGATCGCGTTTCCCGCATCTATTTTTCCCGCAGGTTTTTCGATTACCCGATTTCGATGAAGTGGCAGACGATCCGGAACATGGGATTATGCAGAACTGTCCGCGCCGGTTTCGGCTACCTCGGCGCCTGCATCTGCAAGCGAAAGGAAACGTCGCTGAAGGACTTTCTGATCAACCGGTTCGGAACGCCGCTCTACACGATGTTCTTTGAGTCGTACAACGAAAAGCTGTGGGGCCGGAACCCGTCCGAGATCGCACCGGACTGGGGCGCGCAGCGCATCAAGGGCCTTTCGCTGAAAAAAGCCGTCGTCGAAATGGTGAAAAGCACGTTTGGCATCCGGGGCAAAGGCGCGGTCGAAACCTCGCTGATCGAGCAGTTCGCCTACCCGAAGTACGGGCCGGGACAGCTGTATGAGATCATGGCGGAGGAGATCGAGCGGCGCGGCGGAACGATCCTGCGCGGCAAGACGGTCACGCGGCTCCATACGGAAAACGGCCGGATCCGATCGGTCGAAACGGCGGACGGCAGCCGCTATGCAGCGGACGTCGTGTTCTCGTCGATGCCGGTCAAGGATCTGGTCGCCGGGCTTGACGGCCCGGTTCCGGACGACGTGCAGACGGTGGCGGCAGGGCTGCCGTATCGCGATTTTATCACGGTCGGGCTGCTGGTCGACCGGCTGAAGCTGAAGAATGAAACCGATCGGCGCACGCTCGGCGACATCGTCCCGGATTGCTGGATCTACGTGCAGGAGCGCGACGTGCGCATGGGCCGGATTCAGATTTTCAACAACTGGTCGCCGTATCTCGTGCAGGACCCGGCGCACTCGGTGTGGCTCGGCCTCGAGTACTTCTGCTCGGAGGGCGACGACCTCTGGACAATGCCGGATGCGGACTTTCTGCAGATGGCAGAGAGCGAACTCGTTCGCATGGGGATCATCGAAACGGGCGCGGTGCGGGACGGCGTGCGGCTGCGCGTGAAGAAAGCCTATCCCGCGTATTTCGATACTTATGATCGGTTCGAGGTCGTGCGGAATTACCTCGATTCGTTCGAAAATCTGTACTGCATCGGCCGGAACGGGCAGCACCGGTACAACAACATGGATCATTCGATGCTGACCGCGATCGAGGCGGTGCGCGCCTATCGCAACGGAACCGGAAAGGAAGCCGTCTGGAACGTGAACACCGAGGAAAGCTATCACGAGGAGAAACAGGCATGAAGTACGGATATACCATGCTGCTTGCCGCGCTCGTGCTGCTGCTGCTCGGCGTGCTGGACGCGCTGCTTGCGCGCCGGATGAAAGAGATTCCCCAAAAGGCGAATTGGCGCATGGACGTCGTCCTGTTTCTGAGCGCATGGATCGTCCTGTTCGCGCTGAACAACCATTCATTCGTCGTTTACAACAACTATTCGTACCTGAGCGAATCGTTTTTGGCGGGACGGCTCGATTCGCCGGACCTCCCGGGCTATCTGGAATCGTTTGAACTCGGCGGTAAAATCTATATGCACTTTGCGCCGGGCGTTTCGATCCTGCTGACGCCGCTCGTCGCGATCTTCGGCCTGCATTCGGTCAACTACGCATACGTCGGCATCACGCTCGGCGCGGGGAGCACCGTGCTGTTCTTCCGGTCCCTGGAGAATATCGCCGTCGGGCGCAACGTGCGGGAACGGTTCTGGTGCGCGGTGCTTGTGCTGTTCGGCACGGTGCATTGCTTCTGCGCCGCGGTCGCGCATTCGTGGTTCATCGGGCATGTCGCCTCGTGGTTTTTGCTGTTCGCATCGCTGTACCTTGAAACGCTGCCGACCCGGACGCGCGTCGGCGAAGGGCTTGCGATGTTCTTCGGCGGGCTGCTGTTCGGCCTGTGCGTCTGCTGCCGGTTGTCGAATCTGCTCGGCGCAGGCGTGTTCGTGTATTTCGTGTTTCGCTATCACCGCGCGACATGGCTGCGGTCGGGACTGCTGTTCGCGCTCGGCGCGGCCGTGTTCGGCGGGCTGTATATCGGCATGAACCTCGTCCGGTTCGGCACGGTGATGGATGAGAGCTACAACCTCACGCACCTCAAGGACCTGTTCAAACCGCTGTACTATTTCATGCAGGAGTACTTTACCGATTCGCGCGATCAGATGGACTTTTTGCACGCGGTGCAGAAAATGGATTGGGACGCGGCGTTCCCGCAGCTAATGGATCGCGCGGCGTTCCTCAAGTTTTTGCAGAACAACGCGGAGGAGGGTTGGAACTATTGCCGGTACGCGCTGCCGCATACAGCAATTTCGGAGCTGAGCGATTGGCAGATCAATTCAACGTTCGACAGCGTCGTCAATACGCATTTTTCGTCGGTCGGCGGCGCGCTGCAGTGGAAGAATGCGTCGTACAACCTGTATTCGATCTTCGGCATGCTGCCGGAGTTTTCCAGCGAAGCGCCGTACGTGATTCCGACGCTTGCCGGTGTTTCCGTATCGTTCTGTACGCCGCTGATCTATGCCGGTCTGCTGCCGCTCTGGACGAAGCGGCGCGACCCGGTCGTCTGGGTGCTGCTCGGCTCGGCGATCATCTGCGCCGTGCCGTTCGTACTCAATTACGGAAACGGCTTCGCGCAGTTCGGCATGCGCTACGCGATGGACTTTCTGCCGTACGCGCTGCTGCTGACCTGCATGGGCCTGACGACGGGGCGCTGGCATTCCTGGAAAACGGCGCTCGTTTTGCTCTGCGTTCTGCTGAACGTCTGGGGCCCGATCTACTGGAACTGCTTCTATCTCTCGTAATCTGCTCGCGCCGACCGACGGCCGCCCGATGCAAAAAGAGAGAAAAACGGCGGAAAAGGTGTTGCCGTTCCGCTGTCGGTTTGTTATAATACACGCATGGCACAACAAACGTACTACGACCGCTCCGCGCCGAGCACGGCCGCACCGCAAAAGAATACTGCGCGTTCTTCCGCTTCCGTTCCGAAAAAGGACGGAAGCGTGCAAAAGCGCGCTTCGGCGGCCGGTACGCAGACCAAGACCCGGTCGGGTTCGTCGTCGGACGGGACAAAGCGCCGCGTTTCCCGGAGCAAGAAGAAAAAGATGCAGCAGCGCAGACTGATCGTCGCGTCGCTGTTTCTGGCGTTTGCGATCGTTGTACTGGGAACCGTCGTGATCTTTGCGATCCGGCTTTCGAACCCGGAGCGGCAAAGCTGCCGTCCCGGAACGGAACCCCTGCCGACGGCGGCGCCTTCCGCAGAGCCGACGTTTGCGCCGGTGACCGACGAATCGGTAATCGAAGGCGACGTTACGGTCAGCGGCGTCCGCTTGACGGGAAAAAGCGTTGCCGACGCGCGCACGGCGATCGAAACCGCGCTGCAGCAGCAGATGGATCGCCTTGCCGTTACGGTGATTTACGGCGATCTCAGCATGACGCTGACGGCCGACAAAATCGGCATGTCTTTCGATGCGGACGCGCTGGAAACCGTGCTGCAGCAGGCGGCGAATGAGCGGGACACCGCGGAGCTGTCGGTGCCGCTGACGTATGACGAAACGATGCTGCGAACGTCGCTGAGCGAACTGAACGATCAGCTGCCGAACCATGCGGTCAACGCGACGGCGCAGATTCTTTGGAAAGAAAACAAGATCAAGTCGAGCGGCGAGACGTATCTTCAGCCGTATTTCAGCTTCACGGCCGGAACGAACGGCATGGCCGTCGATTCGGAAAGCGTTCTCGTGCAGATCGAGGAAGCGATTGCGGCGGGCAACTATACGGCCGAAATCCGGCCGGAGGTCACGATTTCCGAGCCGGCGGTGACGGAAGCGATGCTGCGCGAGCAGTACACGCGGCTCAGTTCGTTCACCACGACGTACCGGTTCCGCGGAACGAGCAGCATGGACGAATCGTCCGTGCTGAACTGCGAGAGCCGCGATATCAATATCAGCAAGGCGGTCGACCTGATGCGTGTGATCGAGCTGGATCCCGGCAAGTCGTTCAGCTACAACAACGCGACCGGCAGCCGCACCGAAAAGAACGGCTGGGCGCTCGCGAACGCGATCTATCAGGGTTCGCACCGGCCGGAACCGGGCGGCGGCGTGTGCCAGCTTTCCACGACGATGTACAACGCGCTGCTGCTTGCGAACGTGAAGATCACGTCGCGCCGCGCGCACTCGATGCCGGTCGATTACGTGCCGGACGGCTGGGACGCGACCGTGGACGACGGGCATATCGACTTCAAGTTCCAGAACAACACGGGCAGCAAGCTCTACGTGTTCTGCTACATCACGAAGAATTCCGAAAGCAGCCGCAAGAAGGACATCCATGTGGAGGTTTACGGAAAGGCGTTCCCGGAGGGCGTGGAGTACCGCAAGCGTACGGAGCTCGTGGAGACGCTCCCGATCACGGATGAGATCATCAAGGACAAGACGATGTTCGTCGGCGACAAGCAGATCGTCGAACGGGAGGGCAAGGAAGGCAAGGTTGTCGACACGTTTATCGACCGGTACGTGAACGGCCGGTTCGACAAGACGGTTTACTCGACGACGACGACGTATGAGGCGATCACGCGGCAGATTCGCGTCGGCACCAAGGCCGATCCGACCGCAACGCCGACGCCGAAGCCCACTTCCGTGCCGGCGACGCCGGATAACTCCATCAACTGGTAACAGGATCCAGAAAACGGGCGTTCCCTTTGGTTCGGAACCCCGTTTTTTCGTTTGCCTGCAAAACCATCTCATATGAGACACTCCCGACGGAGATGTTTCGATCCGACAAAAAATCCCGCGAAGCGAACGATAAAATGAAAAGAAATATTGAATTTTACATCGCAATATGGTACAATCGTATTGCGCAAATGCGCGCTCATTTTGGGCTGCCCATTTGTGCAAAAAGGAATCGGATAAACGGGTAAAAACCCTATTTTTGACAGGAGGATACAATGCAAAACAAAATCACGGAGATCCCGTTCCGCGGCACTGCCGAGCAGGAAGCAAAGCTGAAGGAAATCATTGCCGCGCATAAGGGACAAGACGGCGCGCTGATGCCCGTGCTGCAGCAGGCACAGGACGTTTACGGCTATCTGCCCGTCGAGGTACAGACGATGATCGCAGACGGTCTCGGCATTTCGCTCGAGCAGGTCTACGGCGTTTCGACCTTCTATTCGTGGTTCAACCTCGAACCGAAGGGCGAGCATCTGATTCGCGTCTGCCTCGGTACCGCATGCTACGTCAAGGGTTCGGCGGATATTCTGGCAGAGCTCGAAAAGCAGCTCGGGATCGAAGCCGGCCACACCACGCCGGACGGAAAGTTCACGCTGGAAGCCACGCGCTGCCTCGGCTGCTGCGGCCTTGCCCCGGTGTTCGTGATCGACGACGACGTGTTCGGTCGCGTCGTTCCGGCTGACATCAAGGGAATTCTCGATAAGTACCGGGCGTAACGGTTATGACAATCCGGGAAATTGCCGAAAGCCTGAACGCAAACGTCTGCACCAAGAACGATTCGTTGCTGGAGAAGGACGTGGAACATGCGTTCGGAAGCGATATGATGAGCGATGTGCTCGCCTATGCCGATGAAGGCAGCGTGCTGCTGTCGGGTCTTCTGAATCCGCAGGTCATTCGCACAGCGCACATGCTCGATATGCCGTGCATCGTATTCGTGCGGGGGAAGCTGCCCACGCCCGAAATCCTGATGCTTGCGGAGGAAAGTCATATCGTCGTTCTGTCCACGCCCCTGAGGATGTATGCATCCTGCGGCATCCTCTATACCGCCGGTCTGGATAGGTGACGGCATGGAAGATCTTCTGCATTACCATTACGACGTAGACGGCGGAAACTTCGCTTCGGCAGGGGAAGCGTCCGTGCAGGTCAAGCGCGTGCTGCGGCAGATGGGATTTCCGCCGGATCTGATCCGGCGCGTCTCCATCGCGATGTACGAGGGCGAGATCAACATGGTCATCCACGCCAAGGGCGGCGATGCGGACGTATACCTCAGCCCGGAGCAGATTCGCGTCGTGCTGAAGGACGTCGGCCCGGGAATCAAGGACGTTGCCCTTGCGATGCAGGAGGGGTATTCCACTGCGCCGGATAACATTCGGTCGCTCGGCTTCGGCGCCGGCATGGGCCTGCCGAACATGAAACGATATTCCGATGAGATGACGGTGGAGAGCACCGTCGGCGTCGGAACCACCATTACACTGGTTTTCAATGCGTTTTAATCGATGATCGTATATCGGCATTCCGTCTCTTTGGACGCTGACAAGTGCAAAGGCTGTACGACGTGTCTGCGGCGTTGTCCGACGCAGGCCATTCGTGTGCGCGACGGAAAAGCCTGCATCAATCCTTCGCTCTGCATCGACTGCGGCGAGTGCATCCGGAACTGCCCGCATAAGGCGAAGAAAGCGTCGTTCGATTCGCTGGATACGCTGAACCACGACAAGTTCCTGATCGCGCTGCCCGCGCCGTCGCTGTTCGGCCAGTTTGCCAATCTGGACGAGGCGGACTATCTGCTGCAGGGGCTGATGGATCTCGGGTTCGATGATGTGTACGAGGTCGCAAAGGCGGCGGAGATCGTTACGGAATATACGCGGCGTTTCCTTCGCAGGTCGGACGAAAAGATGCGGCCGTTCATCAGCACCGCCTGCCCCGTCGTGGTGCGGCTCGTTTCGATGCGGTTTCCGAGTCTTCGGAGCAAGCTTCTGCCGATTACGCCCCCGATCGAGGTGGCGGGCAAGCTTGCAAAGGAACGCGCGCTGCGGGAGCATCCGGAATTGACGGAAGACGACGTCCGAACCGTTTTCATTTCGCCCTGCCCTGCAAAGGTCAGCTGGGTGAAGAACACGCCGGCGGATAAGAAGTGCTATATCGACTATGTCGTGTCGATGAGCGATATCTATTTCCGCGTGCTGTCCAAAATGCATCGCGACGAGGTCCCGCAAATGGAGACCGAAAGCGGCGTCGTCGGGATCAGCTGGGCGTCGAGCGGCGGCGAGGCAAGCGCCTTGATGAACGATAAGTACCTCGCGGCGGACGGCATCGAAAACGTCATCCGCGTGCTGGACGATATCGAGACCGGACACTTCCCGGGGCTGGAGTTTGTCGAGCTGAACGCCTGTCCGGGCGGCTGCGTCGGCGGCGTGATGGCGGTCGAGAATCCGTTTATCGCGCGCGTCCGGCTGCAAACGCTGCGCCGGTATCTGCCGGTCATGCGGAACTATCTGACCGATGATCCGAATGCGGAGATTCCGGAAGCCATGCTTGCGACGCGACCCGGCGAATACAGCAGCGCGGAGATTCTGAACCCCGACCGCGCAACGTCGTTCCGCATGATGATGCAGATTGCGCAGGTGAAGCAAAAGCTGCCCGGTATGGACTGCGGTTCATGCGGCGCGCCGACGTGCGACGCGTTTGCCGAAGACGTCGTCAAGGGCGAAGCAAAGCTGACGGACTGCGTGATTCGGATGCGGGACATCCTGAAGCGCTCGGAACAGGAGGAATCCAAATGACAGTTGCGGATCTTGTGCAGCAATCGGGCTGGAGCCCGATCCTGCTGGCAGACGACACGCGGGAGATTACGGGCGGCTATGCCGGCGATCTTCTGAGCTGGGTTATGGGCCGCGGGCAGTACGGCGACTGCTGGTTTACGATCATGTCCAACCTGAACGTCATCGCGGTCGCGCAGCTATTGGACGTTGCCTGCGTCGTCTTTACCGAGGGCGTCGTGCCGGACGCAGCCGTGGTGAACGCGGCGCGGCTGCACGATATCAACCTGATCCGAACCGACGAGCCGACTTATGCGGCGTGCGTGCGGCTCGGAGGATGGATGCAATGACCGCTTTTTCCTACGATCTGCACGTGCATTCCTGTCTGTCTCCGTGCGGGGACGACGATATGACCCCGTGCAACATCGTCGGAATGGCGCACCTGAACGGGCTGGAGCTTGTCGCGCTGACGGATCACAACGCCGCGCGCAACTGTCCCGCGTTCTTCGCGGCCTGCGCGGAGTACGGTATCGTGCCGGTCGGCGGCATGGAACTGACGACGGCGGAGGATATCCACGTCGTCTGCCTGTTCGAAACGCTGGAAGCGGCGCTTGCGTTCGATACGGCGATTCAGCCGTACCGGATGCAGATCCGAAACCGCAAGGGCATTTACGGCGAACAGATCATCCGGAACGAGAACGACGAGCCGATCGGAGAGGAACCGCTGTTTCTGCCGGCGGCAACGACGCTCGATCTGGAAGCCGCGGCAAAGCTGGTCGATGCGTACGGCGGCGCGTGCTACCCGGCGCATATCGACCGGGAAGCGAACGGGCTTTTGGCAGTGCTCGGCGCGTTTCCACCGGAACCGGTTTTCCGCTGTGCCGAAGTGCATGACGCGGACAAGACCGCGCTGGCCGAGGGCCGAACCGTTGTGGTCAGCTCGGACGCGCATCGGCTTTGGGAACTGAAGGAGGGCGGCGAGCCGCTGTCCCTGGAGGCGGATAAGGACGACCCCGCGGCGGTGCGGCGCGCGCTGATCGCATACTTGAGGCAGGGCAGAGCATGAAGGAATTGTCGCTGAACATTCTCGACGTGGCGAAGAACTCCGTCAAGGCGGAAGCATCGCTGATCGAAATCGAGATCGAAGAAACGACGGAAACGCTTCTGATTCGAATCCGGGACAACGGATACGGCATGGAGCAGGATTTTTTGGAGCGCGTGCTCGACCCGTTTTCGACGACGCGCACCACGCGCAAGGTCGGGCTCGGGCTGCCGCTTCTGAAACTGGCGGCGGAGCAGACCGGCGGGACACTGACGATTTCGTCCGTACCGAAGCGGCTTTCGCCGGACGGCTGCGGAACGACGGTCGAGGCGCTGTTTTACAAGAACCACATGGACTTCACGCCGCTCGGCGACATTGTTTCGACGGTCACGCTGCTGATCCAGGGCAACCCGGATATCGACTTCCGGTTCGTCCATACAATGCCGGACCGCACGGCGGAGCTCGATACGCGCGAGCTGCGTGCGGTGCTCGGGGACGACGTTCCGCTGAGCGACTATGAAGTGCTCGCATGGATTACGGATTCCCTTCGGGAGCAATACGGTCCCGATCGAATATAAATTTTGCGAACAACAGGAATCAAACGAGAAATCAAACGAAAGGATCAAACAATCATGAAATCGTTGGAAGAACTTGCTGCCATCCGGGAACGGATGAAAAACAAGGTCGCGCTTCGGGAAGCGAGCGGTGAGATTCGTATTGTCGTCGGCATGGCGACCTGCGGTATCGCAGCCGGCGCGCGTCCGGTGCTGAACGCATTGGTGGAGGCGGTCTCGAAGGAAAAACTCGACAACGTCACGGTCACGCAGACGGGCTGCATCGGCATGTGCCGTCTCGAGCCGATCGTTGAGGTTTTTGTTCCGGATCAGGAGCGCGTGACGTACGTGAAGATGACGCCGGAAAAGGTTCCGGAAGTGATCGAACAGCACATCAAAGGCGGCAAACCGGTTGTGAAGTATACCATCGGCGCCGTAGAAGCATAAAGGAGTAATCAAACATGATTCGTACACAAGTTATGATCTGCGGCGGTACGGGCTGCAGCTCGTCCAACAGCATGCTGATCGCAGACCGCATGGAGGAAGAGATCGTTCGGCAGGGTCTCGGCGACGAAGTCAAAGTCGTTCGCACGGGCTGCTTCGGTCTTTGCGCTCTCGGTCCTGTCATGATCGTTTATCCCGACGGCACGTTCTACAGCCGCGTGAAGGTGGAAGACGTTCCCGAACTGGTGGAAGAGCACCTTCTGAAGGGCCGCGTCGTCGATCGCCTCGTTTACAAGGAAAACGAGGGCGACGAGAACGTTGAGGTTCCGTCCCTGCAGGAGACTGGGTTCTACAAGACGCAGCAGCGTGTCGCGCTGCACAACTGCGGCCTGATCGACCCGGAAAACATCGAAGAGTACATCGCCGTCGACGGCTATGCCGCGCTCGGCAAGGTTCTGACCGAAATGACGCCGGAACAGGTCATCCAGGTGATGAAGGATTCCGGTCTGCGCGGCAGAGGCGGCGCGGGCTTCCCGACCGGTCTGAAGTGGGAGTTTGCGGCGAAGAACAAGGTCCCGCAGAAGTACGTCGTCTGCAATGCGGACGAAGGCGACCCCGGCGCGTTCATGGACCGTTCCGTCCTCGAAGGCGACCCGCACGCCGTGCTCGAAGCAATGGCGATCGCCGGTTACGCGATCGGCGCGAACAAGGGTTATATCTACGTTCGTGCAGAGTACCCGATCGCGGTCAAGCGTCTGAACATCGCAATCGGCCAGGCACGTGAATACGGCCTGCTCGGCGAGAACATTTTCGACAGCGGTTTCAGCTTCGATATCGAAACCCGTCTCGGCGCCGGCGCGTTCGTCTGCGGCGAGGAAACCGCGCTGATCACCTCGATCGAGGGCAACCGCGGCGAGCCGAAGGCAAAGCCGCCGTTCCCGGCGAACAAGGGTCTGTTCGGCCAGCCGACGATCATCAACAACGTCGAAACGCTCGCGAACATCCCGCAGATTTTCCTGAAGGGACCGGAGTGGTTCGCTTCGATGGGTACCGAGGATTCCAAGGGCACGAAGGTCTTCGCGCTCGGCGGAAAGATCGTCAACACCGGCCTCGTCGAGATCCCGCTCGGCACCACGCTGCGTGAGATCATCTTCGACATCGGCGGCGGCATCCCGAACGGCCGTGAATTCAAAGCGGCGCAGACGGGCGGTCCGTCCGGCGGCTGCATCCCGGCCAAGTTCCTCGACACGCCGATCGACTACGGCAACCTGACCCGCATCGGTTCGATGATGGGCTCCGGCGGTCTGATCGTCATGGACGATACGACCTGTATGGTCGACGTTGCCCGCTTCTTCCTCGACTTCACGGTCGACGAGAGCTGCGGCAAGTGCACGCCGTGCCGTATCGGTACGCGCCGCCTGCTCGAAATGCTCGATAAGATCACGGCCGGCAACGGCACGCTCGAAGACCTCGACAAGATGGAAGAGCTGTGCAACTACATCAAGGCGAACGCTATGTGCGCACTCGGCCAGACCGCTCCGAACCCGGTGCTGTCCACGCTGAAGCACTTCCGCGAGGAGTACGAAGCACACGTCGTCGAAAAGCGCTGCCCCGCCGGCGTCTGCAAGAAGCTGCTGCGCTACGAGATCATCCCCGAGAAGTGCAAAGGCTGCACCAAGTGCGCGCGCAACTGCCCGGTCGGCGCGATCAGCGGCAAGGTCAAGGAGCCGCACGTCATCGACCAGAGCAAGTGCATCAAGTGCGGCGCCTGCATGGACGGCTGCAAGTTCGGCGCAATCATCAAGAAATAACGGGAGGCTGCTATGGAAACCATTAACATGAAAATCAACGGGCTTGCTGTAGAAGTCCCCGCCGGTTCTACCATTCTGGAAGCTGCCGAGATCGCGGGCATCCGCATCCCGACTCTGTGCTACATGAAGCAAATCAACGCCATCGGCGCATGCCGTATGTGCGTTGTCGAAGTCAAGGGCGCGCGCTCGAACCCGGCGGCCTGTCTGCAGGTCGTTTCCGAGGGGATGGAAGTGCAGACGAATACGCCGGCACTGCGCGAATCCCGCAAAAAGACGATGGAGCTGCTGCTCTCGAACCATCGGCTCGACTGCCTCGGCTGCGTCCGCAGCGGCAACTGCGAATTCCAGGCTCTGTCCCAGGAATACGGCTGCGATCCGGACAAGTACGCTCCGCCGACGCCCGTGAAGCCGGACATTGACGACAGCGCGATCCATCTGATCCGCGACAATTCCAAGTGCGTCCTGTGCCGTCGCTGCGTTGCGGTTTGCAAAGCGAACCAGCACGTCGCCGTCATCGGCGCGAACGATCGCGGCTTCAAGACCCACATCGGCAGCGCGTTCGATCTGCCGCTGAATCAGACCTCCTGCGTCAACTGCGGTCAGTGCATCGCGGTCTGCCCGACCGGCGCTTTGACCGAGCGGGACGATACCGACAAGGTCTGGAAGGCGCTCTCGGATCCGTCGAAGCATGTCATCGTCGGTCCGGCTCCGTCCGTCCGCGCACAGCTCGGCGAAGAATTCGGTCTGCCGATCGGCACGAACGTCGAGGGCAAGCTGATTGCGGCGCTGCGCCGTCTCGGCTTTGACAAGGTGTTCGACGTCGACCATGCGGCGGACGTCACGATCATGGAGGAAGGCACCGAGCTGCTGCAGCGTCTGACGACCGGCGGCACCCTCCCGATGATCACGAGCTGCAGCCCCGGCTGGATCAAGTTCTGCGAGCACTACTATCCGGAATTCATTCCGAACCTGTCCACCTGCAAATCGCCGCAAGGCATGTTCGGCGCTCTGTGCAAAACGTACTATGCCGAAAAGATGGGCATCGACCCGAAGGACATCTTCGTCGTTTCGATCATGCCCTGCACCGCGAAGAAGTTCGAAGCGGCGCGTCCGGAGCTCGGCAGAAACGGCTTGCCGGATATCGACGTGTCGCTGACGACGCGTGAGCTGGCGCGCATGATCCGCCGCGCGGGCATCGAGTTCAATAAGCTGCCCGACGAAGTCTGCGATCCGCTGCTCGGCATCGCGTCCGGCGCAGGCCACATCTTCGGCGCGACCGGCGGCGTTATGGAAGCTGCCCTCCGTACCGTTTACGAGAAGGTCACCGGCGAAACGCTCGAAAAGGTCGAGTTCCATGCGGTCCGCGGCGTCGAAGCCATCAAGGAAGCGGAATACGATCTGAAGGGCACCAAGGTCCGCGTTGCGGTCACCAGCGGCCTCGAGAACGCTTCCAAGCTTCTTGACATGGTCAAGAGCGGCGAGAAGACCTACGAGTTCATCGAGGTCATGGCGTGCCCCGGCGGCTGCGTCAACGGCGGCGGTCAGCCGATTCAGCCCGGCTACATCCGCAACTTCGTCGATCTGCGCAAAGAGCGCGCAGCGGCGCTGTACAGCGAGGATGCGGGCATGCAGCTCCGCAAGAGCCATGAGAACCCCGAAGTCAAGGCGATCTACGACGAGTACCTCGGCGAACCGAACAGCCACAAAGCGCACGAGATTCTGCATACGCATTATACCGAGCGCGGCAAGTTCAAGGGCCTCTATCAGAAGCCGTAATCAATCCCAAAAGCATGGGGCTGTCGCAAAAGGCGCCAGACCATTTGCGGCAAATTGGAATTGTTTTAACTTGTATGTAGAAAAGGCGGAAAAAATCCGCCTTTTCTCTGATTATATGCCGCAAATTATCCGCGTTTTCGCCCTCGGCGTAGCGTTAGTACAGCCTTCGGGACGAAAACGCGAATTCTGACTGCCTTATCAACAGCCCCTTACAACGCTCAAAGAGTTTTGAGACAACGCCTTCCTTGAGGCGTTACAGAAGATAGCTTGTGATACAGTCGTACCAGTGGACGTAGGTTAAGCCGTCCACGGTATACCGCTCGTTTTCCGGCAGCCGTTCGCTCCACGGTTTTTTGCCGGGTTCGATTGCCCAATCGTCGCGGTTGAAGCGCCGCCAAAGGATCGTGCGCCCGTTTTCATCGAGATACTGCTCGGTCAGAACGCCGCTTTCGTAGGTGTCCGTGTCCATCAGGCAGATCGTGTCAAAGGTCTTGCCGCCGATCGTGACTGCGTACCGCCCGACGACGTCGAGCATAAACGGTTGCCGCTGCGTCGTCAGCGTCCGATCCTGCTTGCGGATCAGCCCTTTTTGCACGGGATGCGTTTCATTGCCGCAGTTGTCCGGCCCGAAGCCCCAGTTCTGCAGGAATTCGTCGCCGTCCAAAAACGTCCGGAACCGCTTCACGCCGTCCTCAATGTGGCTTTCCGCCAGGATGCGGCAGTGCGTGTCCGTCAGCTGGACGACGAAGCGACGGTTGTCGGTTTCGCCCATGGTATCGGTTTCGACGGCTTCGATCTCTACGCCTTCCAGTCCGTGCACGGCGGCGCGGCCGGAAACGGTCATGGTATACGACTCCATCCGCTTGCGCGACGGCAGATCATAGATCGCCCAGCAAAGCCGCTCTCCGGGCTTCGGAACGACGAACCAGCCCGTCATTTCTTCCCAGCAGACGGCGAACGGTTCGCGCGCGTCCGGCTCGATCCGGTAATCCGGCAGCAGCGCCGGCATCGTGTGCTGCATTGTTTTCATGGGATTTCCCCCTTTCGGTTGGTAAGGATACTGTTCCTTGAAGTGCTTTTTCGCCTGAAACAGGCGGCTCTTGACGGTTCCGAGCGGAATGCCGAGCCGCTTCGCGATCTCCGCCTGCGGCAGTTCCCGGAAGAAATAGAGGTACAGGATCTGCTTGTCCCGATCGCCGAGCTTTTCCAGCGTTTCCCGCACGACCGTTTCCGTCCGTACGCCGTGCAGCCCCATCGTGACGGCGCGTTCTTCAAGCGATTCGAGCGGAATCTCCATGCGCTTTGCCTGCCGCCGGAAATAGTCGTTGCACTTGTTCCGCGCAATACCGATGATCCATGGCTTGAACGCATCCGCATTCGAAAGCGTGCCGAACCCGACAAACGATGCCGTATATACGTCCGACAGGACGTCCTCCGCGTCGTGCGGATTCCCGATCCGAAACCGAACAAATCGCTCAACGGCCGATCGGTTTTCCTGCAGCAGTTCGGAAAACTCCATGGCGCTCCCTCCTTTCTTTTGCTCTGAAACCGGTTTCACTGATACAGTCGTATCTGTGCCCCGAAAGGTTCATCCCGAAAAAAAGAATATCAAAAAAGAGAATACCGGAGCGAAAACTCCGGTAGTTTGTCAGTGATTACCATTGCGGCCTCGACGAAAAACTGGTTTTCGTCGGAATGTCAGTGTCGCTCGATGAATTCCGCGTCGAGGCCGTCTAGGATGCCGTCGAATTGGACGGCGGAACGGATCGCGCGGGTCGTGCAGCGATTCAGGTCCGGCAGCCGCAGCGTCGAGAATCCGTGGATCGAAACGCGATACGGGTGCGTCGGATGGTCGATCGTTTCGCTGACGCCGACGGAGAGCCCGATGCGGGGGAGCGTGTGAATGAAATTCTCGCGCCCCTCAAACGTCGGAAACGCCATCAGCATTTCAACGCGCCGCACGCAGTCGATGTCGCCGCCGTGCGCAACCACGTTTTGCACATACTCGGCGTTTTCCACGGACTGCAGCTTTGCGTCGTCGGGGAAGAGGAACCGGTAGTACGTTTTATAGTGCGGTTCTTCCACCTGCCCGTACGTCGTGCGGAGCCGCGTCTCGGCACGGCACAGCGCGGACGCGCGATTCAGCAGCGAGGGATCGTCGGCATAAAAGTAGTACTGCCGAAGCGCCGGCGCTTCCAGAAAGCCGACGTGGATCGCATTCCCCTGCAGCGCGTCCTGCAGCGCAAGATACAGATCAGCCAGGCTCTTTTCTTCCTGCCGCGAGAATGTTTCCGCCTTGGGGTTACGCGGCGCGCAGGCGATGTAGATCAGGTGTGAATAGGCGAGCGTCGGCAGCAGCTGCCAATACTGCAGGTCCACCTGCACCCAGATCGGCTGCTGCTCCCATTCCCACTCGTACCGCAGCCAATCACTCATGCGTCAGAACGGCCTTGATACGGCGCACACCGCTGGAGGATGCTTCTTCCTTCAGGATATGGAAGTGACCGAGGTCGCCGGTATTCTTGGCGTGCGGGCCGCCGCAGATTTCCTTCGAGAATCGGCCCATCGTGTAGACCTTGACCTTCTCGCCGTACTTGCTTTCGAACAGACCGATCGCGCCCTGCTCCTTGGCTTCCTTCACGGTCATCTCCTCGCAGGTAATCGGAACCTTCGCGGCGATCGCTTCGTTCACGAGCTTTTCTACCTCGGCGAGCTCTTCCGGCGTGACCTTGCGGCCGAAGCTGAAGTCAAAGCGCAGCCGTTCGGCGGTGATGTTGCTGCCCTTCTGCGCAACGGAATCGTCGTGCAGTACCTTGCGCAGCGCGGCGTGCATCAGGTGCGTTGCGGAATGCAGCGCGGCCGTCGCTTCGCTGTGGTCGGCCAGACCGCCCTTGAACCGCTGTTCTGCGCCGGCCTGCGACTTCTTCTGATGCTCCTCGAACGCGGCGCGGAAGCCCTCCACGTCCACGGTATAGCCCTGTTCCTCGGCGAGCTCCATCGTGAACTCGATCGGAAAGCCGTAGGTGTCGTACAGATGGAACGCGTTGACGCCGTCGATCTGCTTGCCTTCGAGCGAATGCGTCAGCTTGCCGAATTCGCGGATGCCCTTCTTCAGCGTGTCTGCAAACCGGTTCTCCTCCTTGCGCAGCTCGGAGACGATCTTGTCGTGGTTCTCCTTTAGTTCGTTGTAGAACTCGCCGTACGTTTCGATGACCTTCTCCGCGATCGTGCAGAGCGCATAGCGCGGCATGCCGAGCTGCGAAGCGTAGCGAATGCTGCGGCGGATCAACCGGCGCAGGATATAGCCCTGGTCGACGTTCGACGGCGTGACGCCGCGCTGGTCGCCGAGAATGAACGTCGCGCAGCGGATGTGATCCGCGACGATGCGGAACGCGCGCGTCGTTTCGGGATTGTCGCGATAGCCCTTGTGCGAAAGCTCCGCAATCAGCGCAATGATGCCGGAGAATGCGTCGGTATCGAACACGCTCTCCACGCCCTGCAGCGTCGCGACCGTGCGGTCAAGACCCATGCCGGTATCGACGTTCTTCTGCTTCAGCGGTTCGAAAACGCCGTCCGCAACCTTGTTGTACTCCATGAACACGTTGTTCCAGATCTCCAGATACTTATGGCAGCTGCAGCCGGCTTTGCAGTCCAGGCCGCAGGGCTCTGCGCCGGTATCGTAGAAAATCTCGGTGTCCGGGCCGCACGGGCCGGTCTGACCGGCGGGGCCCCACCAATTATGCTTCTTCGGCAGATACACGATGTGCGACGGATCGACGCCCATCTCCACCCAGCGATCGTGCGCAACCGTATCGCGCGGCGCGTCCTTGTCGCCTTCGAAGCAGGTGAAGAACAGTTTTTCCTTCGGGATGCCGAGCCACTTTTCGTCGGTCAGAAACTCCCAGGAATACGCGATGCTCTCGGCCTTGAAATAGTCGCCGAGCGACCAGTTGCCGAGCATCTCGAAAAACGTGCAGTGCGATGCGTCGCCGACTTCGTCGATATCGCCGGTGCGGACGCACTTCTGCACGTCGCAAAGACGGGTGCCCATCGGGTGCTTTTCGCCCATCAGGTACGGAACCAGCGGGTGCATGCCCGCGGTGGTGAACAGAACGGTGGGATCGTTCTCCGGGATCAGCGATGCGGACGAAATGACCGTATGCCCCTTGGAACGGAAGAAATCGAGATACAGCGAACGCAGCTCTCGACTTGTTAATGAACGCATAAATTGCCTCCTATTTGATATCATTCCTATTTTAATGAAAAGCGGGAAGCTTGTCAACAAGAAGCTTCCCGGAACGCGTAAAAAACAAGGATTTCTTACTGCAGCGCAGCGCCGATCGCGGTCACATACGCCGCGCGGTCGGAATACACGAACCGGATTCCGTGCAGGGCGGCGACCTCGGAGAGCGCGTCCTCGGCCAGCTTGCCGTGCTCCAGAATCGAGCCGCAGACGAACACCGTGCGGACGAAGTGATGCTTCGCCGCAAACGCCGCCATCACGCCGATGCTCTGAAAGACCACGTTATAGAGGCCGTGGGCGAGCGCTTCGTCGGAAGCCGTACCGGCCTTGGCAAGGTTCGCGACCGTCGTTTCGGGCTTCAGGTTCGAGATCGTGCCGCGGCAAACGTCCCGGAGCGTCAGGTCGACCTCCTCCAGCACGCCCGCTTCCGCCATCGCGGCAACCTCATCGGGAACGTACCGGCCGAACAGCCGCTCCGAAAGCCCCTTCAGCATCCCGCCGCCGACGCCGGTTCCGCCGATATGGAAAACGGAGAACGGCGTAACGCGCACGAACGACGTGCCGGTGCCGACGCTGCAAACGATCAGATTCCGCTTCCGGGTCAGAAGCTGCGCCCCTTTGCCGAGCGAGCGGAACTCTCCGACGCGTACGGTCGGGATGCCGCACAGATCGTGCGAAAGCATCGAAGCGCCGACGCCGGTCACGCAGATTTTTTTCAGCTTCGGCAGCGCCATTTCCGAAATCGCCTGCTCCAGATCGACGTTCTGGCCGATCCGCGCCGTCCATTCAATCCGCTCGCCGCGCAGCAGCGCGACTTTTGTTGCCGAAGTGCCGATGTCAATGCCGAGCACACGTGCCCGCGGCACGAGCGCATATCCGACGCCGACCGCCGCCAGCGCGCCGATAACAAGCTCCGGGATCCCGTTTGTTAAAACGACTGTTCCGATCACAGACAGCAGCCACGCCATCGCGTTTTCGGGCGCTGTGCCGCCTGCAAAGACGGCCGCCACATACTGCCGACCGATCAGCAGGTACGTCAGCCCGAGCACCAGCACGGTCGTGACCGCGCTGCCCGCCGCGCCGGCAAGCGCATAGGCCAGTCCGTCGCGTCCCTGCATCCGCTTGACCAGGCGGCAGACCTCACCGGCCACAACGCCGATCAGAATCCGCGGCACGAAGCAGATCAGAAGACTCCAGCCGCTGCCGGAGATTTCGCCGAGCTGGCAGAACGGCGTAAACATAAACGCCGTCGGGTTCGCGGGCTGCACGAACGTCCAGTACAGGAAGCTGAGCAGACCGAACACAAACCCCATAAACGCGCCCTCCGCCGTGCCGAGCACGACGGCTGCAACGATGACCGGAATATGGCCGAGCGTCGCGGCGATCGGGCCGATCTGAATCGTTCCGAGCGGGGTAAACGCGATAATCGCTTCGAGCGCGACGAGCACGGCAAGCTCCGTCAGCCGCTTGATGCGATCCCGATTGGAAACCTTTAACTGCATGAGAATCCTCCAGTAAGAGAGTCGTTTCAGTATCAAAATGACCACCGGTTCGGTGGTCATTTTGATTTGGTGCGGTAGATGGGACTTGAACCCATACGCCTTCGCATACGCCCCTCAAACGTACCTGTCTGCCAATTCCAGCACTACCGCGAACATTTAGATTATAAGCATTGCAGCGCAAAATGTCAACTATTATTTTTGAAATTCGCGAATTTCGCGGAAAAGTCGCGCAAAACCGTTTTGCAAAGCTGTCGGAGCAGTTCGGCTACCTGTACCGCATTGCAGTATACGATTGCACCGTCACATGGAAGAACGGCGACACGGTCGTCAAGACGGACACTCTGGTGTGCGGCACGCAGCCGAAGTACGAAGGCGCGTCTGTGAAGAAGAACGACGAGGACTTCCTCTATACGTTCACCGGCTGGAATGACGGTACAACGACCTATGCGCCCGATGAGTTGCCGATTCTGACCGGCGACGTGACCTATACGGCGGTCTTTACCTCCACGGCGAAGTATGAAGCGGGCTATTACATTGTCGGCAATATGAACGACTGGAAGCCCAATACGGCTTATCAGCTGACGCGGAACGAGGGAGCGACCGGCGTTACGGAATACATGTTCAACGGTCTTTCGCTCACGACTTCGAGCGAGTTCAAGGTTGTGTATGCCGCGCCGAACGCGGAGAATCCCGGCGCGACCCGGACGTGGTTCCCGAATTGGGGCGACAACTACGGCCGGAACGGTGAGATTACCGCGAACGGCGTTTACAACGTCTACTTCCGCCCCGATTACAACGGCGACGGCAGCTGGTTCAATAACTGCATCTATGTCAGCACGGTTTCGGTATCGAAGGTTACGTTCCTCGGCGCCGGTCTGCAGCGCCGCGTCCTGAACGAAACCGGCGAAATCATCGATTATGCGACGAATATCCGGTTCGGTTTTGAATTCGATCTCCCGGAAGGCGCCGTAATCGACACGGATCAGTCCTACTTCCGCTGGAGTCTCTACAACGCGGCAACGGCGGACAACGGCAACAGGATCAATATCAGGAACGTAGACAACAGCGGCGAAAAACCCGTCGTGAACATGGTCATCACCGGCGTTCCGAAGGACTATTATACGGCGAACATCACCTGCTTCATCCACCTCGTTTACACGGTCGGCAACGATACGTTTACAGAGGAACAGGGCGGATTCGTCCGCAGCGTGGAACAGGTCTGCAACGGTCTGATCAACGACGCCGGCACGCTGGACGTCTGGAAGACCTATGCGCAGTCGCTGCTGGATGCAATTCCGGCATAACGGAAGACAAAAAGGAGAAACAGCCATGAAGAAAACGTATACAGCGGCCGAAATCGAGCTGATCCTGTTTGCCATGCAGGACATCGTCACGGCAAGTCTCACCGGAACGTATTCGGGTGATCAGGCGCAGCCGGGCGACAATTCCGGCGGATTCATCATTCCGTAACCATACGGCAGCGTTTGCTGCCGGGACAAAAAAACGGCTCTTCAACATAATGTGTGGAAAAACAGTCCCTCCGATCACTCCATTCTTCGAACGAGAATAGAAAGATTCTTCGACTCGGTCGCAGGCTCCCTCGCTCAGAATGACAAAAAGAGCGAAGCGACACTCACTTGTCATCCTGAGCGAAGCCACGAAGCGGCGAAGTCGAAGGATCTGAAAGACAACGGGCAACAAAGAGTGATCGCTTCGTTCTCGTTCCACAAAAAACGTTGAAGAACCAAAAAACCGATGTGAATACAAAAACACCGGTTCTTCAACGATAAGTGTGGAAAAAAAGGGTTGAAAAAGAGCACAAGAAGCTTCATCATTTAAGTTGACGAGACTAAATGGAAAGGAAGCAAGCTTGTGCTCGATACATATATTACCACAGATTTGTTCAATTGCCAAC
>JAFSLH010000003.1 GCA_017448545.1 Clostridia bacterium
CGACAGCGCGGTTGTTCTGAAGTTCGTCGTGGAAGTAGCGGAGTCGGACATTTACACGGGCGCAAGAATTCTGAACCGCGATCTGTTTGTCGGCATGCGGAAGCTCGGCGTTGAGGTTCCCTTCCCGCAGATTGACGTGCATCAAAAATGAGCGCAAGATACCGGCAGCTGCATAAGCGCAGACGCCGCAAGTGGACGCATCAGCTGATCGGAGCGCCGTATCAATTCCATGAAGACGGCGCACCGGAGCTGCCGCCGCTGCCCGACGAGTACAACCGCAATGCGCCGGTAGTCGAACCGCAGAAAACGGGCGGTTCGAACATGCGCAAAATGGTGCTGTTCCTCGCGTCAGGCGCGTTGACGCTCGGTATGCTGTTCCCGACGATCAAAACCGTCGTTCCGGCGGAGGAATCGACGCCGGGAGAACAGACGGCTTCGGTTTCGACCGCTGCGCCCACCGTGCAGCCGGCCGCAACGGATGCGGCGGCCGCTGCATCGACGGAACCGACGACGACGCCCACTCCTTCACCGACTGCGACTTCGAGCCCGTCGCCCACGCCCTCGCCGAGCCCGACGCCGAAACAGGAAGTGAAAGGCGTAGAACTGCTGTATCTGTACTGGGTAGACGGAACGCATGAGTCGTCCGAGTTTACCGTATCCTTCCGCATTCCGCTGAAGAACATCAAAAACGGCCTGATGGATAATGAGTTTGAGCTGTATGCGTGGCTCAACGGTATGCGCGGCGTCGACGACTGGGACGGCATCTGGACCGTGACTGATTCCGATCTGTCCATCGGCGAGGACGAGAACGGCGATCTTGTCGCGTATTATTCCGGCCCGATGTATTGGGCGGATCATCCGTCGCCGGCCTATAGCGACCTCGTCACCTTTGCCGTAGCCGGCGTATATACCGACGGCGAAACATACGCGGAATCGCCGATCTCCAACACACTGACCGTCGGGATCGGAGGAAAAGCGTATATCGAAGATACGTCGAACGATACTTCGCAGTCATCACAACCATCGTAATACAAAGACCGTCGCTGCGGCCCTGCTAAAATCGGGGCCGCAGTTTTCTGCCGCCGCGCGGCAGAGGAGAGGGGAAAATGACGCAAATCTCCATAAAAATCGAATACGGAACGGAAAAAAGTATTTTCAATTGCGTCGCCTTGTGGTATACTGATACCAAGGAAAGGAGGCAGTGCCATGGAATTTCTGTTCGGGCCGATGTGGCTGCCGTGTCTGATCTGCTTCATCGCAGGGATTGTTTTACTGGTTGTGGAGCTGTGCATGCCGGGCTTCGGCGTTGCGGGCTTTTCCGGGATCGCCTGCTGCATCGCTGTGATCGTGATGCAGTATACGACCAATTCGCCGTTGGTCGCGTCCATCGTTTCTCTCGTCATGCTCGCGATCATCATCTTCCTTGCCATACTTCTGATTCGTTCGCTGAACAGCGGAAAGCTGTTCCGCTCGCCGATCGTTCTGAAGGATAAGATCGAGTCCGACGCGTCGGTCGCTTCGAGCGTACCGCCGGAACTGATCGGAAAGACCGGCACGGTGCTCACAACACTGCGTCCCGCCGGAACGATCCTGATCGACGGCAAGCGTTATCCGGCCAAGACACAGGCCGCGTTCCTCGAAAAAGGCGCAACCGTAACGGTCGTCGGATCGGACGGGTTGGACTGGATCGTGGAATGAAGTACTGTAAACAATGCGGGGTGCTCTACACGACGGATGTGTGCCCCAAATGCGGCGTGATCGCGCCGGAGCCCTCGGCGGAGGAACAGCGTTCGAGGGATCCGCGCGAGGTGCGCCGGAATTGGATTGCGCTGTTGATCGGGATTCCCGCATTTATCGGCGCAATCATGCTGATCGTTTATCTGTTCCGTACGTTTATGGCGTAACGCCGCACAATAAGTAGGAGGATAGTTGTTAATGGAACCGTTGGCTGTTGTTTTGCTCGTGGCCGTTCTGGTCGCACTTCTGATCGTCTTCTTCTCGTTCGTCCCGGTCGGGCTGTGGATTTCCGCAAGCGCGAGCGGCGTCAAGATCCATCTTGTACAGCTCGTCGGTATGCGCATCCGTAAGGTCAGCGCGGCGGATATCGTCAACCCGATGATCAAGGCGACAAAGGCCGGCCTTGACATTCCGATGAACAAGCTCGAAGCGCATTATCTTGCCAAGGGCGGCAAGATCAACGGCAAGGCGAGCGTCAACCGCGTGGTCGACTCGCTGATCGCGGCGCAGCGCGCCGGCATTCCGCTGGACTTCGAGCGCTCCTGCGCGATCGACCTTGCCGGACGCGACGTTCTGAACGCCGTGCAGATGAGCGTCAACCCGAAAGTCATTGAAACGCCGATCATCGCGGCGGTCGCCATGGACGGTATCGAGCTGCGCGCCAAGGCGAAGGTCACCGTGCGCGCCAACATCGACCGTCTCGTCGGCGGCGCAGGCGAAGAAACGATCATCGCGCGTGTCGGCGAGGGCATCGTCACCACGGTCGGTTCCGCGTCGAGCCATAAGGAAGTTCTGGAGAACCCGGACCTGATCTCACGCACCGTGCTCGGCAAGGGCCTTGACGCGGGCACCGCGTTTGAGATTCTCTCGATCGACATTGCGGACGTCGACGTCGGCCGCAACGTCGGCGCGCAGCTGCAGATTGACCAGGCGGAAGCCGACAAGCGCATCGCGCAGGCAAAGGCGGAGGAGCGCCGTGCCATGGCGGTAGCGCAGGAGCAGGAGAACATCGCTGCCGTGCAGGGCATGCGCGCCCGCGTGATCGAGGCGGAAGCCGAAGTCCCGAAGGCGATCGCGGCCGCATTCCGCGAGGGCAAGCTCGGCGTGATGGACTACTACAATATGCAGAACGTAATCTCCGATACCGAGATGCGCAACGCGATCAGCAAGTCCGCTGCGCCGGCGAAGGATAAGAGAGAGAACTGAGTATGGAGTTCCTGTTGTTTCCATTCTTTTTCTCCGGCTTGGTCGCTTTGTTTGCCGTGCTGGCGTCGCGCGCGCGGCGTCAGCAGGAAGCTGCTCAAAAAGCACAGCAGAAAGAGGAACAGGAAAACGCAGCAAATGCGATTCCGGTGCAGAAGGCGCCCGCGCAGGGCGCCCCGGCACGGAACGGTTCCTTGCAGACGCATGCGGCTCGCCCGTATGAGGGCTTATCGTCTGCAGCGCCGACTGTGACGCCCAAAGCGGCGCCGACCAAGCCGATTGCGCGTCCGTCGCCTGCGGCTACGCAGTCGATGGCTGCGTACGAAGCGGTAAAGAAGCAAACGGCCGTGCCGGAGCGCGCGGCGCAGAGCGAAGCGCAGGCCGTTCCGATTCTGCAATGGAACCGGAACACCGCCGTGCAGGCAGTGCTCTATTCGGAGATTCTCGGGAAACCGAAAGCAAGAAGATAATTTATGAAAACAGGACAACGGGCATCGATATGGGTCACGTCCGTTCTGCTTGCGGCGCTGGTCGCGCTGTACGGGCTGTGGATCGTTACGGAAACGCCTTCCTATTGGGAGACGTTTCTGTTTGTGACCCTTCTGATGCTGATGCTGGCGGCGGCGATCATCCGGCTGGTGCCGTTTGTGCTGACGTATTTCGCAACGGGGAAGGAGCCGCATCTCGAACGGGACGGGGAGCGCACCTATCGCCGCTGCGGTCTCAGGGAACTGACGCGCGTCGTTCTCTGGATTCTGATTCTGCGCGTCGTGCAGCTGCTGTTGACCTATCTGATCCATTTCTGGCTGTTCGGTTATACGGAAACGTTTTTCCGCGTGCAGCGCATCTGGCTGGATTTCTATCACGTCGAGATGTGCTTTCCCGCCTACCCGCTGCTGTCGAATCTGTTCTGGTTTGTAACGTTCAACTTCAACCACGCGCGCTTTCTCTCGGCGTACTTCTGCACGGCGGTAGCGGGCGCAATGCTGTATTACTGGACGCTGCTGGACTTTGACCGGTCTGTCGCACGGCGCGCCGTCTTGATCTTTTTCCTGCTGCCGGCGTCCTTTTTGCTGCTCGGCACGCTGCCGGACGCGCTCTTTTTGCTGTTCAGCATGATCTGCCTGATGTTTGCAAGAAAGCGCCAATTTGTGCTGGCGAATTTGTTTGCAATGCTGTCCGTTATGACGCACGTTTTCGGCGCGCTGCTGTTCGTTCCGTGCATCATTGAGTTCGCGCAGACGCTGCGGGAGGATATGCAAACGCATCGCGAGGAGGGCAGCGGTTATCTGTGGCGCAGAATCTCTGCGGCGGTGTCGTTTCTGCTGATTCCGCTCGGCTTCGTGCTGGTCATGCTGTACAGCGACCGGATGTTCGGCTCGCCGACAGCGCTGTTCGAAGCGGCGCAGAGTCGGTACGGTTATCACGCGTCGCTGCCGTTTTCGTCGGTCGCCGCGCTGTGCGATCGGTTCCTGGAGGCGCTGCGCACCACGTCCGGCAACGAGCTGCTGTATGAGCTCGGCAACACGATTCCGAATCTGCTCTATCTGCTGCTCGGAGCGGCCATGCTGATTCTCGCGCCCGGACGGATTCGCACGTCATATATCGCTTATATGCTGATCACCTTCTTTGCGGTGCTGTGCGCGGGTGTTTTGCTGGAGGCGCCGCGGCTGCTGTCGCTGTGCACGCCGTTTTTGCTGACGCTGGTGCTTTCGGTTCGGAAACGTGCCGTCCGCTATCCTCTGTTCTTTGTCAGCTTCGCCTTGCTGCTTCTGTACCTGACGGCCGTGGTCGGCGGGTATACGATCTACGGCGTTTGACGAAGCCTGAGAATCAATCCGCGAGAAGAGCAAATCCGCAAAACAACCGCAAACAACCTTCCGAGCGGGCGAATAGGGACTTGATTCTGTTCCGGTTTCGTAGTATAATCATTCCTGTGTTCGGGGCTGTGGTGGAATGGCAGACACAGCGGACTTAAAGGGCGGCACGCCCGTTTGAGCACCGGGACAGGAAACTTCCCGCGTGAATGCCGGCTAAACGGCGAAAACCCTTCCGGGGCAACGCCGTGCTAACCCAATCGCAAGCGGTTGGAAATGTGTAGAGACTATACACCGGCAACCTAAACCATCCGGCAAGGTTAAGACATAGTCCGGACTACAACGCTATTGCGGCTATGGCAACATAGAGTAGTAAGAAAATCCGCTGATAGCAATATCGTGTGGGTTCGAGCCCCACCAGCCCTACCAACAGGAAATCCACCCGATTGGGTGGATTTCCTGTTGGTTATGTTGAAAGGGGCTCGACTGAGCGTCAGCAAAAGCGTCCGGTGGACGTTTTTGCAGCGAAGCGGGTTTGCGGCAGGGCGAGCTGCGCAGCGCGGAGCGCAAGCAGATCTGCCCGATTTCCACCGCCGCAA
>JAFSLH010000004.1 GCA_017448545.1 Clostridia bacterium
CGGACTGATTACCACGGCGTATCGTTATCTGAATACTTCTGTATCAACAAGCGAGGATCAATACATCTCCGATCAGCCGTCGTACGGCGGAACAATGGTTTTTGTGCGCGATACGCGATATGCCACAGCGGCCGATCTCAAAAGCGCTTTGAGCGGAAAAACACTGTGGTACTATCTCGAAACGCCGACGACGGAAACCGCCGAGCCGTACACGAACCCGCAGATCGTGGACGATTTCGGCACGGAGGAATACGTCGATTCCGCCTATGCGCAGGGCACGCGCGACGTGGCGATTCCGGTCGGACACGAAACCGAGTACATGGCGAACCTGCGCGACAAGCTGCAGAAGATTCCGGCGCTGCCTGCGACGGCAGGAAACTACGTTCTTAAGGTTTCCGTGTCGAATGGCGTTGTAAGCTACGCATGGGTTTCCGCATCGTAAAGGAGGGATGACGCAATGATTACACTGTATCACGTGATGGATATCCGTACAGGGATATTCTATTCCGTAGCGGTCGTGCGGCAAAAGGATATGAAGTGGTTTGTCGAGGTGAACGAATGAAGGTAAAGCTGACAGCATTCCTGAACTACCTTGCGGAGCAGGTCGGGCAGCCGTACGTTTGGGGCGGGCAGCATACGAAACTGACGCCGGAGAACTTTCGTTCTGTCATCGAGAAGAAGGAAGAAAACTCTGCAAACCGCGCTGCGGTGATCGCGTACTGTGAAGCGAGGTTCGCGGAAGGGAAAACGGTTCTTTACGCTTACGACTGCTCCGGCCTCGGCATGTACTATCTGCAAAACGTGACCGGCGTGTTCGATCACGACCTGTCCGCGAACGGGATGCTCGGCCAATGCGAAGCCGCGACTGAACCGAAATGCGGCTACTGGGTGTTCCGGCTGACCGACGGCAAGGCGACGCACATCGGGTACATGGTCTCCGATACGGAGGTCATTCACGCGAAAGGCCGCGCCTACGGCGTGGTGCGCGAGCCCTACAAGCCGTCGTACTGGCACAGGATCGGCAAGCCGAAGTGCATCGAGTTCGAGGAGCCGTCTGCAAAGTACGTCCGCGTCAAGGGGAACGTTCGCGTGCGCTGCGGCAACGGAACCGCGTACCGGCAGATGGGCACGGCGCACAAGGGCGACCTGCTGCCGTACCGCGGGCAGGCGGAAGAAGCGCCGCACTGGTACCGCGTGGACTACAACGGCAGAGACGGATGGATTTCCAGCCTGCCGCGCTATACGGAGGTGGTCGAACGATGACGGCGATTCTGATTGCCTGCGGCGGGGCGCTGATTACCGCCACTGTTTCGGTCGTGACGCTGCTGCTCAACCGTAAGTGGGCGAAGGAAGACCGGAAGTCGGACAAGCTCGACGCGATCCGGTCGGAAGTCGCGGCGGTACGGCGCACACTGACCGACCACATCGCCGCCGATGCGGAAGCGGACGCAAAGCAGGCGCGGCGGCGGATCATTGCGTTCTCGGACGAATGCCGCCGCGGCACGCGCCACAGCGAGGAGCATTTCGACAACGTGCTCGAGGACGTGGACGCTTACGAAACCTACTGCAACACGCACCCGACGTTCGCGAACCGGAAAGCGGTGCAATCCATCCGGTTCATCATCGACGTGTACGACCGCTGCAAACGAACAAACGATTTCATTTGAAGGGAGAAATATCATGGAAACTCAGAGCAGAATGCAGTCCCCGATCTTTTGGATCGGGCTTGTCGCCTGTATCTATCAGGCGGTCGTCGGCAGCCTGATCGGCGGCAGCGTGGAGCTGCTTTCGCCGACCGCCATCGCGATCCTCGAAGCGATCAGCGTCGGCCTGTCCGCCGTGCTGATTTACTGCAACGGCAACAACCCGAGTCTAAAGGTCTATTGATGGCAAAATCGGCCGTGCTCTAAGGCTGCATGTTTGGACATTTCTTTGGATACGGTTCATAAAAATGCAGATATTTAGGGAAAAATCGGTTGTAAGAAGCGGGTTCGAGCCCCTACATCCCCACCAGTAAAAAGCACGCGACGGCGTGCTTTTTTCAGTGATGTGTTCCGCTTGCGCGGAACGTGATGCGCCCATCGGGCGTGATGGTTGCTTCGCAAGTGCGGTTTCGGGGTTTTCATTTACGCTTCGTTCTTCCGGTTCGCCTCTGCTTCCAATCCGAGACGAATCAGGCGTTTTGCTTCGGTCTGCTTGCCAGTGCCGTTGTTCAATGCTGAAATGATGTCGGCATCGTTTACGTTGTGCAGCTTCAGCGTGATTTTTGTGGTATGCGCGGCCTCATAACGCGCTTGCGCCGCGTACTTCGTTGCCATGTTCCGCGCTCCTTCCTCTTGCCATCTATCCGCATTCGTGCTATAATCGAATTGCGGCGGGGGCGGTGGCAAGTGCCGCCCCCTCTTTGCCTTACGAAGCCCTGTTAAACTCTCACTTTAGCAGGGCTTCCACCTTTTCGGCGGCTTGCTTCACGTCCTCGGAGTGCTCGAGGATCCGCAAAACCTCTTGCAATGTCGCCTTGCGCGTTTGCTCTACGAGCAATTCGGCGGTGTTCATCTCTTCCATGTTCGCTCCTTTCCGGTTCTTGCCTGCCTTTTTTCCAGTCGGTTTCCTTCCCGACGCTGTCAATATAGCATAGGTCTGACACATTGTCAACCCCACTTTTGCATTTTTCCAAAAATTATTTTTCGCTCTGGCTGCTCCATGCTTTGTAAAAAAAGATTTACATGAAAAATGCTGCACACTTTTCGCAATTCAGCATGCTACAATGGCAGCGTGAAAATAATCTTTTCCGTGTTGTGTCACTCTATACAAACGTTATAGAGTGATATTTGTATATAATATTATGGGGTCGAATTGAACGTCGGAGTAGCACACAACGACAAATCGTCGCATTTGTACGATATAAGAGACTATGATATAAGAGACAATAAAAATAACAAAACCGCCGCCCCATCTAAAATGGGGTCAGCAAAGCCCGGTCAAAAGACTGGCGTCTTGCTCACAAGCGGTTCTGTTAATAATAATATTATATCGGGGACCTCCGATTCTGTCAACACCCAAAATGCGGAAACGGTCTCCGATCTGAACCGGATCTATGATGACGGCGTTCGCAGCTCTCGCGGCAAAACGAGCGCGGATTACCTGCAGAATGCTCAGGAAAAAACCGTACTCGATCCTACAGACGTCAATTCTGTTTATTCCGCAGCGACACCTTTACAGGAGGAGCTGAACGGCATAGTGCGCGGTCTTTGCGAAATGCTCGGCACGGAGTATGAGGACACCACGCAAAAATCTACAGAATCCATGGAAAACAAGGTTGAACGCAAGCACAAAGAAGGCCGTGGCGATTACACCTTGCTTTCTATGAAGGATCACGCTCGGCAAAAAGTATTCGTCAACGACTGGACGGATATTCCCACTGTTCTGGATTATCTCGATGCCCGTGGAATCGCGTATCAAACAGAAGCCGTAGGCCCGACGGAGTACGGCTACAAGGGGTTCCATATCACATGGACGAATGGAAACGGATTGGGTTCGGAATTGCAGGTTACAATGCCCGATGTTTGGAAAGTCAAACTTGCGAGCGATGCAATCTATGATAAGTGGCGGAATGTGAAATTAGAAGAGCTTACTGCAGAACAAGCGCAAATGACCTTAGCCGATTTGGAGCGATCTCAAAAAATGTGGGATGCTCTTCATCTGCCGGATTTTGGTAGTTTTTCAACTTCTTCGGGCGAGAGCGGACGGCCCATCATGAATGTATCTCCGAATACTGACGTAGATGGTTTTACCCACTCGCCGTCAATGAGTTCGCTTAATCCTTCGGGTGAAAGCCGCAATACGCGTCCAGTGTCAGTTTCTACAAAGCGGGATTCCATATATCAATCTCCTTTCCGGATTATCAGGCCTTCGTTGATGATATGCTTTTATCAAAAGCAATGTGGGAATCGCTTCATTTGCCGGACTTCAAGAGCTTTGAGAGTTCTTCATCGGAAAGGATGCGACCGTTCATCAGTTCTTCGCCGAACATGGATTTAGTCGGGCGAACCCATTTGCCGTCGATCAATTCCATGAACGAAGGGGAGGATGTGTCAATAACGCGTCCGGATTCAGTTCTTACAATGCGGGATTTCATAGATCAATCTCCTTTCGAGGACTCTAATAATTCTTTACCACAAAACCGTGGTTCTGTCAACTCGTCCGGCGAAGGCGACAACAATGTGCGCTTTTCGACCGGGATGACGGCAGACGACTAAGACTCCTGCAGAAAAACAGAGCCGCATCGGAACGTCGTCTCGTTCGATGCGGCCCGGCCTGTCTTTGGGCGCGGAAGGGGGAGCCCCCGAAGACAAGAGTGGAATTTTATTTATTGGGGATGTATTCGCCGAACGTGACGGAAACGGCGTATTGCTGCCCGTTGCGCTGGACCGTCAGCGTTGCGGTCTCGCCCGCGTCATAGGAGCGAACCAGATCGGAAAGCACGCTGTTCGAGGTGACCTGCGTTCCGTCGATCGCGAGGATCAGATCGCCGACCTGAATACCGGCCTTGTCCGCCGCGCTGCCTTCCGAAACGCTCGAAACCTGCACGCAGCTCGTGCCGTAGCCGGAGCTCCAGAATCCGTAGGAACTGCGCAGCGAAACGTTCTGCGTCGTAACGCCGAGCTCCGCTTTGCCGGTGACGTAGCCGTATTGCAGCAGGTCGTTGATCTCGTCCAGCACGCTGTTGACCGGGATCGCAAAGCCGAGACCTTCGGCGGAGTCGCTGTTCGCCTTCGCGTTGACGATGCCGATCAGCTTGCCTTCCGCGTTAAAAAGTCCGCCGCCCGAGTTGCCCGGGGAGATGGCCGCGTCGGTCTGGATCAGCTCCATCAGAACGCTGTCGATCGAAACGGTGCGGCGCAGGGCGGAGATGATGCCCGCGGTCGCGCTGCCGCGCAGCTCGCCGAGCGGATTGCCGATCGCAATGACTTCCTCACCGACGGTCAGCATGTCGCTGTCGCCGATTTCGGCGGCGACGAGGCCTTCCGCGTCAATCTTGATGATCGCAATATCGTTGCGGCTGTCGGAGCCGATCAGCGTTGCGGGGAAAACGCGGTCGTCATTCAGCGTAACCTGAATCTCGGTCGCATCTTCGACGACGTGCGCGCAGGTGGCGATGTAGCCGTCCGACGTCAGGATCACGCCGCTGCCGCTGCCGGGCGCAGAATACGTTCCGCCCCAATAGCGGACGGTGGAAACGGTGTCGATGCCGACGACGCTCGGCGACGCAATTTCACAGATCTCGGCGCGGGTATACAGGCCGGAATACGCAAAGCGTGTAGCGGACTCCGCGGTGCTGACCACGGTCGGCGTCGATTCGGACGTCGTATCGGAGACTGCATTCGTTGCGCTGACGATCGTCGCAGCGGATGAAACCGATTCGTTCAGCTTCGCGTTCACTTCGTTGCGGGACGTCAGATAGTTGTTTGCGAGCAGGACGCCGCCGAAGAGGCCGACGACCGTCGCCATCATGACCATGCTGAGCAGAACGGCCAGCCCGACCTTCGGACTGCTTTTCTTTTTCGCCTGTTTCTGCTTTTCTTTCCATTCGGGATTCACATACGAATATTCCATACCAAACCTCCCGGTTGAATGTTCTTTTCACAGTCGCCATTGTATACCGGGATTTTGAAACCGGTTTGTCGGAATTGGAAAAAACTTGAATCGAAAATGTGTACGTATTATGACAAAACGTTTTTTCCGATTGACGGAAGCGGCTTTTTCCCGTAAAATGAACAGTATGAAACAGACGTTTAATGCAAAAACAATCCGGAACTGGCTTTTTGCCGTCCTGAAGGGAACGCTTGTCGGTCTTGCGATCGTCATCCCCGGCGTTTCGGGCGGCAGTATGCTGCTCACGATCGGCGTCTATGAGGACGCCGTTTCGATTACCAGCCGCGATAAGCGCGTGCGGAACGCGGCGATTGTGAAGCTGATCCCGTATGCGATCGGGATCGTGCTCGGCGTTGCGGCGCTGTCGTTCGTGATTACATGGCTGCTCGGCAACTTCGAGCTGTATACGATCCTGCTGTTCTGCGGCCTGATTCTCGGCTCGCTCCCGATCCTGTTCCGGCACGTGACGAAGCAGAAGCTCCGTGTGTCCGGTCTCGTCGTCGCGCTGTTGATGGTGGCCATCATGATTGCGCTGCCGGTGCTCGGCGACCGCACGTCGGAACAGTTCGAGCGGCTTTCCGGCACGGACGCGCTCTCGCTGAACGAGCGCATCGTACTGGTCGAAGCGGACGCAGGCGAAGCGATCACCGTTGAAAAGACCGGCGGCACGTATGCGGTGTATAAGGTGAAGTCGCCGCTGTCCGGCCTTTCCGGGCTGCGGGCGAACGTGGCGGACGGCGTGGTGTTCGAATCCGATACCGCGGACGACGTGTTCTTCACGGAAAACGTGACCGATCCGACGCTCTCGGCGGACGGGACGCTGACGGTCGACGGTCAGGTCTATACGGTCTATCGCGCGGTCGATACGCTGCAGAACGGCGTGCCTTCCATGCTGCTCGCGGGCGCGCTCGGCTTTGTTGCGGCGGGCACGATGATCGTGCCGGGCATTTCCGGCTCGATGGTTCTCCTGGTGCTCGGCTATTACAACAGCGTCATGACGCACCTCAAGAGCGCGATCGTGGCGGCGCTGTCGCTGAACTTTGCCGCGCTTTGGCCGCACATGGGCGTTCTGATTCCGTTTGTGATCGGCGTTGCGCTCGGTCTGCTGCTCGTTTCCAAGTTTATCAAATGGCTGCTCGACAAGCATCCGACGCCGACGTATTACGGCATCATCGGCCTGATGCTTGCTTCACCGTATGCGATTTTGGCGAAATCGACCGTGTTCGGCGCGTCGTTCTTTGCCGACCTGCACTGGTATACGGTCGTGATCGGGCTGGCCTGCCTCGCGGGCGGATTCGCCGTTGCGCGGATGCTCTCGAAACGGGAATCCTGACGAATCAACCGCAGCATTATTTCATAAGGGATAGGGGGACGCTTATGAATCGTTTGTTTTTGGAGGAAGCCGCAAACTTCGTGCTTGCCCGCGCGGGGTTTGCGCCGGAGATCGGTGTGATTCTCGGTTCCTGTCTCGGCCCGTTTGCCGACACGATCCGGGACCGCGTCGAAATCCCGTACGAAACGATCCCGCATTTTCTGCGCTCGACCGCGCCGGATCACGCGGGGATTCTGGTGCTCGGCACGGTCGGCGGCAAGCGCGTCGCCTGCCTGTCCGGGCGGTTTCATCGGTACGAGGGGTATGATTACGAACAGCTGACGCTGCCGATCCGCTTTTTGAAACAGCTCGGCGTGCGGCAAACGATTGTAACGAACATTTCCGGCGCGATCAATCCGGCGTACCGGCCGGGCGACGTCGTCGTCATGCGCGACCATATCAAGCTGTTCGGCGACAGTCCGCTGATCGGCCCGAACGACGAAATGTTCGGTCCGCGCTGTCCGACGATGCGCAGCGTCTACGCGCCGTCGCTGCGGAATCTTGCGCTCGCGCTTGCGCCGGCGTCCGGTTTGACCGTGCATGAGGGCGTATATTTCTTTTTCCCGGGCCCGCAGTTCGAAACGGCGAGCGAGATTGCGGCTGCGCGCATCCTCGGCGGCGATCTGGCCGGCATGTCGACGGTGCCGGAGGTCATCACGGCGGCGCATTGCGGGATGCCGATTCTGGGGCTTTCGGTCGTGGTGAACATGGCGGAGGGCGTTGCCGAAACGCCGATCACGGGCGCGGAGATCAATGCCGTCATCGAGCGGACGACCGGACCGTTTTCGAATTACCTCGGAAAGATCATCGAACGGATGGAGGACTGAACGATGCGGCTGCTTTTGAAAAACTGCATTGCGCTGACGGACGACGGAAACGGCGGCTTTGCGCGCCTCGAACCGGCGTTTGTCGGGATTACGGACGATACGATCACCTATCTCGGAACCGCGCGTCCTGCAGGCGACTGGACGGAAAAGGACCTCGGCGGCGCGATTTTGATTCCGGGCCTCGTCAACGGGCACACGCACGCGGCGATGACGCTGCTGCGCGGCCGCGGAAGCGGGCTGCCGCTGCATCGCTGGCTGAACGAAGCGATCTTTCCGATCGAGGATCGGCTCACGCCGGCGGACATCGCGGCGGGCAACGCGCTCGCACAGATGGAGATGCTGCGCACCGGAACGACGTCGTATTCGGATATGTATTTTGCGGAGGAGACCGCGGCACAGCTGTGCCTGCAAAGCGGCATGAAGGTCAACCTGTCCCGCCCGATCACGTGCTTTGACGACGGCGAGCATGCGGCGGACAGCACGCGCGCGCGTGAGTCGCTGGAGCTGTTCGATACCTGGCACGGAAAGGCGAACGGGCGCATCCGCGTCGACTTTGCGATCCATGCCGAGTATACCTGTCGGGAGCGCATCGCCCGCGAATACGCGGAACTCGGCGCGGCGCGCGGCGCGCGGATGCATCTGCATCTTTCCGAAACGCAGCGTGAGCACGACGCGTGCAAAGCGACCTACGGCAAAACGCCGACCGAATGGTTCCGCGATCTCGGCGTGCTGAACCTGCCGACCGGCGCGGCGCACTGCGTCACGCTTGAGGACGGGGATATCGAAATATTGAAAGCGTACGGGGCGACCGCCGTGCATAATCCGTCGAGCAATCTGAAGCTCGGCAGCGGGTTCATGCGGCTCAAAACGCTGCTGGACAGCGGACTGAACGTTGCGCTCGGCACGGACGGCGCGGCCAGCAACGACAATCTGGACATGCTGGAGGAAATGCACCTGGCGGCAATGATCCACAACGGCGCGCTGCAGGACCCCACGGCGATTCGCGCGGCGGACGTGCTGCGGATGGCGACGGCGGGCGGCGCACGGCTGCAGGGACGGGAGGACACCGGTTCCATCGCCGTCGGCAAAAAGGCGGACCTGGTTGCGATCGGGCCCAATGCGCCGCACATGCTGCCGATGTTCGATCCGGTCGCGGCGCTTGCGTATTCCGTACAGGGCAGCGACGTGTGCATGACGATGGTGGACGGCAGGGTGCTCTATGAAAACGGCGAGTATCGGACGATCGACGCCGACCGCGTGCGGTATGAAGTCCAAAAGGCGCTCGGGCGGCTTTACGGCATATAAGAGAGCGGAGGAGAGAGAAGATGGCAATTACGGAAGAACCGAAAAAACTCGGCTTCGGCATGATGCGATTGCCGCGGCGGGGCGTCGTGATCGACGTGGAAAAAACGAAACAGATGGTCGACCTCTTCATGGCGGCGGGCTTCACGTACTTCGATACGGCATACGCCTATACCGGTTCGGAAACGGCGACGCGCAAGGCGCTCGTCGAGCGGTATCCGCGCGAGAGCTTTACGATTGCGACGAAGCTGGCGGCGGGATTGAAACCGACCGAAAAGGGCGCGAAAAAGGAACTGGAAACCAGTCTCGAGCGCAGCGGCGCCGGGTATATCGACTATTACCTGCTGCATTCGCTGATGGCGGGGAATTACAAGCTGTACGAGAAGTACCATCTTTGGGACTTTCTGCAGGAGCAGAAGGCGGCGGGCAGAATCCGGCATTACGGGTTTTCGTTCCATGACAGCCCGGAGCTTCTGGACGAGATCCTGACTGCGCATCCGGACGTGGAGTTTGTGCAGCTGCAGATCAATTATGCCGACTGGGAGGACCCGCGCGTCGCGTCGCGCCGCAATTACGAGGTCGCCCGCAAGCACGGCAAGCGGATCGTCATCATGGAGCCGGTCAAGGGCGGCAAGCTCGCCAACCCGCCGGAGGAAGTGCAGAAGCTGTTCCGCCAAGCGAACCCGGACCGGTCGTTTGCGTCGTGGGCGATCCGGTTCGCCGCGTCGCTCGACGGCGTGCTGACCGTACTTTCCGGCATGTCCACGATCGAGCAGATGAAAGATAACCTTTCCTACATGACAAATTTCGAGCCGCTGAACGACGCCGAGCGCCGCGTGCTGCACGAAGCGGAGCGCATCCTCGGCGCAACGAATACGATTCCCTGCACGGCGTGCCGGTACTGCACGGAGGGCTGCCCGAAGCAGATTCCGATTCCGGACGTGTTCTCGGCGACCAACCTGCTGCTCGGCAGCGGGCGCAGGGAAGAAGCGGAAGCCGCGTATGCCGCGCTTCCCATCGGTCGTTCCGCCGCGGACTGTATTGCCTGCCGCAAGTGCGAAAAGGTCTGCCCGCAGCACATCGAGGTCAGCGAACGAATGAAGGAGACCGTCAAGCTGTTTGAGCAGAACTGACGAACAATCAAAAACGGGGCTGCGGATTTGTTCCGCAGTCCCGCGATGGTTTTTGGGGGATTATTCGTACAAAGGATGCGCTTTGACGAGCGCGTCGACGGCGGCGATGATATCGTCCTGCGCGTTCTCGAAGTCCGTCGCCGTGCGATAGATGCATTCCGCGACGACGTCCATGTCCGCTGGCGTAAAGCCGCGCGTCGTGACCGCCGGGGTGCCGAGCCGAATCCCGCTTGTGATCGTGATCTTCGCCGGATCGAACGGGATCGCGTTCTTGTTCGCCGTGATGCGGACGGCGTCAAGCCGATGCTCCATTTCCACGCCGGACAGGCCGAAGTTCCTTAGGTCGACGAGCATCAGGTGGTTGTCCGTGCCGCCGGAAACGAGACGGAAGCCGCGGTTTTGGAGCCCGTCGGCGAGCGCCTTTGCGTTGTCCAGGATGCCCTGCTCATAGGCGCGGAACGCCGGGGTCTGCGCCTCACCGAACGCGATGGCCTTTGCCGCAATGATGTGCTCCAGCGGGCCGCCCTGCGAACCGGGGAAGATCGCGCTGCGGACGCGCTTCGCAATCGTTTCGTCGTTCATCAGGATCAGGCCGCCGCGCGGGCCGCGCAGCGTCTTGTGCGTCGTGCAGGTGACGATGTCCGCGTACGGAACCGGATTCGGATGCAGACCGGCCGCGACAAGGCCGCAGATGTGCGCCATATCCACCATCAGGTACGCGCCGACTTCGTGCGCGATTTCGGAGAACGCGGCAAAGTCGATCGTGCGCGGATACGCCGAAGCGCCGGCCAGAATCATGCGCGGATGATGTTCTTTCGCAAGACGGCGCACTTCGTCGTAGTCGATCACGTTCGTGTCGGGCGTGACGCCGTACGGCACGATGTTGTAATACTTGCCGGAGAAATTCTTCGGGCTGCCGTGCGAAAGGTGACCGCCCTGGTCGAGCCGCATCGCAAGAACGGTGTCGCCCGGCTCGGTCAGCGCCTGGTACGCGGCATAGTTCGCCTGCACGCCGGAATGCGGCTGCACGTTTGCGTAGTTCGCGCCGAACAGCGCTTTTGCGCGCTCGATCGCAAGACTCTCCACGACGTCCACGTTGACGCAGCCGCCGTAATACCGCTTGCCGGGGTATCCCTCGGAGTATTTATTGGTCAGAACGGTTCCTGCCGCCATCAGTACGGCCGGGCTGACGAAGTTTTCCGATGCGATCAGCTCGATGTTGTTCTGCTGCCGCTGATATTCGGCCTTGATCGCCGCGCCGACTTCCGGATCTTTTTCGCAGAGAAAGTCCATGATTTCCAAAAGCATTGTATATCGCCTCATAATATATAATTCTGCAACAGTATACCGTGGTTCTGAACGAAACGCAAGATGTACGAATAAGACTTTACCGAAATTTTGATTCCCCGTATCGGCCGTTACCTGTTTCGCGCAGCACAGCCGCACCGGGATTGTCATTTTATTGGCTCTTCAACGAAAGTTGTGGAAACGTTTTCTTACAGAAGGCAGCGACAAGTATTTGATCAAGGTGAAAAAGTAGTCATCGTTACGGAAGCCGTAACCGATACGCTTAGCCACCTTGATCTTGTTATTGAATCCTTCC
>JAFSLH010000029.1 GCA_017448545.1 Clostridia bacterium
CCCGACTTTGCCACTTCATGGGCAGGCTTTCGGACTGACGAGGTGAAAAATCTTCAATAAAATCAATGCTCCCCCTTGCGCTGCCGCCGATAATATGCTATAATTTGTTTGTGATTGCAACCTTGCTAAAATGGAGTCCGCCATGCATATTGAGCAGTTTACCGTCCGCCACAAGCCCTATCTCCGCCTCGTCGAGTCGAGGCGGAGGCTGTCCCGCAACGGCAAGCCGATTTCGGGAAAGGTGCTCGTGCTGGGCCTTGGGCCTTTGTCGCGGCATGACGACGGCAAGCCCGACTTCCTCGGCAGGCTTCGGCGGTCGTTCCGGGACGGGGAACCCCTTATCGCAGCACTGAAGCCATTTGTCGGCAACGTCGCGAGGGAGTGGAACCTGAGGTTCCGGGACGGCGACGAGAGCTGCGACGGCAAGCCGAAGCGGCTCGCGGCGTGCGTCCTCGACCCGGTGTTCTCCGCGCTCGGCCTCGACCAGCTCTTCGCGAGCGTCAAGCACGCCTCGAAGATCCAGTACGACCTGCAGGGCCTCGTGCGGCTCCTCGTCTACGGCAGGATCCTCGAGCCCGCGTCCAAGTGCGCGACGATGGAGCAGAACGAGAAGTACCATGAGCCTCTTGTCTCCAGTCCGAACCCGGACAACGTGTACGACGCGCTGACGGTCGTCGACGAGAACGCGGAGAAGATATTCAGGCGGATGAACACGTGCATCAAGCGCGGAATCGGGCGCAACCCGTCGCTGGTGTTCTACGACGTGACCAACTTCTACTTCGAGATCGCGGATGCGGACGAAGACGTCCTCGACGAGGCGGGGAACGTGGTCGAGAAAGGACTGAGGAAGTTCGGCGTGAGCAAGGAGAACAGGAAGCAGCCCATCGTGCAGATCGGCCTGTTCATGGACGACAACGGCATCCCAGTGTCGTTCGAGATGTTCCCCGGCAACACGCTAGACCACCACACTCTCAAGCCCGCCATGGAGCGTACGGTTGACGGCTTCGGCCTCGGCAGGTTCGTGCTCGTCGCGGACAGGGGCATGTACTCGGCGCCGAACATGTGCCACGTCACGGACGCGGGAAACGGCTACATCGTCTCGAAGAGCCTCAGGAAGAGCACAGCGGCGACGCGCAGGTGGGCGGTCTCGCCCGAGGGGTACGAGGCCGTCAGCGACAAGTTCCGTCGCAAGTCCAGGATCATCGAGCGCGAGGTGACGGTCGTCAAGAAAGACAAGGACGGGAAGGAGACGCGCGAAAGGCGCAGGTTCAAGGAGAAGGAGGTCGTCTACTGGAGCGAGGCGTTCTACAAACGCGAACTGTTCGAGCATCGCAAGTTCCTCGACTTCGTCGAAAGGCTGAGGGCCAACCCCGCGGGCTTCAGGGTTTCCGCGGCGCAGTCGAAGAGCCTGAAGAGGTTCCTCAAGGACGAGTACCTCAACAAGAAGACGAACGAGGTCGTCGACGGGCGGAAGCTCGTGGCGATGATAGACGACGAAAAGCTCAACGCTTTCAACGAGCTCATGGGCTACTACATGATCGCCACGTCGGAGCTGGACGCGCCCGACCAGGAGATCATCGACAAGTACCACGGCCTCACGCAGATCGAGGACCAGTTCCGCGAGATGAAGGGAACGCTGGAGGCGAGGCCCGTGTTCGTCAACACGCCCGAGCACATCCACGCGCACCTCCTCGTCTGCTTCATCGCGCTCACGATGATGCGGCTCATACAGCGCAAGGTCGCGATGGCGGAGCCGAAGCCGGACGCGGACGGCGACCTCAAGTGGTCCTACGGCATGTCGGGCGAGCGGCTGTCGGCGGCGCTGCGCGAATGGCAGGTGCTCCGCCAACCGGGAGAATACTATCAGATGCTGAATGCGTCTGGCGAAGACATCAGCCGAGTCCTCTCGGCGCTAGGCATAGTCACAGAGAAGAAGATATACACGAAGGGAAGCATAGCGGCGCTCAGGTCTGGAGTCAAGATTTTCTAAAATGTGATTGCTACAAAATTATGGCGGTTTTTTCACGCAACCCGCGTGAACATTGGTTCAAACCGCACTTTTCAAAAAATGAAGTGGCAAAGTCGGG
>JAFSLH010000026.1 GCA_017448545.1 Clostridia bacterium
AAAGCGTTCAGCTCGGATTCGGTTTCGCAGCGGCAAACCAACGATAAACCATGATCAAACAAAGGAGCGGGACGATATGTTTTCAGTCTGCTGTTTCGCAGAATTTCGATATTCGCGCCATGACGATCTCTGTTAAGGATCAGGAAATCTACCAAGAGCATTTCCCAAATAAAGCGACTCCATCCTTGACGAATACAAAAATCCAAGCGCGTTTCATTCGGATTCTGTTCTGCATCGTAGTATTTCTCCAGCGTAACCTTGGTTTCTCCACGCGCTTTGAAATCCTCAGATGCGCATACAAAAGTATCCAAAGCATGACCGTCTATCAATATATCCGCATGGATCAGTTGATAATGCAGGTGCTCTATGCCCAACTTTGTCAGTAAACGATCGACAATGATCTCGTTTACGGACTCATGACCGACAACCCCGCGGATCGCATCATAATTGGAAAGCTTGAAATAAATCTTCGGAGATGCCAAATCACTGTACGCTTTCAGAAAGGAACCTGCTGTTCCAGACGATCCCTTTACTTTTGCCCATGTTAGATACGTTAAGTCTTGCTTCTGTGTGATGACTCGAGTTTCCATATCCCTCCCGCCTTTCTTGCAATTGAGTATACCATACTACTTGACGCACGTCAAGTATTTTAGTATCGATATCAACGAATGATAATATGTCACCGTTCCGCCTCAGGATCGTCCTTCTCCTTGTGGCTTTCTCTGTACTGCTCCTGCCGGTGCATAAGGTCTTCGTTGAAGTCCTTTCCGAAGGTCGGGGTGTGGTCGTAAACCTTGTAGGAATCCTTCAGCAGATCCTTAATGTTCTCCGCAGCGTTGCGTCCCTGCTCATCGTTGTCCAAGCCGAGGTTGACATACTCGATCTCCGGATGGTCAATGAGGTATCGCTGCAATGCAACGGGTGAGCATCCGCCGAGGGAAACGCGGTGTGCCGGATACTGCTTCTTGCTGTAGCTGCACAGCGTCATGTGCGAAAGCAGATCAATCGCACTCTCGAATACCCAAACCGATTTGCAGTTCTCGCCTGCGGGAATCGAGAACGCATACGCCTTGTTGCTGCCGGGCGCGTCGTGTTTGCCTTCATTGAAGCAGGCACGGGTGCAGGCGTATTTCGGCTCGCCGTCCTTGTCCTTGCCGACGAACACCACCTGTGCCGGACATTTCTTCTCTGCGCGTTCGCCGTTTTCATCCGTGTAGGCAAAGGAATTGGTCTGGTAGATCAGACCTTCCTTCATGTACTGAGAAATGATCTTTGGCGAGATCCCGCGCTGGCAAAGGTAGGCATACGCCGCTTTGCTGTTCTCGCTCGGTGTCGGGAGTTCAAAGGGTTCCGGTTCCCTTGCGGAAATCTCGGACGTCTTCGGCAGAGGCCGTTCGTTGATATCCTTTTCACCGAGCAGCGTCTGCATGGCTTCCACAAAGCCGCAGCCATCGTACTGCATGAGAAAAGAGATTGCTTTGCCGCCGAGCTGGTGACTGAACCAGTACCAATGGTTGTCCTTGAGGTACAGGCTGTCATGCTCTTTCATTCTGTATTGATTGCCTTCACGCTCCAGCTCGTAGCCGCGGGACTGTGCGTAGGCAACGAGGTCAATGCTGTCAGCAGCGTCGATCTGTTCCTGTGTGTATCGCTTCATATCGTTCTCCTTATCTTTCATATTCGTCATTTGACCGCTGAGGAGCATCCTCCTCGCGGTCTTCGTCTTCTTCGCCGATCGTGTCGCTTTCGTGCTTGTTAAGATTCAACAGCGCGTCCAGCTCGGTCAATCGATCCGTCTTCTCACGGAGTTCGTCCTCTTGCGGAAAGGGTTTTGCAAGTTCTTCCTTGAGATTCCGCTCCTGATCGTGCAGCTCGGACAGCGTCCGCTCGTATCCCTGCTTTCGGGCAGGAATCAAAGCAAGCGCATTGTCCATTCGGGTGATATTGCCGTATACGTCTTCGCCGAGGTCAATCCGGTAGGAAAGTGTTCCCTCCATTCGCATCTTGAAGGTCTTGGAAAAGGAATCGTAGGCGAGGAACAGATCAAAGCCCATATAGCTGCCGATCATGGATTCATTTCCGGATGTCTTCGCCATACAAGCGGCAAGGATCGCAACACCAGCGTCTTTCTTTTCGTCTGCTCCATAGGTTGTGCCGGATACGGTCATGCCTGCAAAGCCGGCAACCTTGTGCTGCGTGTACAGTTCCATATCCGCTTCACAACCAGCTATGTTTTCCTCGGTCAGCCGGATATCATGCGGCACCTTTTTTAAGAGCCGATCCTCCAACGAGTAGCGCATGGAGAGGTAGTTGGATTTCAGCAGCTTCAGCTTGGATACTTGCACTTCGAGATCCATCTTCTCCTTAATGTGTGGATTGCCGGTTGCCAATGCTTTTACCTCTGCATACGTCAGCGCCGTCTCGTCCACATCCTCACAGACGCGGGCAGGGCTTTTACTGGTCATGATCTGACCGATAAACTTCTGCTTGGCCTCGATCGTCTGCCACATATAGCTGTCAAACGTGTTCTCGGTGACATATCGAAAAATCTCAACCTTCGGGTTATCATTGCCTTGCCGCAGGATTCGACCTTCGCGCTGCTCAATATCCGACGGTCTCCACGGAATATCCAGATGGTGCAGAGCGATCAGACGTTTCTGTACGTTGGTTCCGGCGCCCATTTTGGCGGTGGAACCGAGCAGGATTCTGACCTTTCCGGCACGGACATTGCCGAACAGTTCAGCTTTCTTCGTTTCGGTGTTCGCTTCATGAATGAACTTGATCTCTTCCTCCGGTACACCGCGTTCGATCAGCTTCAAGCGCAGATCGTCATACACATTGAATTTGCCGTCATTGTGCGGTGTGGACAAATCGCAGAATACAAGCTGCGCTGAACGCTGCTCCGAAGATTCGAGCCAAATCCGATAGATGTTATCCAGACAGGCATTGACCTTACTGGTATCCTCATCCGGCAGCATGGGATTATTCAGCCGCTGATCGAGCGCGAGCTTTCGTCCGTCGTTGGTGATCTTCAGCATGTTGTCTTCATACGGTTTCACAATACCCTTTCGCACATTCTCAGCACGCTCGGCAAAGGATGCCACCATCTCGCGCTGAAACTCGCTCGGTTTGATTACCTCGTTGTGGTACTCCGCTTCCGGTACGGGAAGATTGAGCATATCCGCCGTCTGCACATCCGCAATATCCTTGAACATGGACACAAGCTCCGGTAGATTGAAGAACCGCGCAAACCGGGTCTTTGCCCTATAGCCCGTTCCCTCCGGTGCGAGTTCAATCGCTGTCACCGTCTCGCCGAAGGTGGACGCCCATGCGTCGAAGTGCTGCAGGTGCGTATCCTTCAGACGGTTGTACTGGAGATAGCGCTGCATGGTGTACATCTCCGTCATACTGTTGGAAATCGGCGTACCTGTTGCAAACACCACGCCGTGGCTGTCGGTAATCTCGTCAAGGTAGCGGCATTTCATGTACAGGTCGCTCGATTTCTGCGCTTCCGTCTGAGAGATGCCGGCGACGTTTCGCATCTTGGTGTACAGATACAGGTTCTTGTAGTAGTGCGCTTCGTCGATAAACAGCCGATCGACGCCGAGTTCCTCGAAGGTTACAACGTCGTCCTTGCGCTCTCGGTCATTCAGCCGCTGCAGCTTTGTTTCCAGACCGCGTTTGGTCTTTTCCAACTGCTTGATCGACAGATAGTTTCCGTTCTCAGATTCGAGGGCTTCGATCCCGAATGTGATCTCTTCGATCTGTTCCTCAATCGTTCGCTTCTGCCGCTCCAGCGACAGCGGGATCTTCTCGAATTGGCTGTGTCCAATAATGACCGCATCGTAATCGCCGGTCGCAATCCGGCTGCAGAAGCGTCTGCGGTTCTGCTTCTCAAAGTCCTTCTTGGTCGCAACAAGGATGTTTGCGGAGGGATAGAGCTGCAGAAACTCGCTTGCCCACTGTTCGGTCAGATGGTTCGGAACCACAAACAGGGACTTGTGACACAGACCGAGCCGCTTGAGTTCCATAGCCGCGGCGGTCATCTCGAATGTTTTGCCCGCGCCGACAACGTGGGCGAGCAGGGTGTTCCCGCCGTACAGCACACGCGCGATCGCGTTGGCTTGGTGCGGTCGCAATGTGATCGCAGGGTTCATGCCCGGAAACACAAGGTGGCTGCCGTCGTATTCCCGTGGGCGTGTCGAATTGAACCGTTCGTTGTACATGGTCACAAGCCGATCCCGGCGCTGCGGATCTTTCCAGAGCCAATCACGGAACGCCTCCTGCAGCAGCGTTTGTTTCTGCTGTGCGAGGATTGTCTGCTTCATGTTCAGCACTCGTTTTTCACGACCCTCATCGTCCTGAACGGTGTCGTAGATCCGGACGTCTTTGAGATTCAAGCTGTCCTCAATGATGTCGTAAGCATTGATCCGGGGCGTACCGTAGGTGACGTTTGCGGTGACGTTGCCGTAGTCGAGGTTCTTACCTTCGATTCGCCATTCGCCGGTGATATCGAAATAGTGCACCTGCACATACCGCTGCGCACGCCAACCGGGCTGCAGCGTTTCAAAGATGAACGCTTTAATGTCTTCCTCCGGAATCCATGTCGCACCGAGACGTACATTGATCTCGGATGCGTCCAGATCCTTCGGCTGTACCTTTTCCAATGCGGCAATCGAGATGGAAAGCGCTTCGGCTTCTTCCGCCTTTCCCGCTTCCTGCAATTTCTCTTGAACCAATCGAATCGTCTTCAGCTTGCTTCGCACATTGCCGGATAAAAAAGCATCCGCTGTCACCAGCGGAAACGCTTTCAGGTCGAAGGTGTCCGGATTGTAAAAGCCCTCGTAGTAGGTGCCGATGTCGCGGAAGACCAACCCAGAAAGCTCGGCTTCGAGTGCTTCTTCACTTTTTCCGGTCAACCCTGCCATATACGGAAGATCGACCTTTGCCTTTTCGGAAAGGGAAACGGTCAGCGCTTCGGCTGCGGTATCTACATGGGTGATCTCGGTGTACTGGCGAACAGTGCGCTTATAGAACATATCCGCTTTCCGTTCCAGTTTCCCGTTCTCGTCGAGCACCTCCAGCGAGCAGAGCAGCGGGTATGATGAATCATCCGAGAATGCCATGCTGTTGCCGCGGCTGTTCAGAAGTCCGTACTTTGCGGTGTAGGCGTCGTAAAGCGTATTCAGCTCATGCTGCGCGTCCGCGATCGCCGCGTCTGAATAGTCGTTCAGCTGCAGGTTGATCAACTTGTGTATGCAATCGCGCAGGGCAATCATGCCGCGGATCCGGTTCTGCGCGGTCAGCGACACCTCGATCTTGGTTATGATCGAGTTCTCACGGAAATAGATCTCGCCATCTACAATCGTAAAGGAAAAGTTTCGTACATCGGGATCGGCGGGCAGCGTTGCCTTTGCCGTTCCCTCCAGTTCATCCTCTTGCTCCAATGCGACGATTTCGCCGTGAATATTGGCGATCGCATCCCGGAGCTGTTCGTTTAGATCGGCGCCTTCGATCGGCTTCACGGTCTGTCCCGTGCCGAAGCGCGTGCTTTCCTCGGTCAGCTCGCCGAGGATCATATCCGGGTTCTTCAGGAAGTACTCATTGATCGGATAGCCCAGTTCGGACTTTCCGATATGCAGCCAGTCCTCGTCGATCTCGATCGGATGATCGCGCTTCTGCAGCAAGAGAATATCCGCAACGACGTCCGTTCCCGCATTGGCACGAAAGGCATTGTTCGGTAACCGGATTGCGCCGAGCAGTTCAGCCCGCTGCGCGATATATTTCCGTACCGAAGGATTCGCTTTATCCATAGTCCCGCTGGAGGTAATGAACGCGACAACGCCACCGGGACGAATCTTGTCCAACGCTTTCGCAAAGAAATAGTCGTGGATCAGAAAGTGGTTCTTATCGTACCGCTTGTCTGCAAGCGAATAGTCCCCGAACGGCACGTTGCCAATCGCAACGTCAAAGAAGCTGTCGGGATAAACGCTTTCTTCAAAGCCTTCGATTCGTATACTTGCATTTTGGTAGAGCTGTTTTGCAATCCGTCCCGTCAGATCGTCTAGTTCCACGCCGTAGAGCTTACTCTGCGCCATGTTTTCAGGCAACATTCCGAAGAAGTTCCCGATCCCGCACGACGGCTCCAGAATATTGCCCGTTTGAAAGCCCATATTGCCGATCGCCTCATACATGGCACGGATGACGACCGGGGAGGTATAGTGCGCGTTCAGTGTGGACGCCCGCGCCGATTCGTATTCCCGATCCGTCAGCAGCTCTTTGAGCTCGGCATATTCGCTTTGCCACTGCTCTTTGGAATCGTCAAACGCATCCGGCAGGCCGCCCCAGCCGACGTATTGCGACAGGACAGCTTGTTCTCCCGGCGTTGCAAGACGGTTCTCGGCTTCGATCGCTTTCAGTGTTCGGATCGCCGCGACGTTTCTCTGAAACTTCGTCTTCGCACCGCCTTCACCCAAATGATCGTCGGTTATCCGGAAATCGGTTCGCTTGTTCACGGTCGGCGCGGCGGGGATCGGCTCCGGCTCTTGGAACTCGCGCTCCCATGACGGGCGCAGGTCGATCACAATGCTGTGCAGCTTGACCGGTTCTTCCTGTGGAGCGGCTGCTTCGGGTTGTTCCACCGTGGCAGGCGGAAACTCCGTCGTTTGGGGTTCCTCTTGCGCCGGTTCTTGGGACTGCTGTTCCGGAGGAATAAACATTGCATTTCGCCGATCCTTTTTCAACAGCCATTCAAAGTTTGCTTTGCTCTCGGTACGGAAGATCGGATACCGGATCGTCGGATCGATCAGTTCGACGTGCATGGCTGTCACGTTCGTGATCCGAAACTCTGTACCATCCAGATAAACGGTATCGTCCACAGCATACGGGCGATAGAGAACGGAAGATTCTTCCGGATCATCCAGCAGCAGTTCATCCTCCCAAATAACGTCTTCCACAGGGGAAGGGATGGCTTCGCGCTTTCCACCGAACAGGGAGAACTCGCCCTTGCGGTATGCAGTCAGATTCTCCATGGCTTTATGACGATCCTCATATCCGCGATCAGTGGAAAGCGAATTGGCTTCCAGAGAAACGAGCGTATCAAGGATCGCTTGTACACGGGTTGGATCTGTCAACTGATTCTGAACCGTCTTGACGCTTTCCCAGTAATCCGAAATCGCGTTCTGACGGAATGGGCGCTCATATTCCTGCGGGGCATCCGTAAAGGCATTGACAATGGATCGTGCAATCTGCTTCTGCTCATATGCAGACATCTGTGACCGATCCGCATCTGAAAGATATCGGTTCTGTTCGATCAGCGTTTCTATCCGTTTTCGTACCTTTGTCCAGTTCCATTCGATCTTTGCGTATGGTTTGGACATATCGCCATGGCTGAACATGATACCTTTGGAGGTAAACTCGCCTTGATCGTTTCCGGCGAGGAATCCGTGATGCTCCCCATGTATACCCTTGAGATGTTTTTCACGCTCGTTGCTATCAGAATGCGCAAGAAAGAACGCATACGTTTCGAGCCGTTGTTCTGATCCGCGTTCGGTGTCAGAACCGCGCAAAAGCTTGTCGATTTCATCCAACGAGATGAATCGGCTTGGCTGCGGACTGTAATCCTCGGCAACGGAGAAGCGGATCGGTTCCCGCTGTAAGTCCTCCAGTTGGTGCAGCAGACGCATTGGACGATAGAATCGGAATCGAAGCAAATCGGGGTTTTCTTTGTGCGCTTCGGCAAAGGTGCGCCATTCGTCAATCAGCGCCTGCAATGATCCGGGATGATCCATGCGCGCCATGATCTGATCGCGCTCATCGTCGAAAGAGCCGTGTAACGCGGTAAAGGTGGGGAGCAGACCTTGCTCTCGCCCTTCTTCACTGAGATCGCGCGCAGCAAAGATCAGAAGTTCGGCAAGCGTTGAGCGTTCGTACACATTGACGCGTAGCAGTTCCTCCTGCGGCAAGAAGCGACCGAGATCCAAA
>JAFSLH010000030.1 GCA_017448545.1 Clostridia bacterium
CATGGTGCGCCAAGCAAAGCTCGATAGCAACTTGCGAAATGAAAGGAGTTCGCGCTGACAAGAAATCGACAGTCAGTTAGGAACGCAAGCGACGGAAGGGGCGACCCGACCGCCGAAGCCTTGCGCTACAAACAGGTGAGCCGCAGCGTAAGCGAGCCTTCGCTGTTACGTCTCGTTATTTCCAACAATCCGTGCGGCCAGCGCGTCATGCTGCGTGAAGCCGAAAAGAGGCGCCGGAGTCGATTTGCGGCGCGGAAAGCACGGCGGGGCATAGAAGGGCGGCGCGTCTGGAAAGCTGCATCGGGAACTTGGGAGACCTGCGGCGCGAAAGCGTTCGCAGGAGTCGGACGGACCCATAGTAGCGACGAAGCGGGGCAATGCCCGTGGAGCGAAGGGGTCCTGCGTGTAAAAGGAAACGTTTCGATCAAATGGGAGCAAGCCGCTTGACTGCAAAGTCCTATACGGAAGAGGAAATCCGCGAGATTGCCGCAAGGCAAGGTCTCGTCGGCTATCCGCACCTTGCGCTCATGAGGGAGAAACTGTCGGTAAAGGCGAAGAGCGAACCGAAGTTTCGGTTCTACAACCTCAAGAGGCTCGTCGTGGAGACCGAGACGCTCAAGTGCGCGTGGGCGCAAGTCTGCGCGAACAAGGGCGCGCCCGGAGTGGACGGCGTGACAATTGAGGACATCGAGCAGTCCGAGGGCGGCGTGGAGGGGTTCATCGCGGGGATTCAGAAGGAACTCCACGAAAAGACCTACCGGGCAAGCCCCGTGAGAAGGAAGTACATCGAGAAGGCGAACGGGAAGTTGCGGCCGCTCGGCATCCCCACCGTGAGGGACAGGGTGGTGCAGTGCGCGGTCAAGCTCATCATCGAGCCGATATTCGAGGCGGACTTCCACGACTGCTCGTTCGGGTTCAGGCCGAACCGCTCGGCACAGCAGGCGGTGGACAGGATAGCGGCGGAAATAAAGTCGGGGAAGAGGCAGGTCTATGACGCTGACCTGTCCTCATACTTCGACACGATTCCCCACGACAAGCTGTTCCTTGCCCTGCGCACGCGCATTACGGACAGCGGCGTGCTGTCGCTCATAAGGCAGTGGCTGAAGTCCAACAGCGTCGAGCCGAACGGGGTGCAGAAGAGCCCCAAGGGAAAAGGGACTCCGCAGGGCGGAGTGATTTCCCCATTGCTGTCGAACATCTACCTGCATTGGTTCGAGACGTGTGCCATGCTGGTTGCCAAGGCCACCAATCAGGTCATGTCGATCGTGCGCTACGCGGACGACTTCGTGATTCTCGCAAGACGGTGGGCGGATGGATTCGTACAGCGGATTGAGGGCGAACTGGAAAACCGATTCGGGCTTGTGGTGAACAGGGAAAAGACGCGGCTACTCGACATGGATGCCGAGAAATCCGCGCTTGCGTTCCTCGGCTACGAGTTCCGCTACGTGAGGGACAGGCACTACATGACGGGCAGGAAATACCTTGAATGGTGTCCGTCCAACAAGTCGGTCAAGAAGGTTTGTCGGAAGGTCAAGGAAGAGACGATGCGGCGCAAACTGCTTTCGCCCGTAGAGAAGGTGGTGGAGCGTCTGAATCTCGTCTTGGAAGGATGGGGAAGGTACTTCAAGTGCGGGTATCCGTCGCGGCAGTTCGCGAAAGTGAACTCCTACGCGCAGTGTCGCCTGCACAAGTTCCTCAACAGGAAGAGCCAGCGGCAGTATCGGCTGAAATACGCCGAGACGTACTACGGAGAACTACAGGAACTCGGGCTTATAGCCCTCACCAGAAGGAGGTATTACCGATGACATCAGTTTCACACGGGAAGCCGTGTGCGGGAAATCCGCACGCACGGTTTGAAGAGGGGGCGTCCGCACCGGAATCACCGAGGCGGAACGCTCTACTCCACA
>JAFSLH010000027.1 GCA_017448545.1 Clostridia bacterium
TGCCGTTCGCAAAACTAAACGCAAATCCGAAAGGGCAAATGCAAGTTTGCATAGGTGAACGCAAGTTGCAGAAGTGATTGCAAGTTCTTGAAAAGCTGAATGCAAGTTTTCGTGCCGTATTGATGGGTTTCGGGGCAGCGGAGCAACGTTTCTCGGCCGCCGTCGGCCTTCCTGGGCCGGTGCCGGGCGCAAAGCTCCCCCAGCCCGTCGCACCCATGTCCGGTTTCCGGCCGGGGTCTGCGGCATGCGGCGGGCCTTGTCCCCTGGACGCCTCCTTCGCGGAGGCGTTCAGTCTATTCCGCGATTCACTTCACGGTCTTTCCGGGCTGGCCGGCGCCTGTGTCCACGCCGTTGCGGTGGAGGATCGCTTGCGCGGCGTGGCGGGCGAACTTCTCGCCGAGGAGCATGGGCGTGAGGTTGACGTCGTTCGGCTCGATGCGCCTGATGCCGAGCGCGTCGAGGAACTTCTTCCCGGCCTCGCCGTTGCGGGCCACGAAGGAGTCGTAGGGGGTGGCGTCGTCGAGGACGCCGCGCGTGTAGCTGTCGACGTGCGAGAACACGAGGTTGACGTCGTCCTGCGTGAGGGACTGGAACGACACGCCCTTGACCAGGACCCTGCGGACCTCCTCGTGCACGCGCTCGATGTGGGCCTTCTGCTTCGGGCTGAACGAGTTGCAGAAGAACACGCGGGCGCGGTACTTGTCCGGGGAGACGCAGTCCTTCCACTCCCTGCCATCGTCCTCGCCGCGCGGGACGAAGAGCGGGTTGGCCTCGATGGCGGCGGGGTCGGAGAACTCGGGGCCGTTGTCCGTGACGACGATGGCGAAGAGCTTCTTGAAGAGCTCCGGCCCGGCGGCGTCCCAGAGCCTCCTGAAGATCTCCGTGCACGCCTCGGAGCTCTTCGAGTCGCTGATGAAGCCCAGCGCGAGGCCGTCCTCGTTGAAGACGAACGTGAAGATGTACTTCCCGTCCCTCTTCTGTCCCTCGAGCCCGTCCATCTCGGCTTCGCGGTCGCGGAGCGAGGGGTTGGCGATCCAGTACGAGATCAGGTCCTTGTAGGTGCGCCCGACGCGGCACTTGGCGTCGGTCTTCGTGACGGGGCGCGCCTTCCTCGGCTTGCGGGAGCAGGCGAAGGGGAGGTCGCCCCGGATGGCGTCGAACTTCTTCAGGTTCACGTAGTTGTACATGGTGCGCTCGCAGACGTCGAATAGGCCCGGGTTGTTCGCCATGACGTTCCTCACGGAATGCCCCTGGCGCGTGCACCGCGTGAACACCTCGTTGATCCTCGCGAGCTGCTCGTCGGAGGCGTGCACGCCCCGGCGCGACTCGTGGAGCAGCCCCTCGTAGTGGGCCTGGGCTCCGCCGGCGATGTAGAACTTCTTCGGCAGCGGGCAGCTCCGCTCCCTCTCGCAGCCGTTGCAGACGAACGGCGACGACGTCAGCCGGTGGCAGGTGCGCGGCAGGAAGTCGGCGCAGGCCTCGACGCAGCAGACGCAGTTCTTGCAGAGCTTCCTCATCCCGCAGTCGACCGGGCACACCTTGGTGCGCCGGCAGGAGTCGTAGAGCGCACAGGTGGCGCTCGACGTCCTGCGCACGCCCTTGTTGCTGTCGATTCTCCTGTTCTTGATCTCCCGGGCGATGGTGCAGTCGGGTCTCCCGAGCTTGCTCGCGATCTGCGCGACCAGCCACCCCAGCCGGAGCAGCCTCTCTATCTCGACGCGATCCGCGTCGTCCATGTGCTTTGCCATGATGTTGTTTCCTTTCTTGTCCCCGTCGGCAAGGGACGTGCGGAATGACCGTCCGCATACTGCGTCCGCTCCCCGTGCGGGGCGGATAGTATATGACACCTCCTGCACGCCTCCGGCTCGGTCTCGCCTTGGATTTGCAAAACTAAACGCAACTCCCCCCTAGGGGGGAGTGAGAGGAACTATAATCCCTAATCGTACATTCTCCCTGACATTCCCCCTGTCTGCAAAGGTAAACGCTTTGGACGCTTGCGTTCACTCTTGCAAACAACA